>NZ_DASXHN010000036.1:0-12279 GCF_036488505.1 Paraburkholderia sp. | reverse complement strand
TGAACTCGGGGTTGTGGCGCGTGGACACGCCCTCGTTCCGGAAGTTGCGGTTGATCTCGAATACCCGTTCGAAGCCGCCCACCACCAGCCGCTTCAGATACAGCTCCGGCGCGATCCGCAGGAACATTTGCATATCGAGCGCGTTATGGTGCGTGGTGAACGGCTTGGCCGCCGCGCCGCCCGGAATCGGGTGCAGCATCGGCGTTTCGACTTCCATGAAGTCGGCCTTGGCCATGAAGTTGCGCACCGACGCGATCGCCTTGGTGCGTGCGATGAACGTGCGGCGTGTTTCTGGCGTGACGATCAGGTCGACATAGCGCTGGCGGTACTTCATTTCCTGGTCGGCGAGACCGTGGAACTTGTCCGGCAGCGGGCGCAGCGACTTCGATAGCAGACGCAGCTCGGTGCAGCGCACCGACAGCTCGCCCTTGTTGGTGCGGAACAGCACGCCGCGCGCGGCGACGATGTCGCCCATGTCCCACTTCTTGAATGCGTCGTAAGTTGGCTGACCGACGTCGGCCGGCGTGATGAAGAACTGGATCTGACCCGAACCGTCGCGCACGGTCGCGAAGCTGGCCTTGCCCATTACGCGCTTGAGCATCATGCGGCCGGCGATCGCGACTTCGAGCGGATTCGCCTCGAGTGCTTCCTTGTCGGTGTGCTCGTATTGCGCCTGCAGATCGTCGGCGTGGTGCGTGGGACGGAAGTCGTTCGGATAGGCGACGCCGTGCTCACGCAGCTCGCGCAGTTTTTCGCGGCGCTCGGCGATGATCTTGTTGTCGTCCGCTTCGGGCGCGACGGGCGCCGCATTCGGCTGGGTCGGTTCGGTCATGATGAGTTGGTATTCGGTGGCGCGCGGCGGAGTGCTTCGCGTGCGCGGGGCCAGTCAGTGTAAAAACCTCAGGCGGGAAAATGAGGCAAGACGCAGATCGCGCATCAGGGCAAGGCTGGCGCGGCCGTGCGGGCCGCGACAACGGCGCTTAGACGCCCTGTTTCAGGCTCGCGCTGATAAACGGATCGAGATCGCCGTCGAGCACGCTCTTCGTGTTGCTGATTTCGACGTTGGTGCGCAGATCCTTGATGCGGCTGTTGTCCAGCACGTACGAACGGATCTGGTGACCCCAGCCCACATCGGTTTTGCCGGCTTCGAGCTTGTCCTGCTCGGCCTGGCGCTTGCGGATTTCCGCTTCGTACAGGCGCGATTTCAGCATCGCCATCGCTTCGGCGCGGTTGCGGTGCTGCGAGCGGTCGTTCTGACACTGCACGACGATGCCCGACGGCATGTGCGTGATCCGCACCGCGGAGTCGGTCTTGTTGATGTGCTGACCGCCCGCGCCCGACGCACGGTACGTGTCGATACGCAGATCGGCCGGGTTGATGTCGACTTCGATCGAATCGTCGACTTCCGGATAGACGAATACCGACGAGAACGACGTATGACGGCCGCCCGACGAATCGAACGGCGACTTGCGCACGAGGCGGTGCACGCCCGTTTCGGTGCGCAGGAAGCCGTACGCGTATTCGCCCTCGATCTTGATCGTCGCGTTCTTGATGCCCGCGACGTCGCCGTCGGTCTGTTCGAGCACCTCGGTTTTGAAACCCTTGCGCTCGCAGTAGCGCAGATACTGGCGTAGCAGCATCGCCGCCCAATCGCACGCTTCGGTGCCGCCGGCGCCAGCCTGGATGTCGAGGAATGCGTTGTTGGGGTCGGCCGGGTTCGCGAACATCCGGCGAAATTCCATGTCGGCGACGCGCGCTTCGATCGCTTGCGCGTCGGCCTCGCAGGCGAGCAAGGTTTCGTCGTCGCCTTCTTCGCGGGCCATCTCGAACAGGTCCTGCGCATCGCGCACGTCGTTACTGATCGACGTGAGCTTGCCGACCGTGTCGTCGAGCAGTTTCTTTTCTTTACCCAGTGCCTGGGCGTGTTTCGAGTCGTTCCAGACGTCCGGGTCTTCGAGTTCCCGGTTGACTTCGATTAGACGCAGTGCTTTGTCGTCGTAGTCAAAGATACCCCCGTAGGTCGGCCGCGCGCTTGCGCAGGTCCGCCAGAGAGGCTTCGATCGCGTTGAGACGTTCCGCTTCCATGTCGATCTTTATGGCTTCGTAAAAAGCTGAAATTATAGCCGATCGGCACGCCGCGCCGGGGCCTAGCGGGCGATCCGGCGCGTGTTCGCGGTTGATTTTGCGGCGATTTTCGACCCGTTGGCGGGGCGGCGCTGCCGCCTCAGCTCATCGCATGCTCGACGATCAGCTGCACCCGCGCGACGCCATTCCACGTATCGCTCGCGAGCCGGTACGCGACGGTCGTGCGCGCGGGCAGCGTGTCGGTGTGGTTGAACCAGATCGCGTTGAAGCGTTGACGGCCGCGCAGCAGTTGCAGTTTCAGGTGCTTGTCCTTCACCAGCGCCTGCGACGCGATCTCGAATTCGCCCGAAAATACCGGCGCCGGGAACCCTTGGCCCCACACCGCCGCGTCGAGCATCTCGACGAATTGCGGCGTGAAGTACGCGTCTTCGAGTTCGCCGTCGGTCTCGACCGTGCGTGCGAGCGCTTCCTTGGGGAGCCACTCGCGCCCGACCGCCTCGAACGCGGCCGTGAAGCGCGCGACGTCGGCGGCGGCGATCGTCAGACCCGCGGCCATCGCATGACCGCCGAACTTGACGATCAGATCCGGCTCGCGCTTCGAGATCAGATCGAGCGCGTCGCGCAGATGGAAGCCCGCGATCGAGCGGCCAGAGCCCTTCACGAGCACGCCGCGGTCGTCGGCGGGCGCGAACGTGAACGACGGCCGGTGGAACTTCTCCTTCAGACGCCCCGCGACGATGCCGATCACCCCTTGGTGCCAGTCCGGATTGAACAGCGTGATCGTGGTCGCGCCGTCGGGGTCGATCGCTGACAAATCGTCGAGCGCCTGCTGCTGCATGCCGGCTTCGATCTGGCGGCGCTCGCGGTTCATCGTGTCGAGCTGCTGCGCGAGCTCCCATGCGCGGCCGACGTCGTCGGTCGTCAGGCATTCGATGCCGAGCGACATGTCCGACAGCCGTCCCGCCGCGTTCAGGCGAGGGCCGAGCGCGAAGCCGAGATCGAAGCCGGAGGCGTTGCGCGCATCGCGCGCGGCGGCGCGAAACAGCGCCGCGATGCCGGGCTGCATGCGGCCACGGCGGATGCGCTGCAGGCCTTGCGCGACCAGCACGCGATTGTTGCCGTCGAGCTTGACGACGTCCGCCACCGTGCCGAGCGCGACGAGATCGAGCAGTCCGTCGAGGCGCGGCTCGGGCAGCGCGTCGCTGAACGCGCCACGGCGGCGCAATTCGGCGCGCAGCCCGAGCAGCACGTAGAACATCACGCCGACGCCGGCGATGCACTTGCTCGGAAACGCGCAGCCCGGCTGGTTCGGATTGACGATCGCGCGCGCGGCGGGTAGTTCGTCGCCGGGCAGATGGTGGTCGGTGACGAGCACGTCGATGCCGAGCGCGTTGGCCGCTGCGACGCCGTCGACGCTCGCGATGCCGTTATCGACCGTGATCAGCAGTTCGGGCTTGCCGGCCGCGCTACCCGCGGCCAGCGCGACGATGTCCGGCGTCAGCCCGTAGCCGTGCTCCATGCGGTTCGGCACCAGGTAATCGATGTGGCCGCCGAACATGCGCAGCCCGCGCACCGCGACCGCGCAGGCAGTTGCGCCATCGCAGTCGTAGTCGGCCACCACCAGCATGCGGCGGCGCTGCTCAAGCGCGTCGGCGAGCAGGACGGCGGCGGCGTCGCAGCCCTTCAGTTCGGCGGGCGGCACCAGCCGCGCGAGGCCGGTTTCGAGTTCATCGGGCACGCACACGCCACGCGCTGCATACAGGCGCGCGAGCACGGGGTGCAGGCCGTGACGGCTGAGCACTTCGGCGTCGACGGGAGAGCAGGGGCGCGTAACGATTCGGGTCATGCCAAAAGGCCGTGGATCATTCGATGAAGAGCGAGGCCAGCACGCGCCGCCGCCAGAATTTGCGCAGATCCGCGCGCGTGACGTTGAGCGTCACCGAGCCGGTGTCGCCGCACAGCGTCAGGACCAGTTGCGCGAGCTCGCCGGATTGCAGCGCCGCGAGCGCGGGTTCGAACCACTCGGTTTGCAGCGCGGCGAATGCGCTGTTCCAGCGCGCCCAGTCCTGTTCGATATACGGCGCGGAAAACGGATCGAGCTCGACGAGCGTCGTGCCTTCGCCGTTGCTGCCGATTGGGCCGTCGCTGTTGCCATTGCGCGCCGTCGCCGAGCTGCTGCTGGCCCCGGCCACGTCGCTGGCGCCCGGCGCCCGCCGTAGCGCCGCGAGTCCGCTGAACGAAGCGGGCGGCGCGCCCGTCGCCGCGCCCGCGCTGATCGCGAGGCCGCGCGTGGCGGCCGCCTCGGACAGCACGCGCGCGAATGGACTCCGCACGGGCCGCGCGACGCCCTGCGCGTGAAACCAGATCGAGTTGACGGCCGGCAGCCCGCGCGCCTCGCGCGCCTGGTTGACCGGGTGTTCGAACCACGCCATCTGCACTTCGTTCTGCAGCTTCATCCACGCGCGCGAACGCTCGCCCGAATGCGCTTCGTGCGGCAGCCAGATTTCGATGTTGCGGCCGCTCGCGCGCAACGGCGAGGCGCCCGCGAGCGTGCCGAAGTCGTCGCTCGACAGATACCAGCGGGTCGGCTTCGGCGCCTCGATGCGCACGCCGAGTTCCTCGATCAACGGACGCGCGAGCGAGAGCAGCGTGCTGGCTTCGTCATCGGACAGTTCGAGAGAGGCGGGGTCGATCAGCACCAGATGGTCATGCGCGATACGCACGTGGACCGGCTGCACGCACGCCCACGTCGCGTTGCCGGGCTCGCCGCCGTCCGCGCGCAGCATGTAGGGCGCCAGCGGTGCTTCATCGGCGGCGGCCGCGTCGTTAGCTTGGGCATTGGGCAGCACGCCGAATTGCCGCGCAACCCAGCGCTCATGCGGCAGCGTGCGCTGGAAATCCTCGCCGATCACCCGTTCGACCAGCGTCGCGCGCGCGATCAGCCGGTCGAGGGCCGGACTCTGGATATCGTGAAGGGCGGTGGAAGCGTCGGCCGCGGCGGGCAGCGCGAAAGGCAGCAGAAGATGGAGGCGGTCGGCAGGCATGATGCTGCGCATTGTAGGGCAAAGAGTGCGTGGATTCGATCGGCAGCGTGAACGGGCGCAGTGGCGAGCGCGTCGCGTTGCGGTAACCTGACCACGTGCGGCCGTTGGGCGAGCCGGCGAGATTGTGTGGCAAACTTCGCGCTTGATCGCGCCAGGCGGCGGCGTCGAGCGGGGTGGGCCGGCGCGCATGGCGGCCATGCGCAGTGCCGTGGTGGTGGTGACGGTGTCGGCAGTGTCGACGCGCGGCGTCCCGCCCGCGTGGAACGATCCGCGCCGCCGCGAGCCCAACGATCACAACGCTCCGGCCGGCGGGCGCTGCGCACCAGGCGCTCGCCGCGCACAGCACACCGCTGAAGAACGCAGACAAGGATTCGCTTGAAATTTCCCTACGAATGGCAGATTGGCTGGCGCTACACACGCGCCGGCAAACGCACGACCGGTAACGGCTTCATTTCGTTCATCGCGCTGGTGTCGATGTCGGGCATCGCGCTAGGCGTCGCGGCGCTGATCGTCGTGCTGTCGGTGATGAACGGTTTCCAGAAAGAGGTGCGCGACCGCATGCTGTCGGTGCTTGCGCACGTCGAGATCTTTTCGCCGACCGGCTCCATGCCCGACTGGCAATTGACCGCCAAAGAGGCGCGCCAGAACAAGGAAGTGATCGGCGCGGCGCCGTACGTCGAAGCGCAGGCGCTGCTCACGCGCCAGGACGCGGTGAGCGGCGTCGCGCTGCGCGGTGTCGAGCCGTCGCTCGAGCCGGAAGTGTCCGATATCGGCAAGGAAATGAAAGCCGGCAAGCTGACCAATCTGACGCCCGGCGACTTCGGCATCGTGCTCGGCGCGGACCTCGCCGCCAGTCTCGGCGTGCAGTTGAACGACAAGATCACGCTGGTCGCGCCCGAAGGCACAATCACGCCGGCCGGCATGCTGCCGCGTCTGAAGCAGTTCACCGTGGTCGGCATCTTCGAGTCTGGACACTACGAGTACGACAGCACGCTCGCACTGATCAACATCAACGACGCGCAGGCGCTGTTCCGGCTGCCCGCGCCGACTGGCGTCCGGCTGCGCCTGACCGACATGCAGCGCGCGCCCGAGGTCGCGCGCCAACTCGCGCACACTCTGTCGGGCGACCTCTACATTCGCGACTGGACCCAGCAGAACAAGACCTGGTTCTCGGCCGTGCAGATCGAAAAGCGCATGATGTTCATCATCCTCACGCTGATCATCGCGGTTGCGGCGTTCAATCTCGTGTCGTCGCTGGTCATGACCGTCACCAACAAGCAGGCCGATATCGCGATCCTGCGCACACTGGGCGCGCAGCCGGGCTCCATCATGAAGATCTTCGTCGTGCAAGGCGTGACGATCGGCTTTATCGGCACGGCGATTGGCGTCGCGCTGGGATGCCTGATCGCGTGGAGCATTCCATGGCTCGTGCCGATGATCGAGCACTTGTTCGGTGTGCAGTTCCTGCCGCCGTCGGTGTACTTCATCAGCGAGTTGCCGTCCGAACTCGTGCCATCCGATGTCGTGCGTATCGGCGTAATCGCGTTCGCGCTATCGGCGCTGGCGACCCTCTATCCGAGCTGGCGCGGCGCGAAAGTTCGTCCCGCGGAGGCGCTGCGCTATGAATGACCGTCCCGCCAGTCTTTCCACCGAATCAACCATGACCGCTCAGGATCCCGCGTCGTATCCGCATGTGCTGGAGGCAACCGGCATTTCCAAATCGTTCGTGCAGGGCGGGCTGAATGTGCAGGTGCTCGACAACGCGGAACTGAACGTGCGGCGCGGTGAGAAGCTCGCGATCGTCGGCGCGTCGGGTTCGGGCAAGAGCACGCTGCTGCATGTGCTCGGCGGTCTCGACGATCCGAGCGCGGGTCAGGTCTCGGTGCTCGGCAAACCGTTCACGCAACTCTCCGAGCGCGAGCGCAACGATTTGCGCAATCGCGCGCTCGGTTTCGTCTATCAGTTCCACCATCTGCTGCCGGAGTTTTCCGCGCTCGATAACGTCGCGATGCCGCTGCGGATTCGCCGCGAGACGCCCGAAGCCGCGCGCCGCGAAGCGCTTGCGATATTGGAGCGCGTCGGCATGGGGCATCGCGCGAAACATCGGCCCGGCGAGCTGTCGGGCGGCGAGCGTCAGCGCGTCGCGATCGCACGCGCGCTCGTCACGAAGCCGGCCTGCGTGCTCGCCGATGAGCCGACCGGCAACCTCGACGGCGGCACCGCCGACACCGTGTTCAATTTGATGCTCGAACTGTCGCGCACGCTCGAAACGAGTTTCGTGATCGTCACGCACGACCCCGAACTGGCCGGGCGCTGCGACCGCATCATGCGGCTGCGCGACGGCGTGCTGCACGAAGAGCCGCCGATTCCGGTCTGACGGGGAGGGCGCCGGCGGGTATGGCCGTTGCGGGCCGGCCCTGACTGCCGTGGTCCGCGATGGCTCACGGTGAACCATCGCATACGGGGGCAGTTCTGGCCTGGCCGCCCGTTAGTGAGACAGCTCATGTGGATCGATACGCACTGCCATCTCGACGCTTCGGAATTCGATGCCGACCGTGACGCCGTCGCGACGGCGGCGCGGAGTGCCGGCGTGTCGCGCATCGTGATTCCAGCGATCGGGCGGCAGAACTTCGCGGCAGTGCGCGAGCTTGCGCATCGCGTCGACGGCGGCGCGTACGCGCTCGGCATTCACCCGCTGTTCACACCGGGCGCGGACGACGGCGATCTCGACTTGCTGCGTAGCGAAATCGAGGCGAGCCTCGACGATCCGCGTTTCGTCGCGATCGGCGAAATCGGGCTCGACTATTTCGTCGAAGGGCTCGACGACGCGCGCCAGCAACTGTTCTACAACGGCCAGTTGCAGCTCGCGCGCGAGTTCGACCTGCCGGTGATCTGCCATGTGCGCAAATCTCAGGATCAGGTGATCAAGGGGCTGCGGCGGCATCAGATCCATCGCGGCATCGCGCATGCGTTCAACGGCAGCTTCCAGCAGGCTCAGGCTTATATCGATCAGGGCTTGCATCTCGGCTTCGGCGGCAACGTGACGTTCGAACGCGCGCGACAGATCCGCCGTCTGGTCCAACAACTGCCGTTCGACGCACTGGTCGTCGAAACCGACGCGCCGGACATCGCGCCATCGTGGATGTACAAACAGCGCAATTCTCCCGAACAGATTCCCGCAATCGGCGCGAGCCTCGCGCAACTGCGCGGTGTCACTTCCGACGCAGCGGCCCTAGGCACAACGGCTAACGCACTCGCCGCGTTGCCTCGACTCGCGCTTTCGTCTGCATAATCGATTCGGTTGGTTTTGGTGTGCGCCGGGCGACACCCACGCCCGGCGGGCTCGCTGCTGCCTGTCCGCGCGCGTGGCAGCGTCGGGCGCGCGCGCATCGGAGGGCGAATGCGGGCAGCGTGGTGTGGTTTTGCGTTGGGCGTCATAGGGTTGCAGCGGCAGGCGGCGTTGCCGCAAGCGGCTGGATGGTGGGCGCTGGTGCTGGTGGCGGGCGCCGCGTTGGGCGTCGCAATGTGGGGGCTGCGCGGCGCCGACACGCTGCCTGCTTCTGACGGGGAGCAACGGGGAACCGCCGATTCGCTCGCGCGCCGTATCAAGCGAGCGCGGTGTGGCGAGCGTGTGCGGCGCGTGATCGGCTGGGGCGCCTTGGGGTGCGCGGCGATCTGCATCGGCTTTGGCTATGCGGCCCTGCGCGCGCAGACGCGGCTCGCGCTCAGCTTGCCGCACGCGTGGGAAGGGCGCGACATCGAGGTCGTTGGCAGTATCAAGGGCCTGCCGTCGCGGCACGAGCCGGGCGCGCGCTTTCTGTTCCAGGTCGATACGAATGACGCTGGCGTGCCGCTCTTCCCACGTGTGATCCAGTTGTCGTGGATCGCCCGTGACACCCCCGCGCCGACGCTCGAACCGGGTGAGCGCTGGCGTCTGACCGTGCGGCTCAGGCGGCCGCACGGCAATGCGAACTTCGGCGTGCGCGACGCGGAGGCGAATCTGCTCGCGCGTAACGTGCGGGCGAGCGGCTACGTGAGCGCGCCGGAACGCGCGGTGCGGCTCGGCGCTGACGCAGGCCTGGCGGTATTGATCGACCGCTGGCGCGCCGCGTTGCGCGCGCGGATCGACAGCGTGCTGGGGGACGCGCGGCATCGCGGGATCATTGTCGCGCTCGCGATCGGTGCGCAGGACGAAGTCAGCGCTGCGGACTGGCAGTTGATGCGCGGCACCGGCACCAGTCATCTGGTTGCGATTTCCGGCTTGCATATCGGCTTCGTTGCGGGGCTGGCCGGCTGGCTCGCCGCCGCGGTCTGGCGGCGCTCGGGCTGGCTCGGCCGCAACTGGCCGCTGCGGTTGCCGGCGCCGCTGGTCGGCGTGACGGCCGGCGCGCTGTTCGCCGCGCTGCATGCGGGGCTCGCCGGCTTCAACGTGCCGGCGCAGCGCGCATTGTGGATGGCGCTGGTCGTCGCGCTCGCGTTCGTCAGCGGGCGCCAGCTCGCGCGCTCGACAGTGCTTGCATGGGCACTCGGGCTGGTGCTGCTGATCGATCCGTGGGCGGTGGTGTCGGCGGGATTCTGGCTGTCGTTCGGCGCGGTCGGCGCGATTCTGTTCGCGGTGTCCGGGCGGCCGACGCGGCGCAAGCGTCAGCCGCTTCATGGCGATGACGGCCGGGACGGCGATCCGCGCGATGGCCGTGATAACGCGAAAGCCAGGCTTCGGGCGTTGCGCGCGGGATCGATGCGGTGTCTCCATGCGTTCGCCGAACGGCTGTCCGGCGCCGCGCACGTGCAGCTAGCGGTGACGGTCGCGCTCGCACCGCTTACCGTCTACTGGTTCGCTCAGATACCGCTAATCGGCCCGTTCGCGAACGCGCTCGCGATTCCGTGGGTGAGCCTGCTCGTCACGCCGGCGGTGCTGGCGGGCGTGGTGCTGCCCGCGCCGTTCGACGCGCTCGCGTGGGTGGCTGCGCATGGACTGTTCGATCTGCTCTCGACCGGCTTGCAACTGCTGACAGACTTCTGCGGACCACGCTGGACGCTGTGGTGGCTGCCGCAGCCGAATGCGTGGACGCTTGCCGCGGCGGCTGTCGGCGTGCTGTGGTGTCTCGCGCCGCGCGGCTGGCCGCTGCGCTGGGCCGCGCCGCTGACGTGGCTGCCGTTGTTGATACCAGGCGCGGATGGGGCGCTGACGGCCCCCTCGGGTGCGTTCCGGCTGACCGCGCTCGACGTCGGCCAGGGCACCTCCATACTCGTGCAGACCGCGCATCACGCGTTGCTGTTCGACGCCGGACCCGGCCCGGAGTCGACCCGCGCTGGCGAGCGCGTGGTCGTGCCGTTCCTGCAGGCGCAAGGCGTGACGATGCTCGATACGCTGATCGTCAGCCACGCCGACTCCGATCATTCCGGCGGCGCGCCCGCGGTGCTCGATGCGATCGACATACACCAGATCGTCGGCGCGCTCGCGCCGGATCACGCGCTGTGGACCCAAGCGCGGCAACTCGGCGTCGAGACGCTCCGCTGCGCGGCGGGGCAGCGCTGGCAGTGGGATGGCGTCGAGTTCACGATACTGTGGCCGGACGCGGGCCCGTTGCACGGCAAGCCGAACGAGCATTGCTGCGTGCTGCGCGTTGCAACCGTGCCTGCCGCCGCCGGTGTGCAAGCCGCGCGGGCCGATGCCGATGCCAATGCCGATCGCGATGCCAGCGCGCCACGCTTCGCGGCATTGCTGAGTGCCGATCTCGAGGCCCCGGCCGAGCGCGTGTTGTTCGCGCGCGATCGCCGCGCATTGCGCGCGCAGGTGCTCGTGGTGCCGCACCATGGCAGCAAGACGTCGTCGACCGAGCCGTTCCTCGACTCCGTCGACCCGTCCATCGCCTTATTTCAGGTAGGCTACGAAAATCGCTTTCATCATCCCAATGCGGGCGTGCTGGAACGCTACAACGCGCGTCGTATCGAGCTTGCGCGGAGCGACCGCGACGGCGCGGCGCGTGTGGACGTCGATCCCGGCGCGCAGGGCGCCGCGCTCATACTCGAGCGCTATCGCGATACGCAGCGCCGCTACTGGACGGACCGCTGATCCCGCGACGCATCGACAAACGAAAGAGCGCGCGAGCACGGCAACGAGTGCGGGCGCGGATGCAACCCGCAGCGCGCTCCAGACGCAAGCGAGAACGGATGCAAAAGCGCGCGCGTCGACACTGCCCGCAAGAGACAGAAACGGAGAGAGCCGCACTTGAAAAACATCATTCACTTCTCGCATGCGAACGGCTTTCCGGCCTCGACATACCGGACGATCTTCGCCGAACTCTCCGACGACTACGAGATGCGCTATATCGAACGGATCGGCCACGACTCACGCTTTCCGGTCACTCAGGACTGGCCGCATCTCGTCGAGCAGCTGCTCGACGATATCGGTCGCGCGTACGCGCAGCCGGTGTGGCTCGTCGGCCATTCGCTCGGCGGCTATCTATCGTTGATGGCGGCGCTGAAAAAACCGCAGTGGGTCAGAGGCGTCGTGATGCTGGACTCGCCGGTCATCGCCGGCTGGCGCAGCAGCATGCTGCGCGTGTCGCAATGGACCGGGCTCGACGAACGGCTGTCGCCCGCGGCCGCGACACGCACGCGGCGCACCCAATGGGCGAGCCGCGACGAAGCGTGGCGGCACTTTCACGCGAAGCCCGCATTCGCGCGCTGGGACGAACGGATGCTGTCGGACTACATCGACTTCGGCATCCCGCAGCGCTCGCCCGACGGCGCACGCGCGCTCGCGTTCGATCGTCGCATCGAATACCAGATCTACAGGACGCTGCCGCATACGCTCGGCGCGCGGCTCGCGCATGGCGCGCCGGTGCCGGTCGGCTTTATCGCCGGCACACACTCGAAGGAAATCCGCCAGGCCGGTCTCGCCGCGACGCGCCGCGCGACTGGTGGTCATGTCGAGTGGATCGAAGGCAGCCATCTTTATCCGATGGAAAAGCCGCTTGGAACTGCCCGCGCGGTGCAGCGGATGTTGCGAGAACTGGAGCGCGGCGCGTGACGCGTTCGATCGTGTCGTCACTGCTCTTATCGTCTTTCTGCCGCCGCCGGCGGCGTACGGCGATTGGCTTTGACGACACGATCGAACGCGTACGCGCCGCGCTCCAGTTCTCGC
>NZ_DASXHN010000077.1:0-15774 GCF_036488505.1 Paraburkholderia sp. | reverse complement strand
CTTGCAAGCCGTGCGGGTCGAGCAGACTGATATCCGCGCCGAGGCTCTTCTGCAACGCGTGATTCTCGCGCAACGTGGCTTCCCCGGCGGCCGTCGCGAGAAACAGATAACCGCCTTCGTGCAGATCGATCGACGGCCGCGCGCCGTCGACTTCAAGCCGTTCGCCGATCGAGCGCAGAAACTCGATGCCGAACAGCGACATCTCAATCGATAGCGGCGTGGAGAATTGCTGACGGATCGACGCCGCCGACAGTGCCGACGACGAGCGCGCATAGGTTGGATCGCGTTCGATCACGGTGACGCTGACTGTCGGATCGGACAGTCGCAAGAAATACGCAATCGAGCTGCCGATCACCCCACCGCCGACGATCACGACTTTGGAACTCACGTGTTACTCCACGAGTAGCGCGGCCGCTTCAGAACGCCGGGCGGCGCAACGGATTGCAGAAACGAAAGCGGATAGATGCGACGGCGGGCAGCGCATGAACGCCCCGCCTGACGATGCTCGCGCTGATCAAGCGTTAAGCGAGATTGAAGTCGATACCCTGCGCGAGCGGCAGCGCCGACGAGTAGTTCACGGTATTGGTTGCGCGACGCATATAAGCCTTCCAGGCATCCGAGCCCGACTCGCGGCCACCGCCGGTTTCCTTCTCGCCGCCAAACGCGCCGCCGATTTCAGCGCCGCTTGGGCCGATATTGACGTTCGCAATCCCGCAGTCGCTGCCCGACGCGGACAGGAAGCGCTCCCCCTCGCGCAGATCGTTCGTGAACAGGCACGACGACAAGCCATGATGCGCGGCGTTATTCGCATCGACCGCATCCGCGAAATGGGAGTAACGCAGCACGTACAGAATCGGCGCGAAGGTTTCCTTCAGCACGACCTCCGTTTGCGACGGCATCTCGACGATTGCCGGGCGCACGTAGTAACCGCCCTCATAGCCCTTCACTTCGACGCGCTCGCCGCCGAACACTTTGCCGCCTTCGGCCTTCGCCTGCTGCAGCGCTTCCTGCATGCGGTCGAACGATTGACGGTCGATCAGCGGACCCATCAACGTGCCTTTTTCGAGCGGATTGCCGATCGGCACCCGGCTATACAGTTGCTTCAGACGCTCGACCGCCTTGTCGTACACGCTGTCGTGCACGAACAGACGCCGCAACGTCGTGCAACGCTGGCCGGCCGTGCCGACCGCCGAGAACAGGATGCCGCGCATCGCGAGTTCGTGGTCCGCCGTTGGGGTAACGATGCCGGCGTTATTGCCGCCGAGTTCGAGCAGCGAGCGGCCGAAGCGCTTCGCCACTTCGACGCCGACCTTGCGGCCCATCTCAGTGCTGCCGGTCGCGCTGACGATCGACGCGCGCGGATCGGCTACCAGCTTTTCGCCGACGTCACGCCCGCCGATCGCGAGCGACGTCAGGCCGGCCGGTGCGTCGCCGAATTCCTTCAGCGCATCTTCGAGGATTCTGTTGACCGCCAGCGCGCTCAACGGCGTCTTTTCCGACGGCTTCCAGATCACCGCGTTGCCGCACACGAGCGCGAGCGCCGCGTTCCACGACCACACCGCGACCGGAAAATTGAATGCCGAAATCACGACGCAGGTGCCCATCGGATGCCAGGTTTCGGCCATCCGGTGACCGGGACGCTCCGACGCGATCGTCAGACCGTACAGCTGACGCGACAGACCGACCGCGAAATCGCAGATGTCGATCATCTCCTGCACCTCGCCCATCCCCTCCTGCAGAATCTTGCCGGTCTCCAGCGCGACGAGGCTGCCGAGCGCGTGCTTCTGCTCGCGCAGACGGTTGCCAAGCAGCCGCACCAGCTCGCCGCGACGCGGCGCCGGCACGTTGCGCCACGCGGCGAAGGCGGTCTGGGCCTGGGCCAGCGTCGTGTCGACCTCCGTTACCGTCCGGCTGGTCACGCGGCCAATAAGCTCGCCGGTGACCGGCGAATGAACCGCAATATCGCCGGCTTGAGCGGCCTCAGCAATGCTGAGGTTCGCGAGGATGGTGGACACGTCCATTTGAGCCCCTAGTGTTTTCCGATGAGAAACAAGAGTAAGTTCGGAAACTATACACGCGGGGTTTTACGGCCGCAAGCACCAGCGTTGACCCCGAAATGGGGTCGACCAGGGCTACGATGTTTCCAGATGGAAACTTTTTGGGCATCGCGGCGGAATCTGATGAAGCGTAGCGCTACGACAGCGGCGGGGGCACCTCACCGTCCAACGCGCTCATCCATCAACCGGTCGACCAGCACGCGAGCGAACGGCGGCAGGTCCTTCTCGCTCCGCACGCAAGACCTGGACTTGCGAGGAGCCCAGGGATCGTTCAAAACCGACCGGCGCAATCTGCATCGTCTTGCGATGCCGCAGCGCCACCGACTCCGCCACGATGTAGATCGC
This sequence comes from Paraburkholderia sp., assembly GCF_036488505.1. GTDB lineage: Bacteria > Pseudomonadota > Gammaproteobacteria > Burkholderiales > Burkholderiaceae > Paraburkholderia. The sequence continues at coordinate 13,372 of NZ_DASXHN010000077.1, read as the reverse complement.
GACGCCCGCTTCGATCATCCGGCACGCGGCCTCGAAGTCGCCGACCTGGATGCGCAGCTCGAGCCGCGCGCCGAGCGCATCGGCGGTGCTGATGACGAACGCGTGAATCGCGCTCGACGTTAGCAGACTGACGAAATGCGCGCCGAGCAACTGCGAGAAATCGCCTGACGGCAGTACCTGCAGATGCTCCGCATGCATGATCCGGTTGCTGCCAGCGGGCGCCGCGAGGTGCGAACGCTGCGCCGCGCGCGCCAGGTTGCAGGTGTCGGTGCTGTGTAGAAGCAGACCTAGATCGACGAAATCGAAATGCATGGTGAAAGCTGACCATGACGTGACTGCTGGAAGGCCTTCAAGTTACGGGGTGGCCCTCCCCCCGCCCCGAGCCGATGGCCATGTCGATCTATACTGAGGCACCTGGAGACCGCAATGGCTAATCATGAAATGCTGCATCCGCTACGTCCGTTCCTGAAAAATTGGGTTTGGGAACATGGACGAATCGGTACGCGATATCTGGACTGCACCGATGGCGAAATCAAGTTTGACGACGGCAAGAAGTCTCGCTTCGCGGATGAACAATACATTTACGTGCCGCTCGACGGGGACGGTGACGACAATGCATCCGCGGAAGGCCCTGCGATTCAGGAGGCGGGGCTTGCGCGCTTTTTGAGGGCAGCGCAGTTGGGCAAGCCCGAGGAAGCCGGCACCATCGCGGAGATCCAGCGGGCAGTGCAGGACTGCGTGGAACTGGGTCTCTTCAGCGCCTATCAGCAGGACGCCCAGGAGGCCTCCGCACGCTATGCGCAGGAACCTATGTTCGAGGACGAAATCCGCGCCGCAGTTGTCGACGACGTCCGGCGGGTCTACACGGGCATGCGCAAGCAATTGGCGCTGTACGATTTCAGCGTGCTTTACGGCTTGCCCGCGCCACTGCTTATCAGCGAGGCGCCGTTCATCGACTGGCGTGTGCGCGCCAGTCCCGGTCTTCCGTTTGTGTCGCTGCCTCTTGGCCCATACTGCCTGCTAGTGGGTGCGCCATCGGGCCGGAGCAGCCGGATTGGCCCCTTGGTCTGGAAGTCGTCTGCGTCACTCGGGCCGTTGAAAGACCACAACCGCCAAATCGCGGAGCACGCAAGGTCGTGGCTAGTGGCAACCACTGATGACCAACTCGTCGCGGTACAAAGCCGCTTTAAATAAAAGACGCTCGATAACCGCGCGTTTTCTCGAGTCTCGCGATCTGCAACTGCAACGTTCGATGTTGTCGGAGGCATTGCCTGCCACTCGACCCATCGATGGAATGTTTGCTGTTCGCAGTCTGCAGAACAATACCGTCCGTATCAGCTGCTTCACCATTCGCAGCACCCGGAATGCTTTGTATCTTCACCGCCTGGCGTCTACAACAAAAGCGTAAAGCGCCTGGCGGTGCGACAAAGAGAGGGTCCTCATGATGTCGAGCGGATGGAAGCTCAGGTGCAGGTTGTTTATCCGGCGTTTCTGGCAGCCGGTCAGTGCATGCATGACTTGCATGCCTGGGAGTTGGGGCAATATTGCGAGCGTCGCGCATTGGACGATTGCGTTGCAGACGGGTCTCGTGACAGCGCTTCTGGCGGTATTGCTCACTTTCACACCCGCAGTGAAATTTTATGAACACCGCTATGGCAATGCGCTGATTGTCGGTTTGCTGACAACGATCGGTGACGCTTACGCTCACCCGGGCCACTATCGCGTCCCGTTGGTCGAGCACATCGCGACCGGTGCGGTGTCCGCTGTTCTTACTCTGCTTGGATCATATCTGCTGGAAAACAAGGCAAGACGCCTTCGCATCGCGTGGACTCGCGTTTTTGGGGTGGCGAAGGCTCCTTAGCGGATCGACTCCCGGCCCTCAAGACGGCGGATCCGTTGTTCCGTTGCGATTAGTAGGTGCCGTGTTCGGTCCAACGCTGATTCGACGCTGGGTAGCCATGTCCTCGCGATGGCGCGAGCTCGCCTTGGGGCGCTCGTTCCGAGCCCGATCGCCCGTCAACGAACGAGGTCGGTGGCGGGCGAACGCCAGGCGATCCCCGATTGACAAGCGCTCTCTCCGCGTGCCACGATGCCTCTGCGTATTGTCGACAATATGTTAAACACAACAATAGGAAGGCTGTCATGCGCAACTCTCTCGCCAGCGCGCTGGTATCGGCCGCATTGCTCGCGGTCGTCTCAGTGCAAACCCACGCCCAAGGCTCGGCCGCTCAAGGTGCCACCCCTGCCGAACTGCCGGCACGCACGCCGTTCGACATCCCCTACGGGATGCCGCTCAGCCTGCGCGACGCGAACCGCGCGATCGCCGGCGCCGAAGCCGAAGCGGCCAGGCACGGCTGGCCCGAAGCAATCGCCGTGGTCAACCCCGACGGCGGACTGGTGTCGTTCGCGAAGATGGACGACACGCAGAACGCGGCGCCCGACATCGCGCTGCGCAAGGCCCGCACGGCCGCCGGCTTCCGGCGTGACACGCGCATCTTCTTCAACAGCTATACGCAGGGCAACGCCTACCCGGGCACGCTCGATCCGGGCCTCGCCGCCTCACCCGGTGGGCTGCCGCTGATCGTCAACGGCCACATCGTCGGCTCGATCGGTTGCAGCGGCGGATCCGGCGAGCAGGATGCGGACATCTGCCAGGCAGGTGTCGACGCGCTGAAATAAACGCATCCCGGATAAGCGCACCCGGGCCGGCCACGTAGTCGCCACCGGCCATTCGCGCAAGTCCATCAAAAGCGAATCGGAAGCAGATCGCGAGCACATCGCAAGCATGGCAAGAACGCCATTAGCCACGCTGACCGACAAACACGAATAAAAGAGCGGGAGACAACCCATGAGCCAGCAGACTGATGGCGAGCGCGCCGACGCGGTGCCCGACGCCCCGCCCACGCCGTCGCGCCGGCGTTTCCTGTTCACGACGATCGCCGCGCTCCCCGCGGCCGGCGCGCTGGCCGGCTGCGAGATCCGCAGCGGCACGGCCAGCACGAACGCATCCGCGGCGGCGGACGGCGCTAGCGCGGGACCGTATCAACCGGTCTTCTTCAAGCCCGACGAGTGGCGCTGTCTGCAAGCCGCAGCCGACCGGATGATCCCGCGCGACGCGGAAGGCCCCGGCGCGCTCGAACTCGACGTGCCCGTCTTCATCGATAAACAGATGAATACCGGCTTCGGCTACGCGGCGGACCTGTACATGCGCGGCCCGTTCCCGCACGACGTCCCGCCGCTATCGGGCATGCAGAGCCGGATGCCGCCGCGCGACGTCTACCGCACGGGCCTCGCCGCGCTCGACGCGTACTGCCGCGCGCATTTCGCCGGACGCGAGTTCGCCGCGTTGCCGCCCGGCGATCAGGACAAGCTGCTGCACGGCATGGACGCCGGCGCGATCACATTCGAGCAGACCTCGGCGACGCGCTTCGTGTCGCTGCTCTGGCAGAACGTCAAGGAAGGCTACTTCGCCGATCCGATCCACGGCGGCAACAAGGGGGCGGGCAGCTGGAAGATGATCGGCTTTCCCGGCGCGCGCGCCGACTTCGCCGATTGGGTCGGTCAGCCCGGCAAGCGGTATCCGCTCGGCCCGGCCACTATCGCCGGCAACCAGACAAGCTGAGCGGCGCGCCGCGCTCATAACAACACATCACGGAGACACCCCAGATGGCGGACATCAGAATGCCCCCGGTCGACGCAGTCGTCGTCGGTATGGGCTGGACCGGCTCGATCATGAGCATCGAACTTGCCGAAGCGGGACTCAAGGTAGTCGGACTCGAGCGCGGCGAGCCGCGCGACACGACACCGGACTTCGCGTACCCGCGCGTCGCCGACGAGCTGACGTACGCGCAGCGCTACAAGCTGATGCAAAGCCTGTCGCGGGAAACCGTCACGATCCGCCGCAACCAGCACGAGTCGGCATTGCCGCTGCGCCAGTACCGGCCATTCCTGTTCGGCGACGGGGTCGGCGGCTCGGGCGTGCACTGGAACGGCTTTACGTATCGCGCGCCGCGGGCCGAATTGCAGTTGCGCAGCCACTATGCAGCGCGCTACGGCAAATCGTTCATCCCGCGGGACATGATCATTCAGGACTGGCCGCTCACCGCCGACGAGCTCGAACCGTTCTACGACCGATTCGAGTATGTCGCCGGCACGTCGGGCCAGGCCGGCAACATTCAGGGCAAGCTCATCGGCGGCGGCAACCCGTTCGAAGCGCCGCGAGCGCGCGACTATGCATTGCCGCCGCTCGCGACTGCGTATCCGTCGCAACTCTTCGAACGCGCCGCGCGCGAGCTCGGCTATCACCCGTACCCGACGCCCGCGTCAATCGCGTCGCGCGCGTACACGAATCCGTATGGGATGCAGATGGGGCCCTGCAACTTCTGCGGCTACTGCGAGCTGTTCGGCTGCTACATGTACTCCAAGGGCTCGCCGCAGGCGTGCATCCTGCCCGCGCTGATGCGCAAGCCGAACTTCGAGCTGCGCGAACGCGCGTACGTGGTCAAGGTCAATCTCGACTCCACCGGCCGGCGCGCGACCGGGGTCACCTACATGGACGCGCAGGGGCGCAGCGTCGAACAACCGGCCGAGATCGTCGCGCTTTGCGCGTACCAGATGCACAACGTGCGGCTGCTGCTGCTCTCGGGCATCGGCACGCCGTACGATCCGGTCTCCGGCCGCGGCACGGTCGGCAAGAACTACGCGTATCAGCGCAACAGCAAGATCCAGGGGTTCTTCAGCGACGACGTGATGATCAACCCGTTCGTCGGCTCTGGTGCCGGCGGCCAGGTGTACGACGATTTCAACGCGGACAACTTCGATCACGGCCCGCTCGGCTTCGTCGGCGGTGCGATCACGTTCGCGACCGTGACGGGCGGCCGCCCGATCGCCCAGGCGCTGACGCCGCCCGGCACGCCAAAGTGGGGTTCGGGCTGGAAGAAGGCGGTCAAGGACAACTACCTGCACTCGTTCGCGATCGCGACGCAGGGCTCGGTGATGGCCTACCGTGGCAACTACCTCGACCTCGATCCGACCTACCAGGACGCGTACGGCCTGCCGCTGCTGCGCATGACGTTCGACTGGAACGACAACGAAGGCCATATGACGCAATTCGTCAGCCAGAAAGCTGCCGACGTGATGCGCGCGATGAAGCCGACGCCGCATACCGTGCAGATCAACGCCGGCAAGCCGGGCGATCGTTTCGACATGGGCCCGTACCAGAGCACGCACACGACCGGCGGTGCGATCCTCGGCGACCGGCCCGACAACAGCGTGGTCAACAAGTACCTGCAAAGCTGGGACGTGCCGAACGTGTTCGTCACCGGCGCTTCGATGTTCCCGCAGAACTGCGGCATCAACCCCACCGATACGCTAGGCGCGATGACGTATTTCTCCGCGCACGCGATCCGGCAGACGTATCTGAAACAACCCGGCCCGCTGGTGCAGGCGTGAGGAGCGCAAGATGACCGCAGCCAGCACCATCGCGCGCCCGCGTGCGGCGCGCGCTGCTTTGCCCAGTGTAGTCACGCGGTTCGCGGCTGGCGCCACGCTGGCGGCAGTCGCGTTCGCCGCCCCGAGCGCGTTGGCCGCCGGCAACGGCAACAACGGCACGGCCGCCGACGAACAGCTCGCTCGCGGCGCGTACCTCGCGCGCGTCGGCGATTGCGCTGCCTGCCATACCGCGCCGCACGGAAAGCCGTTCGCTGGCGGGGTGCCGCTCGACACACCGTTCGGCACACTCTATTCGACCAACGTCACGCCGGATGCAATCAGCGGCATCGGCCGCTATACGTATGGGGATTTTGCCCGCGCGTTGCGCGAAGGGGTCGCGCAGGACGGCCACCGGCTCTATCCGGCGATGCCATTCCCGTCGTACGCGAAGGTTGGCGACGCGGACATGCGCGCGCTGTATCACTACTTCATGCACGGCGTGCCGGCGGTCGGGCAACGCAATCGCGCGGACCGCCTGCGGTTCCCCTACAACGTGCGCGCGCTGATGACAGTGTGGGACACGATCTACCTGCCGAACGGCATCTATCAGAGCGATCCGCGCCAGAGCGTCGAATGGAATCGCGGTGCGTATCTCGTCGAAGGTCTCGGGCACTGCAGCGCATGCCACACGCCGCACGGCGTATTCGGCCAGGAACAGGCGTTCGACGCGAACGGCAACACCGTGTTCCTGTCCGGCGGCACGCTCGCCGGCTGGTACGCGCCTAGCCTGCGCAAGCACCCGGACGGCACGAGCGCCGCCGCGGTGAAAGCCGGACTCGTCGACTACCTGCGCAGCGGACGCTCGGCGGACGGCGCGGCCTTCGGCCCGATGACCGAAGTCGTCGATCACAGCCTGCAGTACGTGAGCGACGCGGACCTGAACGCGATTGCGACGTATCTGACGTCGCCGCCGCTGCGCACCCAATTCACCGCTGCGCCGGCGGCAGGCGCAGCGGATGCGACTGCGATCGCGCTGCGCGCGGGTCACGTCGACGGCACCGGAGCGCTGCTGTACCTGAACAATTGCAGCGCGTGCCATCGCTCGGACGGCGGCGGCGCGATGCCGGCGTTCCCGAGACTGTCCGGCAACGGGCTCGTCGGCGACGGCGACCCGAGCTCGCTGATTCACATCGTGCTAAGCGGCTCGCACATGCCGTCGACCGCGACCGCGCCGACCCCGCTCGCAATGCCGAACTTCGGCTGGCGCCTGAACGATCAGCAGGTCGCCGAACTGCTGACGTTCGTGCGCAAGAGCTGGGGCAATCATGCCCCGGCGGTCAGCGCCGAGCAGGTGCGCAAGGTGCGCGCGACGACGGTCAGTGCGGCGCGCCAGAGCACTGAAGACGCGCCGCGCTGACGGGCGATCTTGTTCGCTCAGGTGCGCCGCCGTTATAGGCGACGCTTAGGCCGACTCCCGAACTGTCTTGACTTACGGTATCGACGCGGCATCGGTGAGTCTGTTCGCGCGCCCGCTGACCATTTCCATGCGTAGCGCGAGAGTCGCTATGCAAGCATCGAGGCCTCGCATGCGGAGTTTGTCAGTTGTGAAACAGCCCGCGCTTCGACGCGCTTTGCCGCAACACTCGCCCGTCATATTTTCCGGCGAGCACCTGTCATTGCGGCCTGAGTTGCAGATCGTTGTTCACGGATTGCACTCCCGCCACGCCGCGCGTAACAGAAAGCGCTTTCTGCATCTGTACCTCTGAATCCACATAGCCTGACAACTGCACGACGCCTCGATACGTCGCGACGCTCACCGGCAGCGATCTCAACCCCGGGTCCGCGGCAAGCGCCTGCTTCACCCGGGCGGCGAGCGCAGCGTCGTCAGTGGCGATTTTCCCCGGCGCGGTCAAGGCCGGTGGCGACGTCGACTTGCAACCGTTGATGGTCACGAACGCAGGCAACGCGAATGCCGCGACGATCAGCAACCGGCTTTTGATGCATCGTCCATTTCGCATGTCGGTCATCACATCGAGATTCGTGCGCAACGAGCGCCGTTCGGCCTGGCTTCGCGGGTAGACATGGGCGCTCTCCTTGAGCCCACTATCATAGTGCAGAGCGGCGAACGTTGACCGAGCCGGCTCGACTGCGCCGTTCGTGCTGCGCGCCGGGCGTTTTGCGAAGTTAGGCCCTGCGCAGACAGTGGCCGAAACATCCGCAAGACCATTGAAACGCCCCATTCCGCTCCGACAGCCTCACCTCCTGTACCGCTCTGGTTGTCTTTCCCCCTCGCATCGGACCAAGGTCCTATACCTGCCTGTGCGCGTCGGGCCTATCCTGATGCCGAGCTACTCTTGTTCGGAGATTGCCACGACAACGTCAACGGGCCTGTTGACGGCTATGGTCGTTCGGCCGTTTTGCCGTTACTTTGGGCTTGAGTCCGCTTCGTCACATCTCCAAAGCCGACACGTTTCCCGCCGCGACGTACGGATTGACGCTCCTGTGCTTCGAAGGGCGAAATCAACTTGAGGTGGAAAAAAAATGAAACCGTTATCGCTTTTCGTCGTGACCGTTGCTCTGTCAGCGTGTGCAAGCCAACCGATGCCGCCGGGCGCGCAATCGGTTGGAGAAAGCCAACATCCGGTCCCTGCAGTCGCGCAATGCATCGCTCAGAAATGGGCAGACCAGTCGCAACAGCAAGTCATATCGCAGGTGATCGTGGCGAACAACCAGGCGATGGACGTCTATGTTCCCGGTCAGCAGCCGCCGAGCGGCGCAGCCGCAGTCGTGCGGCCGTCGTGGACGGGTAACAGCAAGACCTGGGTCGGCTTCCGCGCCGGCAGCGGGGGAGGCAGCAACGCCGGCGGAGATATCGGAGGCTGTCTCTAGGCGGCGCGGCAGTTCGCGTTACTTCGTTGCTTCGACGGACATGGATAGCAATCTCAGGTGCGTCAGTGCCAAATCTGCCCCACTTCAATCGAGGAGAGTCTCATGAACCGTCGAACCTTCTTTTCGCTGACTGCGATTGCACTGGCTAGCTCGCTCGCCGCTTGCAGCACGGCCTCGAATCCGACGGACGCGGCCAACAAGCGCCAGGAAATCGATGCCGGCGTCGATGGCGCCCTCAACAAGCTGTACAGTTCGACGCCCGGCGCGCAGGCGCAGGGCACCAAGGCCAAGGCCATTCTGGTCTTCCCGTCGGTGATCGCCGCGGGCCTCGTGGTCGGTGGCGAATATGGCGAAGGCGCGCTTCACCAGGGCGGCACGTCCATCGGGTACTACAAGACCAGTACCGCGTCATTCGGCTTGCAGATTGGCGCCCAGTCGAAGGCGGTGATCCTGATGTTCATGACCGACGACGCGCTCGATAAATTCCGCACCAGCGACAAGGGCTGGACAGCCGGCGTCGATGGCTCGGTCGCGGTGGCGAAGACGGGCGCCAATGGTGCGCTCGACACCGCAACGACGAATTCGCCGATCGTCGGTTTCGTGCTGACGAATTCCGGCCTGATGGCCAACCTCAGCTTCGAAGGCACCAAGGTCAGCAAGCTCGACATCTAGTACCGGCACGGCACCGCACGACTATCGAGGCGTCCCTTCCCGCCGCCGCGCATTCATATCCTCCATTGGACGCGTGCGCATGACGTGCCTGAAGAAAGGATTGCCGGCGCAATATTTTCGATGCCGAGCAATTCGCGTTCGCGGGCGGCCCGACGGGCAGGCCGGGCTCGTCGCGGGGGGGCGAACATGCATCAGGATTCCGACGAAGAGGTGGCGTGATGGACCACGTCGCGACGCGTTTGATCGTTGTCGCCGTCGTTAGCGGTGCGCTGGCAGCTTGCACCTCGACGCAGTCAACGGCTCCCGTCCCGGCCTACCACAACCGCGCCGTCACGCGCACCGAAGGCGGTCTGCAGGTTTCCACAGCCGTGCTATCGCCAGGCGAGAGCACGGCCATCTACGGTGTTCCGCTTGCCGACAAAGAAATCCAGCCAGTCTGGATCGAGGTCCGCAATCGCGAGGACCGCAGCTACTTTCTCCTTTCCCCAGGGGTCGATCCGAACTTCTTTCCTGCATCGGAGGCAGCCGAGGCTTTCGCCGGCTCGGCCTCACAGGATCACAAGATCGAACTCGACCGGCGGTTTCGCACGCTCGCCTTTCGTAACCCGGTCCGGCCTGGCGAGACGGTCGCCGGGTTCGTGCTGACGAACCTCAACGAAGGTGCGAAGCTGGTCCAGATCGATCTGGTCGCAAAGGAACGGGCCCGAACCTTTTCGGTATTCGTGGCCGTGCCGGGGTTCGAAGCCGACTACAAGACCAGTCAGGTATTCAAACGCGCAGCCGATCCGCAAGAAGCCACGTTGAACTACACGATCGACGCTGACCTGCGCGCAGCGCTCGAAGCGCTGCCGTGCTGCGCGACGAACAAGGACGGGACGGACGATGGCGACCCGCTCAATCTGGTGATCGTCGGCGGCCTCGACGACGCCTTTCCTGCCCTTGTGCGTCGGGGCTGGGGGGTGACGGAGCAGAAGTGGTCGGGCGCTATCTGGCGGATGATCGGTGCCGCGCTGTCTGGAGAAGCCTACGTCAACGCACCGGTGAGCGACCTTTACCTGTTTGGGCGCGCACAGGACCTCGCGTTGCAAAAGGCCCGCGACAACGTTCATCAGCGCAACCATATGCGGCTCTGGCTCAGCAACATCCGCTATCACGACAAGCCCGTGTGGGTCGGACAGATCAGCCGCGATATCGGCACCCGTCTGACCATTCACTCGCCGACGTTCACGACACACAAGATCGACCCTGACGTAGACGAGGCGCGCACGGCGTTTACGGAGGACATGATGTATTCGCAGAACCTCGCGGAAATGGGTCTCGCGAATGGAGTCGGCGCGGCACCGCGAACCGCGCCGCGCAAGAATCTGACAACCGATCCGTACCATACCGACGGTTATCGCGTCGTACTGGTATTCGACCGCCAACCTACATCGATTGATCACATCCAGGTTTTCCCCTGGATCACCCCGTACCGGGTCGTGCATGCTGTCCAGGGGACTCCGCCGTGAAGCTCCGGTCGATCCGTCGCGCGCGACAGCCGGTGCGCATGCTGGGTCTTCTGCTGCTGGCGGGCTGCACGACGTGGCAGGCCCCGTCCCGGATCGACGTCGGACCGCTGCGTGAGCGCGAGGTGCGCGCCACCAGTCAGCGCGTGCAGGTAGGCGCAACGGTGCTCGACAGCGCGGACAGCACGCGTATGTATGGAACCGACCTAAACACAGCCGGCATCCAGCCGCTATGGGTCGAAGTGCAGAATGGATCCCCAAAGGCGCTATGGCTGCTGCGCTCGGGTACCGACCCGGCCTATTTTTCGCCGCACGAAGCGGCGTGGTCCATGCATACCCTGTTCGGCGGCGCAGCCAACACGCGCATCGATGAATATTTCAGCGAACTGGCATTCCCTAACCCGATTCCGCCCGGGGAGACGCGGGCGGGCATTCTGTTCACCAACCCCGCTAGTGGCATCAAGCTGGTCAATATCGATCTGTTCGGAAGCCAGACTCTGATCCCGTTTTCGCTCTTTCTGCACGTGCCCGATGGGACGGTGGACCCGCATCTCGCACAGATCACCTTTCCGTTTCCCGAAACCGAGATCACCGACTGCCAGGATCTGGCATCGCTGCGCGCCGCGCTCGAGCGGCTGCCATGCTGCGCCACCGACGCAGGCGGGACGGTACAGGCGGATCCGTTGAACGCTATTGGAGTCGGCCAGCTCACCGATATCGGAGCCGCGCTGATCCGGCGCAACTATCGGCGCGACGCGCAACCGTCCGACGGGGCGCAGCGAGTATTCGGGCGGCAACCGGACTTCGTGATGCGCAAGCAGGCACAGGCGAATGCGCCTGCCACATGGATTCGCGGATGGCTGATGCCGATCCGCTTTCAGAGTCAGCAGGTCTACGTCGCACAGGTCGGCCGGCCTGTCGGCGGGCGCTTCACGCCACATGACGCGGCACGAATCACGCTGCATGGGAACATCGACGAGGCGCGCAACCTCCTGATCCAGGACCTGATGTATTCGAGTGGTCTTGCGAAGCTGGCTTTTGTAAGCGGCGTCGGCGCGGCATCGCCGACTCATCCGAGAACGACGCTCGACGGCGTCACGTACTACACCGACGGGTTACGTGCGGTCATGTTCTTTACGACGCGGCCACACAGCCTTTCGGATGTCGATATGCTCGACTGGGCTCCGTACCTGGACGAGCCCGATACCCCTGCACCTGGAGCATCCGGCGATGCGCATCAGTGACTTCCGAGAGAGACTGTCGCGCGTCCCGCCAAACCGGCCGGCTGCGACTCTGGTTGCGTTGCGTGGGCTTCGACTTGCCGTTGCGGCGGTAGCGGCAACTGTCACGCTTTGCGCATGTACGACGAAGCCGCTGGTCCCCTATTCGACCGATACGCCGCCGCTCGCTCTCGTGTCTGCGTCGCAGGCGGGGATAGTCGATAAGCGGGGGCGCTTTCGCGAAATCTATTGCGCGGTGCTGCAAGCGCGCGGTCCGGAACTACCTGATTACCGGCCTTGCGAGGACGCGCTGACGCGTGTAGGCGCGGAACCGCCGGGTACAGGTGAGCCCGTCGATCTTGGTACGTCCCGCCGGCACCTGGTCGCAGCGGTCGTCCCCGGCATTGGCTACGACTGTTTTAAACCGTGGCTGAATCCGCCGGATACTGTGGTAACGCACCTCGGTCTGTCCGGATTTGGCGCACTGCTGGTCGACGTCGACGCGCTGTCGAGTTCAACCAATAACGCCCGACAGATTCGCGATGCGCTGATGTCCATGCCCGCCCCTGACGGAGCGCCGCGCATCGTGTTGATTGGCTATTCGAAGGGTGCGCCCGACGTGCTCGAAGCGATCGTCAGCTATCCGGAAATCCGCGGCAGGGTCGCGGCGGTGGTGAGCGCGGCCGGCGCGATCGGGGGATCGCCGCTTGCCAATGACGCCGAGCAGTATCAGGCCGCTTTGCTCCGATACTTTCCGGGCGCGGCTTGCACCTCCGGCGACGGTGGTGGCGTGCAGAGCCTGAGACCGGCAACCCGCAAGGCGTGGCTCGCGCAGCACCCGCTTCCGGGCGAAGTACCGTTTTACTCGGTCGTGACTTTCCCGCATCCCGATCGCATCTCGTCTATTTTGAAATCGAGCTATGACAAGCTCTCACACGTCGATCCACGAAACGACAGCCAGGTTCTTTTCTACGACCAGGTCATTCCGGGTAGCACGCTGCTGGGCTATGTCAACGCTGATCACTGGGCGCTGGCCGTCCCGGTTGCCCGGACACATCCGACGATCGGCGCGCTGTTCGTCACGCAGAACGCATATCCACGAGAGGCGCTGGTAGAGGCCATTTTGCGCTTCGTGGAGGAAGACCTCGCGCAGCGGGGCGACGGAAGATCCGGAATGCCGCCGACCGAGGCTCGTACTGGTTCTTGCGATTGCGCCGTTAAAAGTGACCGCGGGCGGGACGAAGCACTTCCAGTGAATCATTGACCGCTTGAATGCAAGAGCACGCGATGATCGACTGTTTCCGGCAACGCGGATGCTGCTGATGCCCACGATATGGCGTCCCAACCTTTCGCCCGATTCTTACAATATGCTATGAAAACACGGAATAGATGAGAGAACGCGGACAGTGCGTGTATGCTTCGGCATCTTCGCGGGCGATCATATAAATGAAACAATTTGTCTTTTGGCTCATGGTGGGGTTGCTTCGCACGCTGTCGGTGCTTCCCTACGGATGGGTCGCGCGAGCCGGCAGCGCATTGGGCGCGTTCTTGTACTGTATTCCGAGCCGGCGCAAGCGCATCGTCCTCACCAATTTGAATTTGTGCTTTCCAGAAAAAAACCAGTCGGACCGCAACGGCCTGGCCCGCGCGCACTTC
>NZ_DASXHN010000237.1:0-4655 GCF_036488505.1 Paraburkholderia sp. | reverse complement strand
GACCTACTATCCCGGGTACAACGTGTGGGGCGCCGACCTTGGCATCACGTCCCGCACTTCGCCGGTCGAGCCAGTGGTCACGTTCCTCGCATTCGGAACTTCCCAGCCGGCGAATCCGATGCCGCTCACGGCGCCCTACGTCAGCGTTCTGACCGACCAGTGGATCAAGTATTCGGTCACGCGCGACCCGAACTTCGATTCGCTGTCGCTCGACCCGGAGCAGCCCGGTGTATGGGCCAACCGTATCAGCGACCTGAGCCGGCAACTAGACGCAAGCACCGATATTTCGGCTTTCAGGCGGCGTGGCGGCAAGCTCCTGCTCGTTCACGGACAATCCGATGTACTCGTCAGCACACGTGCGACGGAGCTGTACTATCGACGGTTGCAAACGCAGTTCGGCGTTGATCGCGTCGATTCGTTCGTGCGGTTCTATGAGATTCCCGGCATGGGCCATGCCGCCAGTAGCACCTTCAATGCCACCTGGGATTCTCTGTCGGCGCTCGCCCAATGGGTCGAGAAAGGCAAGGCGCCCGTCGCGCAAGTGACAACCGATACGGCTGGCGTGCCGGGCCGCACCCGGCCGCTATGCGATTACACCAAGTGGCCCCGGTACGAAGGCGGCGATGTCAATCAGGCTGCTTCGTTCCGCTGCGTGGACTAAGCGAAAAGGGCGGTTGAGCGCCGACAAGGGCACAGGCTCTCGCCGCTATGACAGGTCATGCCGGGTTCTCGCTCATCGCGAATCCTTCGTTCTGGACGCAGCCAAACGCATGCAATCGCCGCCGGCCGATCAGCGGCGACGCACCACGGCAGTATCTCGCTTTCAAGTTCCCGGGAATGAGGCTTGCGCGGTGGAGGCTTTCACTATCCTCCGCTGCCCATCATGAACGATCAAACGACTAGCCAACGGTTTCATTCGAAAGTGGTCATTGTGACTGGCGCCGGCTCCGGTATCGGCGAAGGTACGGCCCGTCGCTTCGCGGCAGAAGGCGCGTCGGTCGTATTAGCCGGCCGCACGCGGGACAAGCTCGAACGGGTTGCGCGAGACCTGGAGCCGTCGAGAACGCTCGTTCACCCCTGCGATGTCTCCCGCTACCAGGACGCCGAGCAGCTGATAAGCGCCACGGTGGCGCGCTTTGGACGCATCGACGTGCTCGTCAACAATGCAGGCGTCGCACCGACGGGCCGCATTGACGAAGCTTCACTCGACGATTGGCGCGCCATCATGTCCACCGACCTCGACGGCGTTTTCTACTGCAGCCGCGCGGCGATCCGTCATCTGATCGACGCGCGCGGCGCGATCGTCAACGTGTCTTCAGTATCCGGATTGGGCGGCGATTGGGGCATGAGCTTCTACAACGCGGCCAAAGGCGCGGTCACCAATTTCACCCGCGCGCTTGCGCTGGATCATGGCCGCGACGGCGTGCGAGTCAATGCGGTATGTCCCAGCCTGACGGCAACCGACCTGACGCAAGACATGTTGGGCAACGACGAGCTGATGGCCAGGTTTCGCGAGCGGATTCCTCTGGGCCGCGCAGCCGAGCCTGCCGACATTGCAGCGGTGATCGCGTTTCTCGCCAGCGACGACGCGCGGTTCGTCACCGGCGTGAATTTGCCCGTCGACGGCGGTCTCAGTGCTTCGAACGGGCAACCGCCGCAAGCGTGACACCACTGGCGATGTCTACTCCTGCGCAGGTCCGCCCGGCCAGCCGCGCTGCCTGACGAACTCGACGAAACGCGCAGCGGCCGGGTCGCGCATGACGGCCGGATAGGCCAGATACAGCGGTGCCGATAGGCCCGCATCGCTGGTCAATGTGCAGAACACTGCGCTTTTGTGGTCGTACCGCTGCATCGACGCCGGCACCAGGGTCACACCCAGTCCAGCCGCGACCATGTGAATGCCGGTAAGCATGCGAGGTACCTCGCGCGCGACGTGCGGCTCGAACCCCTCGCGACGGCAAGCGGCCAGAAAATCCGCATACATGCCGGGCGCGCCCGGACGCCGCACGAGGATGAATTCCTCCTGCGCGAGGGCCTTCAACGGTATGGTCGGATGCGATTCGTTGGCTGCGGCGAGCAAGCGGTGGCCGACCGGCAGCACCGCCACCATCGGCTCATCGAGCAACTGTTCGAAGGCGACACCGGACGGCGTTTCGACCGGCTTGCGCAAATACGCGACGTGGAGCTGCCCCGTCAATACGCGACGTGGAGCTGCCCCGTCAACAGCCGCTCGATCAACTCGGCGGCATTCAACTCGGACAGCGTAATTTCGATGCCCGGGTGATCCGCGTTGAACGCGCGGATCGCGTCTGTCGTAACCGGATGGAAACCCGCGGAACTCGTGAGACCGATCGCGATCGCGCCAAGCTCGCCGCGCGAGATGCGCCGGGCGTGGGCCACGCCCTGCTGCAGCATGTCCAGCACCTGTTGCGCGCTCTGCGCGAACGCGTGGCCGGCCGGTGTCAATTCGACGCCGCGCGGCAGACGGGCGAACAGTTCAAAGCCGATCTCGTCCTCGAGCAGGCGAATCTGCTGTGACAGCGGCGGCTGCTGCATCGCGAGGCGCTCGGCGGCTCGGGTGAATTGGCCTTCCTCGGCGACTGCGAGGAAATAACGAAGGTGACGCAGTTCCATTGACAGCTCCGACGGCGACAAGGTGAGCCAGAGCGACGCTCGCGCTCGTCCGGGCGGCGAAATCCATACGCTGCGAATATGGCAGCACAATCGAATAGATATTTTACATCTGCATCGACCCTCCTTACGATGGCGCTCGGGTTTCGTCGGCCCGCGCGTCGTGACGTTCAGCGCAGCTGGAAACCGCCACGCGACGACAACAACACCAAGGAGACCGCTTTGAAAAACGTTCGGCGCCGCGCTCGCCTACGACTACCGCAACGGCGCGATCAATTCCAGCAACACCTGGACGAAGTCGCGCAACCTCAGCCTGACGTTGCGGCAGGATATCGGCGCGGGCACGCTGAAGATGGGCTACGAGCACTTTCTGTACAACCCGACGAAGGGGCGTCGGAGTCTCAGGCGCTATGGTTCGCCGGCGTCCGCTACCCGGTGACGAGCCGTATCAAGGCGACCGCCGCTTACTACTACGTACAGGACAAGACACCCGGCAATTCCAATACGTGGATGGGGGTGCCGAGCACGCAGTACGCGCTGTCCGGGCGCACCGCGTTGTATGCGACGCTCGCGTACGCTCAGGCGACCCGTGGTGTGAACGGCGCGTTCACGCCGGTAGGGACGACCGCCGACACCGCCTTCGGCTCGAACCAGACCGGCGTCACGATCGGCATGTTTCACCAGTTCTAGTCGTTTGATCCGTTGATGTCAGGGCCGGGCCGCGCGATGCGAATGGCGCGGTTGGGGACTCCGAGGAGCCGTACCCATGAGTTTTGATTCGATTTTTCAGCGTGCGCGCCGCGGCGTGCATCGTCGTGAAGCCGGGACGCGAGCCGATGGCGACGCGGCACGCGCGTGGGCGCGCGTCGTCTGCGCCGCCGCGCTTGCTGTCCTCGAACTGGTCTCCGGTACGCAGGCCAGCGCCACGGACGTCGCCGGAACGCACGCGTACGAACCGCATCTTCGTCCGGTCTCGCATATCTCCGATACGCGGATGCGGATCGATACAGCGGCGGGCGTCGCCGAATTGCCGCTGTATATCTCGCGCGACTGGAATCAGCCGCTGCCGGGCATCGTCCGCGCGGTGATCGTGATTCACGGCAAGCTGCGCAACGCGGACCGCTATTTTCAGAGTGCGGAGCAGGGCCGCGACGCCGCGCGTGAACAGCACGCGACGGATGCGGACGCGAACGGCACGTTGCTGATCGCGCCGCAGTTTCTGGCGACGCTCGATTTTGGCGGCCGCTCGCAGCCTGCCGATGTGCTGCGTTGGGACGCGAACGGCTGGATGGCTGGCGACCCCGCAGTCGCACCGGTGCCGCTGAGTTCGTATGCGGCGCTCGATGCGATCGTCGAACGGCTTGCCGATCGCAAGCGCTTCCCCGATCTGCGCGAGGTCGTGTTCGCCGGCCATTCCGGTGGCGCTCAGGTCGTGCAGCGCTATGCGGTCGCCGCGCACGATCCCGGTGCGCTCACGCGCGCCGGGATCGCGCTGCGCTACCTGGTATCGAGCCCATCGTCGTATGCGTACTTCGATGCACAGCGGCCGGCCGATGACGGCAAGCCGTTCGAGCCGGCCACCTGTCCCGGCTTCGACGACTGGAAATACGGGATGCAGAAGCGCCCGGCGTATCTCGCGCAGCGCACGCCCGCCGAACTCGAGGCCGCGTATGTCGCGCGCCGCGTCGACTATCTGGTCGGCGGCAGCGACGACGATCCGCAGAAGGCCCTCGATCGGAGCTGCCCGGCCGAAGCGCAGGGCCCGCAACGGGTCGCGCGCGCCGACGCGTATTTCGACTATCTGCGCGCGCGTCATCCGCAGGGACTGAATCAGCAGTTGCATATCGTGCCGGGCGTCGGCCACGACGGTGCACGGATGTTGACGTCCGCTTGCGCGTTGCATGCGATGTACGGCGTGCCGGGGTGCGCATCATGAGTACGACCCGCGACACGCCATCGTCGGCCGCTGACGGCACGGCTCGCCGGCCGCACCTGATCGCCACCGAGCCGGACCGGCCGCACTT
>NZ_DASXHN010000223.1:0-22689 GCF_036488505.1 Paraburkholderia sp. | reverse complement strand
GCGTCGTTCGACAGCGTCGCGGTCAGCACCGCCACCGTGCCCGCGCCGAGCACGTAGCCGATCAGCGTGCCGAACTCCAGGAAACTGCCCATGAAGCCACGGCGCTTGTCGGTCGAGAATTCGGCGATGAACGTCGCCGCGCCACCGTATTCGCCACCGGTCGAAAAGCCTTGCACGAGACGCGCGACCAGCAGCAGCACCGGTGCGAGCATGCCGATCGTCGCGTAGTTGGGGATCAGGCCGATCGCGAAGGTGCCGAGCGCCATCATGATCATCGTCATTGCCAGCACGCGCTGACGGCCGATGCGGTCACCGAGCGGCCCGAATACCATGCCGCCGACGGGGCGCACGAGGAACGCCGCGGCGAACGTGCCGAACGTCGCGATCAGTTGCGCGGACGGGCTCGACGACGGGAAGAACACTTTGCCGAGGGTGACGGCGATATAGCTGTACACGCCGAAATCGAACCATTCCATCGCGTTGCCGAGCGCCATCGCGCCGACGGCCCGCTTGAGTAGAGAGTTGTCGACGACCGTGATGTCGTCGAGGGACAGGCGTTGTTGTTCTTTGTCGTGTCGCCAGAAGGCGTTGCTGGAAGCGGTCAAGATTCAAAACTCCAATGACTGCGGCGAAACCGGTGATGCGCTTCGCCACGGTTGCTGGTGGTGCCATTTTCGCGAGCGAGGGCAACGCGGAAGGATCCGCGGCGCCGGCGCGCCGGCGGTGAACAAGAGGGCGTCAGGAAGAAACGGAACGCCCGTGCCTCACGACCCTGTCGCGAAAAAACACTCGTCTGGATTGTGCTGACTGTTGCACCTGCGTGGCCGTGGAAGGGGGGCAGATGCACGAAGGACGCTGAGGTCGCGGGAGTGACCCGAGCTTGACCCTGGCGCCGCTGGAAGGCTTGAAACGAAAAAGGCCGGTCTTGAATCTGCCGCTGATGCGGAGAAACGACCGACGAGCCTTCTTGTTAAAAAACAGCTCGATTCAGTGTGCCGCACGCGTGGTGAGCCCGCTTGAAACGAACGCGAATGAAGGTAATTGAATGTTGAAACGACGCATATGTTAGCACGATGACAGAGGATCGTGCAAACGGCGGGTTGTGCCGCGGGCTCGCAGCCGGCTGGATCCACCGCTGGGCGGGCGATTGGGGCGGGTCGATTCCGTCGCAAAAACGGACCGCTTAGAACATTTTCGGCGGGTTGTTCGGGCGGACAGCTACCGACGGGACGCGGGCAAGCCGGCCGAATTCAGCGGAACCGCGGGCAAAAAAAATCCGCGCTCGCGGTGCGGATTTTTTTGCTGCGCGACGCGCTGGGTTTTGCTCAGCGCGAGCAGGCGCTTCAGGTAATCGAGGCGATTCGGATGGGTCAGGCAGACGGCGGTACGAAGCCCGACGCGGTGTCCGCACCTTCGCCGAAGAAAAACTTTTCAGTCTGTTTCATCAGATATTGGCGCGCGCGCGGATCGGCCATGTTGAGACGATTTTCGTTGATCAGCATGGTCTGCTGCTTCAACCAGGCCTGCCAGGCCTCCTTCGAGATGCTTTCGTAGATCCGCTTGCCGAGTTCACCCGGCAGCGGCGGGAAATCGAGGCCTTCGGCTTCCTTGCCGAGCTTCGCGCATTGAACCATACGAGTCATGCTGTGCTTCTCCTGTAATCGATGTAGGGCGGGCAGACGTCTGTGCTTGTGCGGATCAGATGGGGCCGATCAGAGCTGTTTCATCAGCACGAGCGACTTGCGCTGCCAGTTATAGAGCCGGCGGCGGTCTTCGGGCAGGTCGTCGACCGTGACCTTGACGAAGCCGCGCTTGAGGAACCAGTGTTCGGTCCGGGTGGTGAGCACGAAAATGCGCGTGAGGCCGCGCGCCCGTGCGCGCTGCTCGATGCGCTTGAGCAGGCGCTCGCCGTCGCCGGTGCCTTGCGCTTCGGGCGCGACCGTGAGGCACGCCATTTCGCCGATGCGCTCCTGCGGATACGGATACAGCGCCGCGCAGCCGAACAGGACGCCGTCGTGCTCGATCACCGAGAAATGGTCGATGTCGCGCTCGATCTGGTGACGGCCGCGCCGTACCAGCGTGCCGTCCGCCTCTAGCGGCTCGATCAGCGCGAGAATACCGCCGACGTCGTCCGGTGTCGCTTCGCGCAGGCTTTCCAGGTTCTCGTACGAGATCATCGTGCCGACGCCGTCGTGCAGGAACAGCTCGAGCAGCAGGCTGCCGTCGAGCGCGTACGGGATGATGTGCGCGCGCGGCACGCCACCGCGGCACGCGCGGATCGAATGCTTCAGGTAGAACGCCGTGTCGCCGGTGAGTTCGCCGCTTTCGTGCAGCTTGTATGCGTCGTCGAGCGACAGTTCGCGAACCAGTTCGACGCCGTCTTCGCCCGGTTGCATCAGGCCCGGAGTTTCGGTCAGGAACACGATTTTGTCGGCGCGCAGTGCAATCGCGGCGGCCGATGCGACGTCTTCCATCGACAGATTGAACGCCTCGCCGGTCGGCGAGAAGCCGAGTGGCGACAGCAGCACCAGCTTGCGGCTCGCGAGTGAGTGGCGGATCGAATCCGCGTCGATCTTGCGCACGAGCCCGGTGTGCTGAAAATCGACGCCGTCGAGAATGCCGACCGGGCGCGCGGTGACGAAGTTGCCTGACACGACGCTGATGTGCGCGTGCGCCATCGGCGTGTTCGGCAAGCCCTGGCTGATCGCCGCTTCGATGTCGAGACGCACCTCGCCGGCCGCTTCCTTCGCGGACTCCAGCGCGCGCGCATCGGTGATGCGCATGCCGTGCGAGAACTCCGATTCCACGCCGTGCAGACTCATCTGCTCCTCGACCTGCGGGCGTGAGCCATGCACGAGTACGATCTGAATGCCCATCGCCTGCAACAGCGCGATGTCCGACACTAATGCATTCAGGAGCCTCTCGTGCACCACTTCGCCGCCGAAACCAACGACGAACGTCTTGTTGCGGAACGCGTGGATATAAGGAGCGACTGAACGCATCCAGTCGACGAATTGCGCATGCTGAGCGAGGACTTCCGTCGAGCCGGCGGGGGCCGGAACGCTCGCGGGCGCGGGGACGAGGTCGGTTTGGGAATTCATGCCGGGGATTATAATGCGCCCCCATGTCGAATGTACCCAAAAGTCCCGCTGCGGCGAACGAGCAAAAGGCGCCGGCCGCCGATCAGTCGAACCCCGGCAACGAGCCGCGCCGTGCCGCGCAGGACGAGAAGCCTGAAGCAGCGCGCGACGCGCGTCGTGCGTCGGGTGCCTCTGCGCGGAAAGTACCGCCTGAAGGTCGAGGCGAAAGCGGTGAGCCGCGCGCAGTTGTGCGTGGTAACGCGGGTGATCAGCGCCGTGCCGGCGGGTCGCGAAACGAGCCGCGTGGCGGATCCGGCGATACACCCGATAGCGCCCCTCGGGGCGAACCGAAACGTGTGCCTCGCAATGAGCAGCACGCCACGCTTCGCGGCGAACAGCGTCGCACCGCGCGCGACGCGAAAGCCGGCGAAGCTCGCAACGAACCGCGCGAACCGCGTCGGCCACGCGTCGTCGAGCCGAATCCAATTCCGCCGATTACCTTCCCCGAAGCGCTGCCCGTTTCCGGACGCCGCGAAGAGATCGCGCGAGCGATTGCGGACAACCAGGTTGTGATCGTGTCGGGCGAGACCGGCTCGGGCAAGACCACGCAGTTGCCGAAGATCTGCCTGTCGCTCGGCCGGGGTCTGGGTGCTGGCGGCGCCGGTCTGATCGGGCACACGCAGCCGCGCCGGATCGCGGCGTCGGCGACCGGACGCCGTATTGCCGAGGAACTCGGCACGCCGTTCGGCGAGGTGGTCGGCTACAAGGTGCGCTTCAACGACAATCTTGCGCCGGGCGCATCGGTCAAGCTGATGACCGACGGCATCCTGCTTGCGGAAACGCAAACTGATCCGCTGCTCAACGCGTACGACACGCTGATCATCGACGAGGCGCACGAGCGCAGTCTGAACATCGATTTTCTGCTCGGCTATCTGAAGGAAATTCTCGTCAAGCGCCCCGATCTGAAGTTGATCGTGACGTCGGCGACGATCGACGCCGACCGGTTTGCGCGCCACTTCGGCAGCGATGACAAGCCCGCGCCGGTGATCGAGGTAAGCGGGCGGCTCTATCCGGTCGAACTGCGCTACCGGCCGGTCGTCGAGGAGAGTCCGGCCGTGAAGGCGGCGCAGGGTACGTCGGCTGCCGCTGCGGGGCGCGAGCGGCCGAAGACCCAACGCGAGACCGATCGCGATCTGATGGAAGCGATCGTCGACGCGGTCGACGAACTGTGCCGCCAAGGCCCCGGCGACGTCCTGGTGTTCCTGCCCGGCGAGCGCGAGATTCGCGACGCCGCCGAGGCGCTGCGCAAGCATCATCCGCCGCATACCGAAATTCTGCCGCTGTTCGCGCGGTTGTCGGCCGCCGAACAGGAGCGCGTGTTTCGCGCGTCGAACGCGCGCCGCATCGTGCTTGCAACCAATGTCGCAGAGACCTCTCTGACGGTGCCCGGTATCCGCTACGTGGTCGACACCGGGCTCGCGCGCGTAAAGCGCTACTCGTATCGCAACAAGGTCGAACAGTTGCAGGTCGAGTCGATTTCGCAGGCGGCGGCGAACCAGCGGGCGGGGCGTTGCGGCCGCGTCGCGGACGGCGTGTGCATCCGCCTGTACGAGGAAAGCGATTTCCAGGGGCGCGCGCGTTTCACCGATCCGGAGATTCTGCGCTCGTCGCTCGCGTCGGTAATTTTGCGCATGAAGTCGTTGCATCTGACGGCGATCGAGACCTTCCCGTTCATCGAGCCGCCGCCGGGCCGCGCGATCTCCGATGGCTATCAGCTGCTCAACGAACTCGGTGCGGTCGACGACGACAACCGCCTTACACCCCTCGGCCGCGAACTCGCGCGCCTGCCGCTCGATCCCCGCATCGGCCGGATGATTCTGGCCGCGCGCGACCAGCAGGCGCTCAAGGAAGTGCTGATCATCGCGAGCGCGCTGTCCGTGCAGGACCCGCGCGATCGGCCGATCGAAGCACAGGAGCAGGCGGACCAGGCGCATCGCCATTTCGCCGACGAACGCTCTGAATTCCTGCAGTGGCTGAAAATCTGGAACTGGTTCGACGAAGCGATCGCGCACAAGAAGTCGAATCGCCAGTTGCAGGACGAGTGCCGCAAGCACTTTCTGTCGCAACTGCGGCTGCGGGAATGGCGCGACGTCCATTCGCAACTGCTGACGGTGGTGCGCGAGCATGGCTGGCGTCTGAACGAAGCCGAAGCGACGTTCGAGCAGATCCATCTTGCGCTGCTGACCGGTTTGCTCGGCAATATCGGCCTGAAGGCCGACGACGAGCCTTACTACCTTGGCGCGCGCGGCATCAAGTTCTATCTGTGGCCCGGCTCGGCGCTCGTGAAAAAGGCGGGCAAATGGGTGATGGCCGCCGAACTTGTCGAAACGAGCCGCCTGTACGCGCGCTGCATCGCGAAGATCGAGCCGGAGTGGATCGAGAAAGTCGGCGCGCATCTGCTGAAAAAGTCGCTGTCGGAGCCGCATTGGGAAAAGCGTGCGGCGCAGGTGTCCGCCTTCGAGCGCGCGACGCTGCATGGGCTGCCGATCTATCACCGGCGGCGCGTGGCGTTCGGCAGACAGGATCCGGCACGGGCGCGTGAACTGTTCATTCGCGGCGCGCTCGTTGAAGGTGAGTTTGATACGAAGCTCGCGTTTTTTGCGCACAACCGCAAGCTGCTCGCCGATATCGAGCAGCTCGAACACAAGTCGCGCCGTCAGGACGTGCTCGTCGACGACGAGCTGATTTTCGCGTTTTACGATCAGGCGCTGCCGGACGGCATCTACACGGGCGCATCGTTCGAGCGCTGGTATCGCGACGAGATCAAAAAGAGCGGCCAGGCGGAAGACAAGCTGCGGCTGCTGTACTTGTCGCGCGACGATCTGATGCGGCACGAAGCGGCCGGCGTTACAACCGATCTGTTCCCGAAGCGGCTCACGATGGCGGGCATCGAGATGGCGCTCACGTATCACTTCGAGCCGGGCACGCCCCGCGACGGGGTGACGCTCGCGGTGCCGCTGTATGCGCTGAACCAGGTCGACGCGCGCCGCTGTGAATGGCTCGTGCCCGGCATGCTGAAGGAAAAGACGCAACTGCTGCTGAAGTCGCTGCCGCAGAAGCTGCGTCGTCATTGCGTGCCGCTGCCCGACTACGCGGCCGGTTTCGCCGAGCGGCACGGCGCGCAGCGCTTCGGCGCGGGCGGCCTGCTGGACGCGCTGATTGCCGATGTGCGCGAGCAAACCCAGATCGCGATGAAGCAGTCCGACTTCAAGCTGGAGACCTTGCCCGCGCATCTGTTCATGAACTTCAAGGTCATCGACGAGCATGGCCGGCAGCTGGCGATGGGACGCAATCTGTCGCAACTGCGCGCCGAACTGGGCGGTCAGGCGCAACAGCATTTCCAGAAAATCGTCTCCAGCGCCGCTGGGGTGGCGTTGGCCGATGCGGGCGGCGCCGCCGCGGCGTCGGTGCAAACCACAGATCCCACTGCGAGCGGCGCGCAGCGCGGTAAGGGGGCGGTCGCACCAGGCCCTCGGACAGCGCCGCAGGACGGCGCAGCCGGCACCGCGCTCTACGAAAATCTGACCACGTGGAATTTCGGCAAGTTGCCCGAACTGCTGGAAATTCGTCGCGGCGGTCAGACGCTGTTCGGTTACCCGGCTTTGGTGGATCGCGGCACGCATTGCGACGTCGAGGTGTTTGATTCGCCGGAAGAAGCTGCGCGAATTCACCGTGCGGGCTTGCGCCGGCTGTTCGCTCTGCAGTTGAAGGAACCGATCAGATATCTGGAGAAGAATCTCCCGGGTCTGCGCGAAATGGCGATGCAGTTCATGCCGCGCGGCACACAAGAGGAACTGCGCGAGCAACTGATCGACACCGCGCTCGATCGCGCGTGTCTGCAGGATCCGCTGCCCGACGATGATGCGAGCTTCCACACGCGACGTGACGAAGGACGCAGCCGCCTCACGCTGCTCGCGCAGGAAATCTCGCGACTGGTTGGGCAGATTCTCAGCGAGTACGCGAGCTTGACGAAGAAGCTCGTGCAGGCGAAGCCGTTTGCGGCCGCGCACGCCGATCTGCAGAATCAGCTCGATGCGCTGGTTGGCAAGCGCTTCGTCGTCGACACGCCTTATAACCAGCTGGCGCACTTCCCGCGTTATCTGAAGGGGATGGCGCTGCGTATCGACAAGTTGCGGGCCGACGCGACGCGCGATGCCCGGCAATTCGCCGAATTGCAGCCGCTGTTGCAGCACTATCAGCGCGCGGTGTCGCAGCGCGGCGGTGTGGTGGATCCACGCCTCGCGGAATTCCGCTGGCTGCTGGAGGAATTGCGAATTTCGCTGTTCGCGCAGGAGCTGCGCACACCGATGCCTGTCTCGGTGAAGCGTCTGTACAAGGTGTGGGACTCGATGCAGCGCTAAGCGGGGCGAGGGCGGCTGAGGGTGCCGGGCGTTGCGCAACCCACGGACCGCCGCGCGCGGTAGGGACGAGTTGCGGCGCGCGACGACGGTGAAACCGATGACGTGCGCGAACAGTGCTGATTTTGCCCGCTGTGGCGTCCAGCGCTGCGACACGCGTGGCGGGCCATCGCAGCGGTCGATCACGCTCGGACCCGGTCCGCCCGGTCCTACCGATTCGACTACCAATGCACCCCCGCACCGACTGATGCCCCGAACTGACCGCGTGAATCGGCGCTGCCCTGAACCTTGTAGACCCAACTGCCCGTGTCGGACAACTGCGACACGCCGAGGGCCAGCGCTGACTGGCCAGCGTACGTGCCGCCAGCCATCGCGATCATTCCGCGCCCGGGCAGCACCGCTTGCGGCAAGCCCGCCATGGCCAGGGCGGTTGCGGTACCGCCGTATCCGTCACGGCGTGCGGAGCGAATCTGGTCGTCGGTATAGCGGTTCGCCTGATCGACCGCGGCGCCCACGCTTTGCCTCAACTGGTTGACGTTGACCGCGTCAGTGCCTTGGACCCCGGCTGCTACGTGCGTGATCTGGCGTTGCTGCGCTGCGGTGCCGACAGATACGGTGTTAGCCCGGTCAGCCAACGAGCCTTGACCCAGCGCCACCGAATTATCGGCGCCCGCGTTCGCGGCGGCGCCCAGCGCGGTCGCATTGTTGCCGCTGGCTACCGCGTCCGCACCGATGGCCGTTGCGTTCGCGCCGGTGGCTTGGGCATTCGCGCCGGCCGCGACCGCGTGCACACCCGATGACACCGCGACCTCGCTATCACGGTCGACGTCCGCGCTGAACGACGGGCTGATCGAGTTGCCCATCACGTTACTGATCGCACCATCGAGCGCCGCAGTGAGTTGACCGACGTTGACCGCATCGGTCGCCTCCACGCCGTTCGCGACGTTGTGAAGGACGGTTCCGGTCGCGGGGTCGCCGCCGAGCGTGACGCCGTTTCGGTCAATGCTGCCGTCCTCGTTGGTGTCGTACATGACCGCTGCGTCAAGCTTCGTGGCCATGGCGGCGCTCTGATCGCTTACCGCCTGCAGTTGCGCGACGTTGACCGCATCGGTCGCTTCCACGCCGTTCGCGACGTTGTGAAGGACGGTTCCGCCCGCGGGGTCGCCGCCGAACGTGACGCTGTTGCGGTTGATGCTGCCGTCGGCGTTCGTGTCGTATATGACCGCCGCGTCGAGCCTGGCGGCCGTGGCCGCACTCTGGTTGCCTACCGCCTTCAGTTGCGCAACGTTGACCGCGTCGGTATCGGCTGATCCGGCGGCAACGTTAGTGATCTGGCGCTCGTTGCCAATGGAGCCGACCGAGACCGTGCCAATGCGGTCGGCAATGGAGCCGTTGCCGAGCGCGACGGAGTCGACGGCGAGTGCGCTAGCGTTATAGCCGAGGGACAGCGCGTTGCGCGCGGCAGCGTTCGCACCGTAGCCGAGCGCAATGGAACCGTCGCCGCTTGCGGTGGCGTATGCGCCAACCGCTGTTGCATCGTCGCCGGACGCGGCGGCCGAGGTGCCAATTGACGTCGCGTCCATCGCGGTGGCCACCGCATCGGCGCCGAGCGCGGTCGAGCCGGTTCCATTCGCGTTGGAGCCCGCGCCGAATGCCGTCGCATTGGCGCCGGTCGCGCTCGAATGACTGCCCGCCGCGAGCGTGTGCGTGCCGCTGGCGACAGCTGCGTTGGAACCGTCGATCGGGTCGTCAGCTTTGAAGTAATGCAGCGCGCTACTTTGAGCAATCTCATCGACTTTGCCGTCGACCGCGCTCAACTGGCTGACGTTGACCGCGTCGGTGGGCGCCGCGCCTGCCGCGACGTGAGTCAGGCGGCGCTCGCTGGTTCCCGAACCCAGCGAGACCTCGCCGATCGGGACGGCTGCCGCGATTGAAGTCGCGCCGTTTCCCGCTGGTGCGAAGGCGGTCTGCGACAGATCGGCGGTGGTGCTTGAATTCGCGCCGAGCGCGACGCTATTTTCGGCGGCAGCATTCGCGCCCGGGCCCAGCGCGACTGCGTTGGCTCCCGTTGCTGTCGCGCCGAAGCCGATCGCGCTGGCACGAGTTCCGGTTGCCTCGGCAGTGACGCCGAGTGCGATCCCGCCGATACCGCTGACGTTCGCCTCGCTGCCGAGCGCCACACCCCAATCGGCGCTCGCCGTGGCCCATGCGCCGGTGGCCAGCGAGCGGGCGGCGCTGGCTTGCGCGTTGTAGCCGACTGCGGTCGCCCCGATCCCGGTTGCGCTGGAAAGGGCGCCGAATGTACTTGCAGCGTTCTCTGCCGCCATGGAACCGGAGCCTGCCGCTATGGAATCCACTCCTAGCGCTGCGGCGCTGAGCCCGAACGCGCTGGCGCGCTCTGCCTGTGCGTTCGCACCCGAGCCCACGGCACTCGCGCCGTCTCCTTGCGCGATCGCGTCCCGGCCGAGCGCAAGCGCAGCTTGGCCCTCGGCACTGGCGGCGGCCCCCACTGCCGTTGCGCCGTCGCTTTGCGCGTTGGCCTGCCAGCCGGCAGCAAGCGATGCGTCGCCGGCTGCGCCGGCCTGCTCGCCGAGCGCAATCGCGCCATTGCCCAGCGCATTGGCCGCGTCCAGATCGGCTGGATCGAGGGCGGCACGCACATTCGCGACATGCAGCGCCGTCGCAGCCAGCGCCACGCTCAAGGTGCTGCGAACCGCTTGCGCAACGGCTTTTCTCCGCATCGCCGTACACCCGGTTATGGCAATGTTTTTATTCGTCAATTCGGAACCTCCACTTTATTAGCTGATACGGTTTGACGCGTCGACTCATGCGCACGATAAAAACGGCAATTACCCCGCGTGTATCGCGCGGGTAATTACCAAAACGTGAAAAAAGCAGCAAACAGGCATCGCTCCTCGGTGCGCTTGTGCCCGCGCGTGAGAGCGTGCCCGAGCGACCTTATCGCGCGCCCGAGCCTTGAACGAAAGCGTCAGCGACGCACTGGCAGAAGCGCCGGTGCTGAAGTGCAGTATGCGATTTCGCCGCGCGGTCCGGATATCAGCAGATTCCGAAACTCAAAGAACAAACGCTATCTAAATAAAAAACATTTTATGGATAGAAAACGGGATCATTCCTATTGTCTCCAATAACGAACTGGCGGATTCTAAAGTAAGCTGATTTATCGAAGACGTAAGCCGATCTGTGATTGATACAGCGGGAGGTACCTTGGCACCTTTATCAGAAAGCACCGTGGTTTCCCATCCGAAGCGCGCGCCGAAAGCCGCTGCCGGCAAGCTGCCACAACTCATCCCGCCCTCCATTTTCCGGGCCCCTGGCGGTGACTTGCGTCAACCGCCCGGCGCGGCAAACGTTCTACAATGACGGCTGTTCTCCGAAGCGAGTTTTCATGCGTAAATTTTTTCTCCGCGGCTTGACGGCCACGTTCGCCGGTAGCGCGGCGCTGGTCGCTGCCGCAGGCTTTTTTTCTCCGGCGGCTCACGCCAACAACGTGATCGTGCTCAATTCCGGTGAAGCCACGCTGAGCCTGATCGACGAGAACAGCCGCCAGGTCGTGGCGACCGTCCCCACCGGAAAGGAGCCACACCATCTGATGGCGACGCCGGACAACTCATCGCTGATCGTCGCCAATTCGGTATCGAACAATCTGATGTTCGTTGATCCGAAGACGGGTCACGTACAGCGCTGGATCGAGAACATCGAAGACCCGTACCAGATCGGCTTTTCGCCGGACCGCAAATGGCTCGTCACGACCGGGCTGCGCCTCGACCGCCTCGACGTCTATCACTACGACAGCCAGAAGAACCAGATGACGCTCGCCTCGCGCCTGCCGCTCGCGGTCATGCCGAGCCACATGGCGTTCTCGAGCGACAGCAAAACGGTATTCGTCACGCTGCAGGTATCGGGTGAGCTGGCCGCGATCGACCTGCCCACGCAAACCGTGAAGTGGAAGATGAAGGTCGGCAAGGTGCCGGCGGGTTTGTGGATGACGCCGGGCGAAAAATATCTGCTCGTCGGCATGACCGGCGAGGACTACGTCGCGGTGGTCGACTGGCGCAACCAGAAGGTGGTCAAGACGATCCACACGGGCAAGGGCGCGCACAACTTCCGCTCACTGGCGGACGGCCACCACGTCGCGGTGTCGAATCGCGTGGCGGGCACGATCAGCATCCTCGACGAAGACACGCTCACCAACGTGGGCGACATCACCGGCCTGATGCCGGGGCCGGACGACATGGAACTTTCCGCCGACAAACGCTATCTGTGGGTTACGTTCCGCTTCGCGAAGCACGTCGGCATCATCGACCTGACTACGCGCAAGCTAATCCAGACGATCGCGGTGGGCCGCTCGCCGCACGGCATCTATTTCTTCGACCGCGCGCCGGTTACGGCGCCCAATGGGGCCTGACGTAATCAACGGCACCGGAACGCGCAACCATCAGGCCCCCCGCGTGCGAACCATGGACGAAGCAACCAGCACGGAACCAGTCACCAGGCCAGCATCATGTTCCATCTGATTTTTTCTTCGCTCGACAATGTCGTTTCAGCCATGCAGACATGGCTGTATGTCGACGTGGTGCAGCCGCTGCTGTTTCAGTTCAACCTGATGGACTACGACGAAGACACGTACGACAGTCTGTACTGGGTCATCGTCGGTGTATTCGAGGTGCTCGCAATGTACGCGCTCCTGCGCCCGCTCGAGGCGCTGCGTCCGGTGGAGCGGTGGGACGATCGTCGCGCAGTGCGGGTCGATGTGTTGTACACGTGGATCGCCAAGCTAGGCATTCTGAATCTGTTCTTTTTCTTCGCGCTGCAACCTTTCTTTGACCGCGTGCAGGGCTGGTTGAGGTTGCACGGCGTCGCGAACGTCAACTTCGACAATCTCTGGGTGGGCGTGACCACTCAGCCGCTCGTCACGTTCGTGATGTATTTGCTGATGCTCGACTTCGCCGGCTACTGGTATCACCGCTGGGAGCATCGCATTGGCGTGTGGTGGGAACTGCACGCGGTGCATCACAGCCAGCAGCAGATGTCGCTGTGGTCGGATGATCGCAATCATCTGCTCGACGATCTGCTGCAGGCATCGTTCTTCGCGACGATCGCGCTTGTGATCGGAGTGCCGCCGTCGCAGTTCGTCGTGCTGGTCGCAATCACGAATCTCGCGCAGAGCGTTCAGCACGCGAACATCCGGTTGCATTACGGCTGGCTCGGCGAGAGGCTGCTGGTCAGCCCGACGTTCCATCGCCGTCATCATGCAATTGGCTACGGTCACGAGGGGCTCAACTACGGTTGCAACTTCGGTGTGCTGTTCCCGTGGTGGGACATGCTGTTTGGTAGCGTGTCGTGGAGCCGGGACATGCAGCCAACCGGTATCAGCGATCAGCTCGAAGGGCGCCGCTATGGCGACGGCTTCTGGGCGCAGCATTGGCTCGCGTTCGTGCGCATCGCGCGGCGTCTGATGCCCAAGCGTCGCGAGCCGGATAGCGACGCGGCCACCATTTGAGCGCCTCGTCTGCCGCGCCGGTAGACGCTCCCGGTCGGGGTGCCGTGGTTTATCCTGTGCACGTTCGTGCGCACGGTCTGGTGTCCCCGCCTGGCTGCCCGGCGCGCGGCGCGTTTTCCCTTCTCATCGTTTCATTCGCAGGCACTGGCTCGCATGAATGATCTGTTGCGCTCGCTCGGTCGCGCGCTCGCAAGCGCATTCCATCCGCGCATGCTGTGGCTGACCTTCAAACCGTTTATCGTCGCCACGCTCGGCTGGGGCGCGATGCTGTGGTTTTTCTGGCAGACGCTGACCGGTGCGACCCGTTCGTGGCTCGACGACTGGTACTTTACCGGCACGCTTTACCACCTGTTCGACTGGCTCGGTTTTTCGTCGCTGCATGCGGTGATCGCACCGTTCATCGTGATCGCGGTGGCGATTCCGCTGATCGTCGTCACGGTGCTGCTGCTGATCGCGACGCTGTCGATGCCGGCCGTGATCCGCTTTCTCGGCGCGCGCCAGTTCGCCGGCCTCGAAATGCGCAAGGGCGGAACGTGGTACGGTAGCCTCGCTCAGGTACTGTGGAGCACACTGTTGTGTCTGGTGCTGCTCATCGTCACCTTGCCACTGTGGCTCGTGCCGCCGTTTTTCGCGCTGATTCCGCCGCTGCTGTGGGGCTGGCTCACGTATCGGGTGATGACCTACGACGCGCTGG
Organism: Paraburkholderia sp.; assembly: GCF_036488505.1. Taxonomy (GTDB): domain Bacteria; phylum Pseudomonadota; class Gammaproteobacteria; order Burkholderiales; family Burkholderiaceae; genus Paraburkholderia. The sequence continues at coordinate 8,976 of NZ_DASXHN010000223.1, read as the reverse complement.
CGCTGCATGCGACGCCCGACGAGCGCCGCGAGCTGCTGCGGCGCCATCGGCTGCCGCTGCTGCTGATCGGCATTGCGAGCGGCTTGCTGGGTTCGCTGCCGACCTTGCTGTGGGCGTCGTCGGTGTGGCTGATCGTGCTGTTCCCGGTGATCACGGCGGCGACGATCTGGATTTATGCGTTCATCCTCGTGTTTTCGGCGCTGTGGTTCGGCTATTACTGCCTGCGTGCGCTGCAGCGCATGCGGGCCCACGAGCATGGCGGTGCGCCCCACAGCGCGCCGGTTTCTTACTGATCAAACGAAAGAGGCCGCAATGGCATTTGGCGTCATCATCATCGGCGACGAAATCCTGTCGGGCAGACGCGTCGACAAGCATCTGCCGAAGGTTATCCAGTTGCTCGGCGCGCGCGGGTTGTCGCTCGGCTGGGCGGAGTATATCGGCGACGATCCGGAGCGCATCACGACGACGCTGCGACGCACGTTCGCATCGGGCGACATCGTGTTTTCGACGGGCGGCATCGGCGCGACGCCCGACGACCACACGCGTCAGTGCGCGGCGGCCGCGCTCGGCGTGCCGCTCGCGTTGCATCCTGAGGCTGCGAAGCTGATCCAGGAGCGGATCCGCGATATGTATCCGGCGAATTCGCCGACGCCGCTCGACCTCGACTCGCCCGAAAACCGGCATCGCCTGAACATGGGCACTTATCCGCAGGGCGCATCGATCATTCCGAACGGCTACAACAAGATTCCTGGTTTTTCGATCCAGCAGCATCATTTCGTGCCGGGTTTTCCAGTGATGGCCTGGCCGATGATCGAGTGGGTGCTCGACACGCAATACGCGCATCTGCACCACGCCAGGCCGCACGCGGAAAAGTCCCTGCTTGTGTTCGAGCTGCCGGAATCGCGCCTGACGCCACTGATGGAGAAGATCGAGCGCGATTTCCCTGGCGTGCGGGTCTTCAGCCTGCCGAGCGTCGGCGATGCCGAGCGCGGCGGCATCTATGCGCGTCACCATATCGATCTCGGCGTCAAAGGTGAGCCGGAGGCCGTTGCGGCGGCGTTCGTGAAGCTGCGCGAGGGGGTGCATCTGCTCGGCGGCGATATCGTCGAGCCGGAGCTTGCCGCGGCCGCCGTGGCCAAGCCGGGCAACTAACGACCACTGGCGGGCAAGGAAGCTCTCGACGCATTCGGTGTCCAGTTCACTGCAAACGGGCTCCTGCGGCAACTGTCGATGCGGGAGCGGCTCACCTGCAGGAGCTTCACACCCAGCGAGGCCGGTGCAGGGCCGCTAAAGTCGGTGTGGCTGACGCCGATCGCGCGGCTCACGAGCCGCTTCCGGTTTGCGTACTTCCAGGCGGTTGAGTCTTCCGGGGCAATCCGAATCATCGGATCGGACGCGTCGGCTCACGCTTGGGCCGGCGTCCTCGTTACAGGCATCGCTGATCATGCGCGCCCGAGCCGGCAGGTCCGAACCTCTCCTTCTTTTCTTCTATTGCGTGAGTCGCGTCCCGGCTGACCGTTGAACTTCGAGCCCACGTCCTGCACCGACTGCGTATCCAGAAGGCCCGGGCACGCGGCGATCAAGCGTCAGCGGGGACAAGCGCGCCGCCGCGCCGTCGTCATTGCGCTGTCACATTCACCATCAAGCACGGGTTCGGCGCCGCGCGCGTGGTAGCTAGCCTGCAAAGGCGGGCAGAAGGTAACGCAAACGGGGCGAGCCTGATCACCAGCCCGGGCGGCGCCATCGCGATCGAATCGCAACCGCAATGCAATTCAGCCCGCCGCTGCGGACCTGCACCGGCAGCCGGTCGCCGCGTCAATCGTCAAGCGCCGATCCACGGCAATCCGCGAAAGCACCATCCTGACACCATCTTCCGATGACCTTGGCCGTCCTTGTCGCCTTCGAAGCCTTCGAGCAGGTCGTACGCCTTCGTAAAGCCGGCTTGGGTCGCGGCAATCGCGGCAAGTTTCGAGCGCGCGGCACTGCGGCATAGGAACAGCACCGGCGTGTCGGGCGACGCGACTTGCGCGAGTTGCTGCACGAACTCCTGATTCGGCACCGCGCCTGGATAGCGCGTCCACTCGATGTGCGCATATTGTCCGTCCCCAATGATTGGCCGGCCGACCCAGTCGAGCTCGGCGCGGGTGCGCACGTCGACCAGACGCGCGCGGGGATCGAGTTGCAGCAGTTCGAACGCTTCGGCGGGCGAGACCGCGCCCGCGTAGGGCAGCTGGTTCCCGGTGCGGCGGGCGTCCGCCTGTGCGTATAGCTGTTCGAGCGAGCTCATGAGCGTCAACCTCCTTCGACCAAAAGAGCATTTTAGCGCGCGATACCGCGCACACGCGTGGGTCTTCCGGGGTGCGCGCCGTTGGTCGCCGAATTCGCCGATCGGGCAGGGATGCGCCACCGTGGTGCAATACTCTGTCAATGCACCAGTTCGGATCAAACCGCAGGTCCCACATCGAGGAACGCCCGACAATGGTGCATCGAAGAACAAGCGCCGTCCGCGGCAGTCTCAGCGTCCCTTCATACGGCGTGCCGAAATCCCCGTTCGGCAAGGTAGCTCGCCGGATCTCACCCACAGGACCCGCCTATGGCATGGAAGCTGCTTTACAGGTGCCGATCAATTTGTCCGGGCAGAATTTCCCGCTTGGTGGCTGCGTTTGAGGTGGACGCGCCGGGGCAGGTCAGCTAGATTGGGCGGCGGCTGAATCCGCCGAATTCGTTAATCAGGAGATAGGTTATGAGTAAATCCGTGGCCGACGTCATGCAACTCGTCAAGGACGAAGACGTCAAGTTTGTCGACTTCCGTTTCACCGACACGCGCGGCAAAGAGCAACACGTTTCGGTGCCGGTGTCGGCATTCGAGGATGACAAGTTCGAAAGCGGCCATGCGTTTGACGGTTCGTCGATTGCCGGCTGGAAGGGTATCGAAGCATCGGACATGCTGCTGATCCCCGATGCGAACACCGCCTTCATCGACCCGTTCTATGAAGAATCGACGCTGGTGCTCACCTGCGACGTGGTCGAACCGGCCGACGGCAAAGGCTACGAGCGCGACCCGCGCTCGCTCGCGAAGCGCGCCGAAGCGTATCTGAAGAGCTCGGGCCTGGGCGATACCGCGTTCTTCGGTCCGGAACCGGAATTCTTCATTTTCGACTCGGTCCGGTGGAACACGGATCAATCGGGCTGCTTCGTCAAGATCGGTTCGGAAGAAGCACCGTGGTCGTCGGCGAAGGAATTCGAAGGCGGCAATACCGGCCACCGTCCGGGCACGAAGGGCGGCTACTTCCCGGTTGCGCCGGTCGACACGTTCCAGGACATGCGCTCGGAAATGTGTCTGCTGCTCGAACAGATCGGCATTCCGGTCGAAGTGCATCACCACGAAGTCGCGGGTCAGGGCCAGAACGAAATCGGCACCAAGTTCTCCACGCTGGTCCAGCGCGCCGACTGGCTGCAGCAGATGAAGTACATCATCCACAACGTTGCTCACACGTACGGCAAGACGGCGACGTTCATGCCGAAGCCGATCGTCGGCGATAACGGCTCGGGCATGCACGTTCACCAGTCGATCTGGAAGGACGGCCAGAACCTGTTCGCGGGCAACGGCTACGCCGGTCTGTCGGAATTCGCGCTGTTCTACATCGGCGGCATCATCAAGCATGCTCGCGCGCTGAACGCGATTACGAACCCGTCGACGAACTCGTACAAGCGTCTCGTGCCGCACTTCGAAGCACCGGTCAAGCTCGCCTACTCGGCGCGCAACCGTTCGGCATCGATCCGCATTCCGCACGTGTCGAACCCGAAGGGCCGCCGTATCGAAACGCGCTTCCCGGATCCGATGGCGAATCCGTACCTGTGCTTCTCCGCCCTGATGATGGCGGGTCTGGACGGCGTGCAGAACAAGATTCATCCGGGCGAAGCCGCCGACAAGAACCTGTACGACCTGCCGCCGGAAGAGGATGCAAAGATCCCGACCGTGTGCGCCGGTCTCGATCAGGCGCTCGACTCGCTCGACGCGGATCGCGAATTCCTGACGCGCGGTGGCGTGTTCACGGATTCGATGCTCGACGCGTACATCGAACTGAAGACGGTGGAACTGCAGCGTTATCGCCAGGCGGTGCACCCGATCGAATTCGAAATGTACTACTCGCTGTAAGCGGCGATGGCGCTTCGCCCGTCACCCGGCGAAGCGCGTTGCCCGACGCTCGCGATCGGTCACGAAGGGACGGCGGCGCCGTCCCTTTTTCGTTAGGGCCGTGGCTTTGCGTTTGCATGACCGGCCGCGCCGCCGGGAGCACGCAACAGGCGCACGCGCCGGGCGCAGGCGACCGGTCGGAACGCAGTATCCGGCGCAGCAATCCTGATTTATTCGCATCTCCTACTGGCCCGACTGCAAGATGGTTCTGAAGAATCTGATCAAGGCAAGGAAAGGACACGAACAGACGCTGTCGGACGACGTGCAACTCGTGGGCTCCGGTTTGCTGCCGGGCTTCGAGGCGTTGCCGACGGTGGTGCTGGTGCTCGACAAGCGCACGCTGCGCGTCGCGTATGCGAATCCGTCGGCGGAGTCGATGCTCGAGATGTCGCGCCGGCAACTCACGCAGATGGCCTGGCCGGAGATTTTCTCGAACGCCGACGAACTGGTCGCGACGATCACCGCGATCGCCGCGCACCGCTTTCACGCAACCCATCTGGACGCCGTGCTCGAACGTCCGGCCCACGAGCCGTTGCACGTGCATGCGATCGTCGGCTTTCTGGAAAGCGCGCAGGATTACGTGCTGCTGGAATTGTTCGAGAACGAGCGGCATCTGCGCAGCGACCGCGAGGAGCGCATCAACGACCTCACGGCGGTCAACAAGCAGTTGATCCGCAATCTCGCGCACGAAATCAAGAACCCGCTTGGCGGGATTCGGGGCGCCGCGCAATTGCTCGAGTTCGAACTCGGCGAGCGCCAGCGCGACGAGTTGCGCGAGTACACCCAGGTCATCATCAAGGAGTCGGATCGGCTGCAAACGCTGGTGGACCGTCTGCTCGAACCTCACCGTCATCCGCATATCGTCGGCGACGTGAACATTCACGAGGTATGCGAGCGCGTGCGCCAGGTGATTCTCGCGGAGTTTCCGCGCGGTCTCACGATCGTGCGCGATTACGACGTCAGCGTGCCGGACCTGCGCGGCGACAAGGAACAACTGATCCAGGCGCTGCTCAATATCGTGCGTAACGCGGCCGAGGCACTGCGCGAGCGCATCTCGCAGGGCGATGCGCGCATCGAGTTACGCACGCGCATCGCGCGCAAGATCACGATTTCGAAACGCCTCTGTAAGCTGGCACTGGACTTGCATATCGTAGATAACGGCCCAGGCATTCCCGAAGAGATTCGCGACCGCATTTTCTATCCGCTCGTGTCGGGGCGCGACGACGGCAGCGGTCTCGGTCTCACGCTCGCGCAGACCTTCGTGCAGCAGCACGACGGCCTGATCGAGGTGGAAAGCCGGCCGGGCCACACCGAGTTTCAGATTCTGCTGCCGCTCGACTGCTAACACCACAAGCATCTCAAGACTTCTGACCGACCTATATGAAGCCGATCTGGATAGTAGACGACGATCAATCGATTCGCTGGGTGCTCGAAAAAGCGCTCGCACGCGAAAACTTCGCGACCCGCAGCTTCGCGAACGTGCGCGAAGCGTCGGCCGCGCTCGATCACGACAGCCCGCAGGTGCTGGTCTCCGACATTCGGATGCCGGGCGGCTCCGGGCTCGAACTGCTGCAGACCGTGCGCGACAAGGTGCCGGGCCTGCCGGTCATCATCATGACCGCGTTCTCGGATCTCGATAGCGCGGTCGCCGCATTCCAGGGCGGCGCGTTCGAGTATCTGGCCAAACCGTTCGACGTCGACAAGGCGGTGGAGCTGATCCGTCGCGCGGTCGACGAAAGCATGCGCGGCGAGCAGACGTGGGACGAGCGCGTCGCCGAGGCGCCGGAGATGCTCGGCCAGGCGCCGGCGATGCAGGACATGTTTCGCGCGATCGGCCGCCTGTCGCATTCGGCGGCGACCGTGCTCATTACCGGCGAATCGGGCACCGGCAAGGAACTGGTCGCGCGCGCGTTGCACCGGCATAGCCCACGCGCGAACGGTCAGTTCATCGCGCTGAACACGGCCGCGATTCCGAAGGACCTGCTCGAATCGGAGCTGTTCGGCCACGAGCGCGGCGCGTTCACCGGCGCTCAGGCGATGCGCCAGGGGCGCTTCGAGCAGGCCGAGAACGGCACGCTCTTTCTGGACGAAATCGGCGATATGCCGTTCGATTTGCAGACGCGTCTGTTGCGCGTGCTGTCGGACGGCCAGTTCTATCGCGTGGGCGGCCACAATCCGCTGCGCTCGAATGTGCGGGTGATCGCGGCGACGCACCAGAATCTCGAATCGCGCGTGCGTCAAGGGCTGTTTCGCGAGGATCTGTACCACCGGCTCAACGTGATCCGTCTGCGCCTGCCCGCGCTGCGCGAGCGCAGCGAGGACATTCCGTTGCTCACGCGGCATTTCCTGCAGAAGAGCGCGCACGATCTCGGCGTCGAACCGAAACGGGTGTCCGACGAGGCGCTTGCGTATCTCGCGTCGTTGCCGTTTCCCGGCAATGTGCGGCAGCTCGAAAACCTCGCCAACTGGCTCACGGTGATGGCGCCCGCGCAGACGATCGAGATCAAGGACCTGCCGCCCGACCTCGAGGCGGCGCGGGTCGAGGCGGCCGATCCCACCGCGAGCGCTGCGACCAATTCGACGGCGGATGCGGGGGCGGCGTCCGGCGCCGGTTTCGCGGGCAGTGGGGCGCTCGGTGGCGCCTATGCTGCCGCCGCATATCCACCGGGGGCGAGCGGCGCGGCGAACGCGGCAAGCGCGGGCGCATCGATCGCGACCGCGCTGAGCGCGTGGGAAGGTGGCTTGCGTACCGAAGTCGCGCGAATGCTGCGCGAAAACGCGGCGGACGTGATGGACGAACTCGCGCGCCGTTTCGAAGCGGCGGTGATTCGCGAGGCGCTCGACTTTACGCGCGGGCGCAAGGTCGAAGCGGCCGAGCGGCTCGGTATCGGGCGTAATACGATTACGCGCAAGATTCAGGAACTGCACATCGAGCCCTGATCCCTGTGCATCAGGCGACGTTGCAGGCGAGGCGGTGAAAGCCGCCTTCGCCGTTTCTGCATCGAACTTTCCGCACCGGAGCTGACGGGTCGAACTCTGCGCAAACTGCCCAACCGCGTGCACAAGGCATAATCGACGCTGTTTTTCTCCCGACAGCCGACGATGCCCGCTTCTTCCGCCCCGTTCCAGTGGCCGCTTTCCCCCGATCCCTTCCTGCCGCTCGAAGCGCTTGACGACCCCCAGGTGCTCGAATGGGTCGAAGCGCAGAACGCGCGTACACGCGCCGCGTGGTGCAGCGGCGCGTCGTTCGATACGCTCAAGCGCCGGCTCGCCGACGCGTATCTGCCGCGCGAGCGTCCGGTAATTCCAGATCGATGGAAGGACTGGGCTTACGATCTGTGGCAGGACGAACGCAATCCGCGCGGGATCTGGCGGCGTACGCCGTGGGCCGCGTGGCGTAGCGGGGCGCCAAGCTGGCAGAACCTGCTCGACTTCGACGCGCTCGGCGCGGCCGAACGCACGCCTTGGGTCTGCGTCGATCTCGACATCCTTTATCCGGATGGCGACCGCGCGCTGATTACGATGTCGCCGGGCGGCTCGGATGCGCTCGTCGTGCGCGAGTTCGACATCGACACAGGGCGTTTCGTCGATGACGGCTTCGCGATTGCGAAGGCGGGCAAGCACACGGCGTCGTGGATCGATCGCGATACGCTGTACGTCGGCTGGGACAACGGCCGCAAGTCGCTGACGCGCTCCGGCTATCCGCGCGAGGTGCGGCGTTGGACCCGCGGCACCGCGCTGGCCGATGCCCCGGTCGTGTATCGCGGCGAGTTCCGCGATATCGGCGTCGAAGCGCATTACGATCCGCTCGAGCGGCGGCACACGGTGACGAGCAGCATCGACTTCTTCGATTCGCACACGTACTCCCTCGACGACGCGACCGGCGCGTGGCATCGCTATGACGTGCCCGCCCATGTCGCGGTGGGCGGCTGGCAAGGCTGGCTGTTGCTGGAGCCGCGGCTCGACTGGGACTGCAACGGTGTGTGCTATCCGGGCGGCGCGCTGCTCGCGATTCGCGAGGACGCGTTTGTGCGCGGCGCGCGCGAGGTCACGCCGCTTTTCGTGCCGACGCCGCTGACCTCGGCGTGTGAGTGGTCGCATACGCGCCATCACCTGATCGTGTCGTATCTCGATGACGTGCGCAGCAAGACCCTGATCTGCACGCCGTCGCAGCGCGAGGACGGTGGATGGCAGTGGCGCGAGCGCGTGTTTGCGTCACGCGGCGGCGCGCAGGAAGGATCGCAGCACGAAGCGTTTGAAGAAGCGCAGATCGATGTGTCCCCGGTGGAAGAGACGCTCAACGATGAAGTGTTCGTCGACACCGACGATTATCTGCAACCGCCGGCGTACTGGCTCGCCGATCTCGCCGACCTCACGCGCGAGGAGCCGGGCGATGGGTCGGCCGAATGGGAATTGCTCGACCGCTGGCCTACGCAGTTCGACGCGACGCGCTTGACTGTGACGCGCGGCCATGCGGTGTCGGCTGATGGCACGCACGTGCCGTACACGGTGATCGGGCCGAAAAACGCCTGCGCCGTCGATGAAAACACCCCGCGCCCGTGCCTGCTCAGCGGCTACGGTGGCTTCGCGATTCCACTGCTGCCGAGCTATCCGACCGGGCAGGGCGTCGGCTGGCTGGAGCGCGGCGGCGTGTACGTGGTCGCGCATACGCGCGGCGGCGGGGAGTTCGGCACGCGCTGGCATACAGCGGCGCAGGGCCCGCATCGGCAGCGCGCCTTCGACGATTTCATCGCGGTCGCCGAAGCGCTGATCGCGAC
>NZ_DASXHN010000216.1:0-2584 GCF_036488505.1 Paraburkholderia sp. | reverse complement strand
CAATAGCGCGAACACGAGGATGGCCGAACCGACTTCCGACATCAGCGCACTCCGAAGAAGAAACATGCTTCGACACTTTATTGATTTAGCGCAAGCGACGCACGCGATCAACCATAAAGTTTTCGCTCGACAGGCCGTTCTACACAATGCGGTGTTTGCTTAAATTCCAATCAACGTTGCGGACCGGCCGGAGCGGCAGAGGGCGCAGCACGCGTGGCCGATACGCAAGGATCGGCCAGGCAGCCGGAGGGAGACTAGTTCAATGTTGAAAAACCTGTCGATTCGCCACAGCCTTAGCATGATGATCGCGAGCTTTGCCGTCGTGCTGCTGCTCGGAGCTGCCGCGGGGCTGCTCTCGCTGCGCGCGGCCAACGCGTCGCTGCAGCAGATGTACACGGTCGACACCCCGGCGGTCGCCGATCTTGAAGGCAGCGCGGGCCAGTTGCTGCGTCTGCGTCTCGCGCTCGCGACCTATGCGTCGCTCATCGCGCTCAACGACAACGATGGCGCGAGCGCCGTGCTCAAGCGCTTCGACGACTACCGCCAGGCATCCGACCAACGACTTGCCCACTATGTGAGCCTCGCGAGCGCGGAAGCCGACGAGCAGGGTCTGATCGCGGACATGCAGCAGCGCCGCGACACGTTCCTGCGTGAAGGGGTCGCGCCGGCGCTCGCCGGGCTCAAGTCGGGCGACATCAACGCGTTTAACGAAGTACAGGCGCACAAACTGCCGTCGCTGTACAGCGCATATGAAAAAGCGATGTTCGCGCTCGAAAAGCTGCAGATCGATCACGGCGCGCAACGCTACCAGCAAGCTCAGAACCTGTTCTACATGGTCTGCGTCGCGGTGGCGGTCGGCATCGCGCTGTCGCTGCTCGGCGGCTGGCTGTGCCGCGCGGTGCTGGTGCGCTCGATCGTCCGTCCGGTCGACGCGACGATCGCGCAGTTCCAGCGCATTGCGAACGGCGACCTGACCGGCCGCATCGAGGTGTCGGGCGATAACGAGATGGGCCGGCTCGCGGCCGCGCTGCTGAAAATGCAGCAGTCGCTGATCGCGACCGTCAGTGCGGTGCGCCGTGGCACCGAATCGATCGACACCGGCGTCAGCGAGATCGCGGCCGGCAATTCGGATCTGTCGCAACGCACAGAGGAGCAGGCCGCGTCGCTGGAAGAGACCGCGGCGAGCATCGAGCAGTTGACCTCGACGGTCAAGCAGACCGCGGACAACGCGAAACAGGCAAGCTCGCTCGCGCAGGGCGCATCGACGCTGGCCGCGCAGGGCGGCGAACTGACCGAGCAGGTGGTCGGCACGATGCACGGCATAGTCGCGGATTCGCGGCAGATCGCCGATATCGTCGGCGTGATCGAGGGGATCGCCTTCCAGACCAATATCCTCGCGCTGAATGCCGCGGTCGAGGCGGCGCGCGCGGGCGAGCAGGGACGTGGCTTCGCGGTGGTCGCGAGCGAGGTGCGTTCGCTCGCGCAGCGCAGCGCGGCGGCGGCCAAGGAGATCAAGGGCTTGATCGATGCGTCGACTACGCGGGTCCAGGAGGGTTCGCACCTGGTCGAGCGCTCGGGTACGACGATGACCGAAATCGTCGATGCGATAGCGCGCGTGAGTTCGATCATGGGCGAGATCGCCGCGGCGGCGACCGAGCAGAGCACCGGCATCGACCAGGTCAATCTCGCGGTCGCGCAGATGGACGAGGTCACCCAGCAGAATGCGGCGCTCGTCGAACAGGCGGCCGCGGCGGCCAGTTCGCTGGAAGAGCAGGCGCGGCGCTTGTCGGCGGCGGTCGCGGTGTTTCAGACGGGCAGCGGGTCGCGTGCAGTGGTCGCGTCGGCGTCTGCGCCGGGCAAGAAGGTGGCGGGTGGCGCCGCCGAGCCGAAGCTGGAAAGCGAGTTCGCGGCGGCATAACTGTAGCAGGGAGCCGCTTCCCAATCTGTGCTGCCGCAGACCGCATCCCTGTATTGCCGGCGAGCGCGCGCGCCGTCACCTGCGCTGGGCCGGGCAGGCCGCGACACCCCGAGCGGTGCTGCGTCGCGATCGTCGCGCCGCGGCGAATCGCATCCGCGACCGGATGGACCTGGCCCGAAGGCGGCAACATCCGCGTTATGCGAAAAGCCGCGTCAACGCCGCGCGCGCATTGCTGACGAGTTCGCTTTCGCCGGGCCGACCAGGCAGCAGATGAAACTCGATGGCCGGCAGCGCGGGCAAGCCGATGTTGGCCCCGCAGGCAACCACGCCGTCACCGAGCGACGATTCGTTCAGACACGAGATGCCGAGTCCCGCTTTCAACGCCAGCTGCAGGCCGGCCACGCCCGATGCCGAATGCGACACGACGTACGACACATGGTGTTCGTCGAGCAGCCTGACGACGAAACGCTGCAATTGGCATCTCTGCGGCAACAGCACCAGTTGATACGGCGCGGCGGGTCGCGGCGCGGCATCGGCTGCACTAGCCCATAGCAGCTTTTCGCGGCGCACGACGATACTGGCCGCCCCCGTGCCGCTGCCGCCGGCAGCGCGCCCGCGTGCCGGCGCAGTGACGAGCCGCGCCGATAGACCGATGTCGAACGACGC
>NZ_DASXHN010000209.1:0-4460 GCF_036488505.1 Paraburkholderia sp. | reverse complement strand
GATGCCGAACTGTTCGGCCACGCGAATCTCGCCCTCGGCATGCGCGGGCGCCGCGACGGCGACACCTGCGGCGCCGATCGACAAGCTCAGCAAAATAGCGGTGAAACGGCGGGAAAACGACAGCCGTGCGGCGGTCGTGCGAAATCGGCTCGGCATTGAGACTCCAGTGGGCATGCAGTACAAACAGGACGAAAAGCTTGCGCTCAGAACGGCGCATCGCCCTCGATCGTCGTGCGATAAAGCTTGCGGCGCAGATGGTCGGGCGTACCGGCGGCGAGATGCATCAACGCGCGGTTGTCCCAGAACACCATGTCGTGCGCGGCCCAGTGATGCCGGTAAAGATGTTCGGTGCGCACGCTATGCGCGAAGAGTTCCGCGAGCAACGCGTGGCTCTCGTCTTCCGGCAGATCGATTACACGCGTGGTGAAATGCTCGCTGACGAAGAGCGTCTTGCGTCCGGTCTCCGGATGCGTGCGCACGATCGGATGCACGACCGGCTTCACCTGAGCAATCTGCTCGGCCGACAGATTCGGGCGCCACGGGCTGCGCTTCTGCAGTTCCGCGTACTTCGCGAGATACGTGTGTTCCGCGGTACGGCCTTTCACCCCATCGCGCAAATGTGCGGGCAACGTGTCCCACGCGAGGTGCATGTTCGCGAACAGCGTATCGCCGCCTTGCGCGGGCAGTTCCTGCGCATGCAACAGCGAGCCGAGGCTCGGCTTCTCCTTGTACGACAGATCGGAATGCCAGTAGTGACCGGCGTCGCCGAGCCCAATCGGCTGGCCGTTTTCGACGATGTTCGACACCACCAGCACCTCGGGATAGCCGGGCAACTGGAACTGATGCAGCACGTGAATCTGCAATGGGCCGAAGCGGCGGCTGAATGCTATCTGTTGCTCCGGCGTGATGCGCTGGTCGCGGAACACCAGCAGGTGATAGTCGAGGTGCGCGCGGTGGATGCGGGCAAAGTCCTCATCGGCGAGCGGCTGGCTGAGATCCAGGCCCAGCACTTCGGCGCCGAGTGGCGCGTCGAGCGGGCGAATCTCGATGCGCTGGGTGCAAAGCAGGCGGCTGGCCTCGCCGGCCGTCGAATCAGCGGCGATGCCGCGCGCGGGGAATACAGTAGTCGTCACAGGAGGCTCTTCGTCGGGACGGTTCAGCGCGCGCCCGGTGCAATTAGGGCGGCGCGTTCAGTCCGACGAATTTACCGGTGCACACGTGCAATGCCAACGAAGCAAATCCGATACGGTTATCTGCTGGAGTGATAAACCCGGCGCTGAAACGCGCCGCGGGTCGTCACACTGCCGCCGCGGGGGCGGTGGGAACGGCGCGCGGGGCACAGCGCCGCACGATGATCCAGTTAGCCGCCGCGTTCCCGCGACCGGCGGGACGCGACGAAAGCTTCGACATAACGTAGCGCCTGTTCGCACTGCTCGGCTGTGAGCGCATGAATGCCGGGCGGCAGAGGATCGAAACCCAGCTCGGTCGCCACCCAGCGGATCGCCTTTGCGCGCGCTTCGAACGCGTTGACGCCGTCGCGGCGCACCTTGCCGGCGGCGAGCGGTTCCAGCGCATCGTGCAGCCGGCTCTTCGCGTCGCGCAATGCCGCATTCGCGAGGCGGCCGAGCGGCACGTTGCGCCGGCTGCGCGAATGCACGCCGATCCACGCCTGACAGGGAACGCAGATCCATAGCGGACCCTGGTCCTTGCGATACGGATAGGCTTCGTCGCCATACCGAGCGATCGACGCACGGGCGCCGCAGTAGTCGCATGACGGCTGCGGCAAGGGCTGAACCGGCTTGCCTACGCGCATCGGCATTGCTCCTGGGCGGATCTGGAGTGAGTCATCGTTCGAGTCTGACTGGCGAAGGGATGATAGCCAGGCAGTTTAATCGAAGGCGACCTTACCGGCGCGGGCCCTGCACGGCAGGCTCGGCAATCGCGCGACGCAGTACGTCATCCACCCGCCGCGAGATCCATCACGATTCGGCTCCGGCGCGCCAGGCTGGCCGCGGTGCGCTGCCGGACCGTTTCCACTACAGCGTGCAGCGCGACATCCGGATCTCCGGCGTCGAACGGCGGGGCCGGCGCATATTCGAGTTCGAGCTGGATAGCCTGCGCCTCGTGCTCCCCCGCCAATTCGGCGGCGACGGTCAAAGCGAAATCGATACCGGCTGTCACACCGCCACCGGTAATCAGATTGCCGTCGCGCACCACCCGTGCGCGCGTCGGAATCGCGCCGAGCGGCTCCAGCAGCGAGTGGAAGGCCCAATGTGTGGTCGCGCGCCGCCCTCGCAGCAGACCGGCGGCGCCAAGCAATAACGCGCCCGTGCAAACCGACGTCACGTAGCGCGCGCTCGCCGCCTGTGTTCGCACGAACTCGATGGTTCGCTCGTCGCGCAGCAGATCGGTCACGCCGCTGCCGCCGGGCACGCAGATTACGTCGAGCGGCGGACACGTTTCATACGTGACATCAGGCGTGAGAACGAGTCCGCTGCTGGACACGACCGGCTCGCGCGTTTTCCAGATCAGATGCACGGTCGCGCCGGGCAACGAAGCGAGCACGTCATGCGGCCCGGTCAGATCGAGTTGCTGCACCTGCGGGAACACCAGAAAGCCGATTTGCAGTGCCATGAAGATACCTTGTCGAATGAGAAATCGATCCAGACCCGCGACGGATTTCGCGAGTGGACGAATCGATTCTAGGCAGGTAGTCTTTGGCGGTGTTGCCATTTGTCCCTTGGTTTCTGCCACGCACTACTCCGCCGTTCTTATCGCCATGACCAGCGAATCTCGCTCCATCGTGCTGCTCGCTTTCCGCAACGTGCAACTGCTCGACGTAAGCGGTCCGCTGCAGGTGTTCGCCTCCGCCAACGAACTCGCCGCGCAGCGCGGCCTTGCTTCGCTGTATGCGCCGCGCGTCGTCGCCGCCGAAGCCGGGCCGGTGACTTCCTCAGCCGGCGTCGCGCTGGTCGCTCATTCGCTACGCGCGGCGAAGCGGCCAGTCGACACGCTGATCGTGCCTGGCGGCTTCGGCGTGAACGACGCCGCGACGGACAAGCGTCTGATCCGCTGGATCCAACGGCGCGCTCGCGACGCGCGCCGGGTCGCATCCGTGTGCTCGGGCGCCTTCCTGCTCGCCGAGGCCGGCCTGCTGGACGGCCGGCGCGTCGCCACGCATTGGGCGCGTTGCGACGAACTCGCGCAACGTTATCCGCGGCTGCGCGTCGAAACCGATCCGATCTTTATCCGCGATGGTGCGATCTGGACATCGGCGGGCGTCACGGCGGGAATCGACCTCGCGCTGGCCTTGCTCGAACAGGATCACGGCCGCGCGATGGCCCTCGCGGTTGCACGCGAGCTCGTGGTGTTCCTCAAACGCCCGGGCGGTCAATCGCAGTTCAGCGCGATGCTGTCGATGCAGAGCGCCGACGACCGCTTCGGCGAGTTAAATGCGTGGATGGCGTCGCATCTTGCGTCCGATCTTTCGGTTCCCGCGCTGGCGAGGCGGTCGCATATGAGTGAGCGCAGTTTTATGCGTCATTACAAGATGCAAACCGGGCGCACGCCGGCGCGCGCGGTCGAGCAGTTGCGCGTCGAGGCGGCGCAGCGGTTGTTGAGCGAGACCGCGTGGTCGATCAAACGGATCGCGGCGCGT
Organism: Paraburkholderia sp.; assembly: GCF_036488505.1. GTDB lineage: Bacteria > Pseudomonadota > Gammaproteobacteria > Burkholderiales > Burkholderiaceae > Paraburkholderia. The sequence continues at coordinate 802 of NZ_DASXHN010000209.1, read as the reverse complement.
TGCGGGTTTGGCAGCGAGGAGACAATGCGGTGCAGTTTCGGCAGACTGTTGCGTGTCCCGCCGCAGGTCTATCGGGACAGGTTTTCGGTGTGATTCAGTGCTCGATTACCGTCAGCACCTGTTCGATTTCGCGCTGGAAGGCAACTCACGCAGACGCCCGTCTCCGCTAGTCGCGGCGCTTCACACCGGGCAGCACGCACAGCATCTCGTATGCGAGATTCGCGCCGAGCAACGCAGTCGTGCCGAACGGATCGTAGGGCGGCGCCACTTCGACGAGATCCGCGCCGACCAGATTCAAGCCCCAGCAGCCGCGAATGATCTCCAGCGCTTGCGGCACCGTCAGACCGGCGATCTCCGGCGTGCCGGTGCCCGGCGCATACGCGGGATCGATCCCGTCGATATCGAAGGTCAGATAGACCGGACCGCCGGCGACGCGATGCCGCACCTCTTCCATGAGCGGTGCGAGCGAGCGGTTCCAGCATTCCTCTGTCTGCACGACGCGAAAACCCTGATCGCGACACCAGTCGAAGTCTTCGGCCGCGTACCCGGTGCCGCGCAGACCGATCTGCACGACCCGTTCGCAATCGAGCAGCCCTTCCTCCACCGCGCGGCGAAACGGCGTGCCATGCGCGATCTTCTCGCCCATCATCGTGTCGTTGACGTCGGCGTGCGCGTCGACGTGAATCAGGCCGACCTTGCCGTGCTTGCGATGAATCGCCCGCAAAATGGGCAACGCGATGGTGTGATCGCCGCCAAGGGTGACCGGCTTGCAATCGTGCTGAAGTATCTCGTCGTAAGCGGT
>NZ_DASXHN010000156.1:0-21107 GCF_036488505.1 Paraburkholderia sp. | reverse complement strand
CGCTGCTGGCGAGCCTCTCCGACGAGGAAGTGACAGCGGTATTGCCAGAGCGCCTCGCCGCCATGACTTCGCACACGATCACCCGGCGCAGCGCGTTGCTGCGCGAACTCGCAGGCATCCGCGCGTGCGGCCTTGCCACCGAGCGCGAAGAGGTCAGTGTCGGTCTTGCGTGCTTCGCGGCATACGTCGGGGTGACGCCGCTCGGCAAGCGCGTCGCCGTCAGCACCAGCGTGCCGCTTGGCCGCCTCGAAGGGAGACGGGAAAAGCAGATCGTCACCGGAATCGCGCGCATTGCCAGCCGGATCGCGGCAACGTTGTAACAACAGTGACCCGCGTCAGACGAACACGTCGACGCCGGTTCGCGAAGCTCACGTATATCGATGCGGTGCCGGCTGCCATTTCTTCCAGAAATCGGGGTCGTGGCAAATCACCAGATCGCCGCCGAAAAACTCGGTCAGCAGGCGCAGCCGGGCGATCGACGCGATGGCCTGCTCGGTCGTGTGCGCATTGCCCGGCGGCATATCGGGATCGAGGTTCGCTGGGCAGAACACTGCGTCACCGGTCATGATCATGATCGCGCCCGACGGCAGATTCAGCATCAGCGATTGATGCCCCGGCGTGTGCCCCGGCGTGGTCAGCACCGCGACGCCGGGCTTGATCATCTGATCGCCGCGCAGCAGTTCATAGTGAATGCCACAATCGAAGTACGCACGCTCGTACGGTCGCGCGACAAAGGTGTCGGGCTGATACGCGAAACGATATTCAGTGCGTTGCACCAGAAAACGCGCATGCGGAAACAACATGTTGCCGCCCGAGTGGTCCCAATGGAAGTGACTGTTGATAACCATCTTGACGTCTTCCGGCGTATGACCGAGATCGGCCAGCCGTGCACGAATATCGTCCTGCCGATCGTAGCGCGCGATCATTTCGGAAAAGCGCTTCATCGACAGGCATGGATCGGTGCCCTCCTGCTCGCAATCATGCGGCAGCAGGCCCGTGTCGAACAGAATGTGCTCGCCGTCGGCCATTTCGATAAATGCGCCGGTCACGGGAATCTCGACCCGCGTGCCCATGCCGCGTCTGAGCGTCAATGACGACTGGTCGTTGATCAGTGTGCCTAGGTTGAACAGCGAAACGCTTTTGACGAGCGTCTCGTTTGCGCTGCGGGTGCTGCCTGGTGTAGTCATCTGTCGGGCTTCCAGTAGTGCCATGATCAGGTTTGGCCGAATCGTGGCTGCATTGCTTGACCGTGTTGAAATTCGCATTTGTGGTTGTGACTCGCGCCGCGCTCGAACTGCGCGCTTCGGCAACGGCACGCTCTTGCGGTGCTTCTCTGCCGCGCGGCAGATACTCGTTCACCGGTCACTGTTCAGACTGTCGGCGCGTGCTCCAGTGATGCAGATGAAGCATGCAGCGACGCCGCAGTGGCACCGATGGGATGATAAAATCCAGCCTGCGCTCGATGCGCCGGCGCGGCAGTGCGTAGTACCGGTGCGCCTGTGCGTATCCGCCGGCTTCCCGTCGCGTCCTTCATCTGATTTAAACAGGAGCCATCTTGCCTATCGCTGCCCTCGGCCCTCCGCGCCGGCTGTATCGCGAAATCGCCGCGCAGCTCGAAGCGCTGATCAGTAATGGCGAGTTTCCCCCCGGTACACGCCTGCCCGGAGAGCGCGAACTGGCAAAGCTGTTCGGCGTGAGCCGTCCGCCGCTGCGCGAGGCGCTGCTCGCGCTGGAGATCGCCGGCCTGGTCGATGTGCGCGTTGGCTCGGGCGTGTGGGTGGTCGAACGCGCGTCCAGTCCGCGTGCAGATGTTGCCGTGAGTACCGGGGACAGCGGTGAACCCGGGCCGTTCGAACTCATCAAGGCGCGCGAAGTGCTCGAGGGCGAAATTGCCGCGCTGGCAGCCAGTGCCGCCACTCAGTCCGACCTCGACGGCATTCTCGAGACCATCGACCAGATGATCGAGGAGAACGCTCACCACGTCGTCGAGCAGGAAGCCGACAGGCTGTTCCATCTGCGCATCGCCGCTGCCACCGGCAATAGTGCGTTCGTTCATCTGATACGCTCGATCTGGGCATTCCGCTACGACCCGATGTGGATCAAGATTGAAGAGCATTTTCTGACGCCGCAACGCCGCGCGCAAACCGTGAAGGATCATCTGACGATCTATAAGGCGATCAAGTCGCGCGACCCGGAACGCGCACGGGCCGCGATGCATGCTCACCTGCGCCGCGTTCATGACGAATTCACGAAGGGATGGGACAAGGCAAATCGTCCGGTTGAAACTAGCGGCGCGCCGTCTGTTGGTACCCACGACTGAGTCACCGGTTTCACGCCATGCGAAGGCATGGCGTGTCAGGTTATCCATCGGATGTCCATAAGCTTCGGCGAACGTTGTGGCCATCAGCAAAAGCGGCGGGCCTCAAGTTCCAGGCACTACGCGTCGAGCGGGGTCGGGAAGGCGATACCGTAGCGCTGCCCGCACACCTCAAGCGCCGGCCGGATCGTGTCGTGCAGCCGCACGCCGCCTGCAAGTTGTGCCGCTCTGCGAGCCATACCGCCGTCCCCAGGCATGCGCACACTTTCCACGCCGGGGCGTGGCGGATTGTTGCGGCATGCATCCGCAAGCCAATCCATCTGCCGCTTGAATTCCTGCTCACCGCAGAAAGCCGCCGGGTCATACAACGTCATGAATACAGTCGCCCCCCAGCCCTCGGACGGATCGGCGCGACCGAAGCCGGCCAGGCCGCTCGTCAGCGCTTCGATCAGCACGGCGAGTCCGAAGCCCTTATGGCCTGCTCCCAGACCGCCAAGGGGAAGTATGGTGCCGGGCGGATTTTCGAACAGCACGCCGGGTTCGTCGGTGGCATTGCCTTGCGCATCGAGCATCCATGGCTCGTTGAAACGCTCGCCCGCTTTGTGCCGCCGTGCCGTCATCGCATTGGTGGTGACCGACGATGAAATGTCGATAAGAAACGGCGTATCTGACGTCGGCACGCCGATCGCGACCGGATTCGGTGTGAACACGGCGCGTGTGCCGCCGAACGGCGCGACGCTTTGCACGCTCGGATCGGAACTGGACAGCATCAGCACGAAACCCGCTTCCGTCGCCTTCAGCAGGTACGCGGCGAGGCTCGCAATATGATGGCTGCGACGAATCACCAATGTCGCGGTGCCGTATTCACGAGCCCGCGGCAACAGCGCGTCAATACCGCGCAGCACCAGCGACGGTCCGGGCAGACGGCGCCCATCCCACAACAAGGTTGCCGCTTTGTCGGCGATCACGAGAGGCTCGCCTTCCTTGGTCATGGTGCCGCCCTCGAGCGCGCCGATATAACCGGCAAGCTGCGCCAAACCGTGCGTGTCATGGCCGAGCAGGTCACCGTCGACCAAGGTGCGCGCCACCGCATCCGCATGCGTCGACGCAAGGCCTGCCGCTTCCAGTAGTTGATTCGCGTAGCCGATCAGCGCGTCGGCAGCGTAGCGTGGTGTGCTCATCGCGTCGCCCCGCTCGGCATGCCGTAGGTTGTCGTGGATAGCGCGGCAATCGCATCACGCGCAATGGCCGCAAAGGCGTTCGAAGTCATACGGATTATTCTCCTGAATAGCTTGCTGCAGATGCACGGGAAGGTTTCACATGACCGCGCCCAGTTGCCATGGTACGAACTCTGATTGTCCGTAGCCATGCAACTCGCTTTTGGTACGCGTTCCCGATGCGGTAGCCAGCATTGTTTGGAATATCTGCTCGCCCATCTCGTCGATGCTTGACTCGCCGTCCAGTATGGGTCCGCAATTGATGTCGACGTCGGCTTGCTGACGCGCCCAAAGCGCGTTGTTGGTGCCGAGCTTGATCGACGGAGACGGCGCGCAGCCATAAGCAGAACCGCGCCCGGTGGTGAAGCAGATCAGGTTCGCGCCACCGGCGACCTGGCCGGTTGCCGACACCGGATCATAGCCAGGGGTATCCATGAATACCAGGCCATGCGCCCGGACCGGCTGAGCGTATTCGTAGACCGCCTGCAGTGCGGACGTGCCACCTTTGGCCACCGCCCCGAGTGACTTCTCGAGAATGGTGGTCAATCCACCGGCCTTGTTGCCGGCGGACGGATTGTTGTTCATGCTGGCACCGTGCCGTTCACAGTACTGGGTCCACCAGTTTATCCGTTCGAGCAGTTTCTCTCCGACTTCGCGCGACACAGCACGGCGCAGCAGCAGGTGTTCGGCGCCATAGATTTCCGGGGTTTCTGACAGGATCGCGGTGCCACCGTGCGCCACGAGTCGATCGACCGCGGCGCCCAGAGCTGGATTCGCAGTGATTCCCGAGTAGCCGTCCGAACCGCCGCACTGCAGGCCGACGATCAGCCGGCTGGCCGGCACTGGCCGGCGCTCGACGCGTGGCAGATCGGCCAGCATGGTCTCGATCAGACGCACGCCGGTCTCAACCGCCGCAGTAGTACCGCCAACTTCCTGAATATTGAACGTTCGCAGCAGCGCCGATTCGCTCAATCCCTGCTCGGCCATCAGGCCGGAAATCTGGTTAGTTTCGCAGCCGAGTCCGACGATCAGCAGACCCGCAAAGTTTGCATGTCCCGCGTATCCCGCCAGCGTGCGGCGCAGCACGGTTAGTCCCTCGCCTTCGCTGTCGGTGGCGCAGCCGGCACCGTGCGTCAGCGCGACCACGCCGTCGATGTGCGGGAAATCCCGCAACGCGGCGCCGTCGCGGCGTGGACCGCTGAAATGATTAGCGATACCGCGAGCGACGGTCGCCGAACAATTTACGGACGTCAGGATACCGATGTAATTACGCGTGGCGATGCGTCCATCCTCGCGCTCGATGCCAAGAAATGTGGCCTCTGACGGCGCAGGAGGCAGAGATCGCAGATCCTCGCCGATCACATAATCGCGCGCGAATTCGCTCATCGCGAGATTGTGCACATGGACGTGGCGGCCGCTGTCGACAGGCTGCGTCGTGACGCCGATGATCTGGCCGTAGCGCCGCACGGGCTCGCCGGCCGCGAGCGGCCGGGTCGCGACCTTGTGGCCGGCCGGCACCAGATCCGCGGCGACGACGTCGGCTTCGAGGCGATTGCCAGGTATCAACTGACGGCGCGAAATGACGACATTGTCGTCCGGATGCAACCGTATGACGGGCGATGGGGAGCTCATAGTGCTTTTGGATCAAATGAGGCAGCCCGCTCAGGCTGCCGTAACATGACGGGTGGAATTGAGCTAAGCTCGATCGTTGCAGATGTGCTTCGGTATAGTGAAGAGCACGAGCACCGCAGCCACGGCAGTCATGGCCGCGATCACATACATGCCGAGATCGGTGCTGCCGGTCATGTCGGTTAGCTTGCCGATCGCATACGGGCTGACGAAGCCGCCCAGATTGCCGATCGAATTGATGATGGCAATTCCGGCCGCGGCCGCGCTACCGCTCAAAAACTTCGGCGGCATGGTCCAGAAGATGCCGTACGAACTGATGATGCCGACCGCAGCGAGCGACAGCCCGGCGGTGGCGATCACCGTATTGTGCGAGAACCACGCGCACACGCAGTAGCCGACGGTGCCCGCGAAAATACAGAGCGCGAGGTGGACGCGTCGCTCGCCGGTGCGGTCGGAGCTACGGCCGATCAATACCATCAACAGACCCGTCACCGCGTAAGGCACCGCCGATAACATGCCGATTGACAGTGGCTCGGACACCCCTGAATTTTTAATCAGTTGCGGCATCCAGAACGACAGGCCGAACTGGCCGTTGAGCACCAGGAAGTAGATCAGCGCAAGCAGCGCGGTGTAGGGATTCTTGAATGCGCTTTTTACGTCGTGCGCGCGCTGCGGCGTGACCTCAGCAGCGAGGTTGTCCCGCAGCAGCGTCTTTTCTTCGTGCGTCAGCCATTTCCCGTGCTCGATCCGGTCTACCAGCATCAGGTACACGATTACGCCGAGCACGATAGTGGGCAAGCCTTCGACCAGCATCAGCCATTGCCAGCCGGCCAAGCCGCCGATCCCGTTAAACTTCGTCATGACAAAGCCCGCAAGCGGGCCGCCAATCGTGCCGGCGATCGCGATGCCCGTCATGAACAGCGCGACCATCCGCGCGCGCCGCCGTGCCGGGTACCAGTAGGTGAAGTACAGGATCACGCCGGGCATGAACCCGGCTTCGAATGCGCCGAGCAGGAAGCGCAGCACGTAGAACGCCACGGGACCGTTGACGAACATCATCGCCGACGACGTAATACCCCAGGAAATCATGATCCGGGTAATCCAGCGTCGCGCGCCGATCCTGTGCAGAATCAGGTTGCTCGGTGTCTCAAACAGAAAGTAGCCGATGAAGAAGATCGCGGCGCCCAGTCCATACACCGTATCCGATAGCCCTAGAGCGCTTTGCATCTGCAGCTTCGCGAAACTGATGTTGACGCGGTCGAAGTAAGCCGCGACATAGCAAATGACCAGGATCGGCACGATCTTGAGCGTGACTTTCCGGTAGGTCCGATCCTCAAATGATTCGCCGGCCGGCAAGACGTCGGTGGTACTCATAGTCACAATCGCATCTCCATTTTTTCTGTTCAATTTTTCGGCGCAGACATAAACCGGCAACACGACATGACCAATGCCATCCAGCGAACGCTCGCGCAAATCGGTAATACCACTTTACCGGTGAATGTTAGGGACGCGACGTGGGAGTGTCAAGTAGGGAAGTTTTACATTCACGTACGGCGCGCCGCTGATCAGCAGCCGGTGCGGCGTGTCGAACACCATGCGTTCGCTATCTTTCCCGTAGTCGTTGCCGACCCGCATCGTCACCACCTTGCCGCCCTGCTCGCGAAATGCCACGATTCATTCACGGCCGAGTTGCGCGCTCATCTTGATCATCAGACCGAGGTGCCCCATTGCCGTATCCATGTCGATCACCGGCGCCGGCGACTCACCAAGAAAATTTCGCGCGTCTTCGTTACTGCCATCACCACCGGCGACCAGAAATACCTGGTCGACATTTGGCATGCGCATGAGCCGCATCACAAGAAAAAGGCAGTTTTGGAAGATGCCGTTTTCCCACAGCGACTGGGTGCCCCTGCGCACATGAATCGACATTACTGCGTTGCGGCTCGAAGTTCGAATACGCCGGCGACGTCCGCTAGCAACATCGGTTTTACAGTGGCAAGAAAAACGTCTCGGAAATCGGTGCGGTTAGTTTGTCTCAAGAAACCGGCTGAGGGGATCCTGGAACAGTGATCAGGAAATGTCGTTTCTGGCAGTCCGCGCTGTATGGGTTCGGACAATCGCCGCCGGCGCTCATTCGGGCCGCCTGACGATGTGGTCCGAGCGCGAATCGACCGACGCGTCTTCGCCGACGAAAACATCGCTTCGCAAGATCGTACGGTTGCAGCTGACGGAGTACGCGACGTTCACCAGACCAGGTCGTCCGTGCGCCTTTAACCATGGTGCCAGGCACCGAGCAGCGTGACGAACCATTGGCTCATTCATCGTTTCGGCAGCGACACGGACGAATTCATCCAGCTTCGAGGGGTTGCACCTCAAGCCTCTCGCAGAACCGTACATGAGACTCTCGCCTCATACGGCTCCCGTCAGCCAACAGTACCTTGGGTCGCGGCTTCGAGCGCGAGCTCGCGACGTGCAACCTGGAGCCGCTGCACAAGGTCGGAGGTGCGGGTGAACAGGATCTTCCAGCCTTTGTCCAGCAGGCTCAGTCCGATCGCCGACGACAGGTGCGATTTGCCGCCGCCGGGCGTGCCGACCATGATCAGGTTGGCGCCGTTGCGCAGCCATCCATCGCCGGCACACAGTGCCGAGACCTGTGCTTTGGAGATCATTGGCACTGCATCGAAATCGAAGGTCTCCAGCGTCTTGCCCGGTAGCAGCCGGGCCTCCTTCAGATGGCGTTCAATACGACGTCTGTCGCGTTCGGCAATCTCGTGTTCGGCCAGCGCCATGATCAGGCGTGCCGCGGGCCAGCCCTCCTTGTCGGCGCGCTCGGCGAAGGCTGGCCAGATATGTTTGACAGCGGGTAGCCGCAAGTCGTTGAGCAGCAGCGACAGGCGGGTAGCATCGAAATCGTGGCTCATGCTGTCATCTCCTGATCCAAGGTAAGCAGGGCCTCGTAGTCGCGCAACGAAGCCAGTTGTACGTGCACTTGTGGAACAGCTGCCGGATCAGGGGCGAAACGCGAGCGCAGTTCGTCCAGATCGGGTAGTCGGCCGTCGGCCAGGTCCTGCTCCAGCGCATGGGCCAGCTCGGCTTCGCAGGTGCGCTCGTGAGCGAGGCTCAGCAACTGCACGATGGTCTTGCACGCCGCGCGCGAGGACAGTTGCTCGCACAGGCGATCGAAGTTGTCTTTCGCATGATCCCTCCTTGAAACGGTGTCTGCGCGGACATGAGGGCCTCGCTTTATCGACTTCGTTGACAATGCCCTCGCTATTGCCCGCCCGTCATCGACGCCAGCAGCGTCAGCAGACTGTCGATCTTGACCGGTTTGACGAAGTGATAGTCGAAGCCGGCCGCTTGCGCGCGCAGTCTGTCCTCCGTCTGACCGTAGCCGGTAATCGCGATCAGCAACGGCTTCGTGCCGCCCTTGCGACGCAGTTGCTTCGCCAGTTCATAGCCGTCGATATCCGGCAAACCGATGTCGAGCAACGCGACGTCCGGCGTGAATGACGGCGCGGCTTCGATGGCTTCGGCGGACGAGTAGGCGACCCGGGCCGCATGACCTTCCGATTCGCACAGCATCGCGAGTGAATCGGCGGCGTCGCGATTGTCGTCGACCACGAGCAAACGCAAGGTGGTTTTTGCAGGCCCCGGCGCGGGCGCCGAAAGCGTGACCGCCGCATGGCGTTCATGATGATGCAGCCGCGGCAGTCGCACCGTGACCGTGGTGCCCAGATTGGGCCCGTCGCTGTGCACGGCGATCGTGCCGTGATGCATCTCGACCAGTTTTTTCACCAGCGACAGTCCGATTCCTAGCCCGCCGCTCGAGCGATCGAGCGTGCGCTCGCCCTGCGAGAACAGGTCGAAAACCTTCGGCAACAGTTCGGCCGAAATGCCAGTGCCGGTATCCTGCGTGACGATGCAAACCGATTCGTCGTCGGCCTTCACATTCACCGCGATGTGACCGTACTCCGGCGTGTACTTGCTCGCGTTGTTCAGGATGTTGATGAAGATCTGCGCGATTCGGGTGATATCGCCGTTGACCCAGGTGGTCGGATCGTTGACGTTCACCTGCAAGTGCTGATGACGCGCTTCGGCCATCGCCGCGACCGCCTCGACCGCGTGATAAACGGCGGTGCCGACCAGCACGGGCTCGAGCTGCAGCACGATGCGCCCGTGCGTGATTCGCGACACCTCGAGCAGATCATCGACGATGCGCGTCATGTGCTCGACCTGGCGGCGCATCAGGTTGATCAGTTCGGGCGAACGGTTTTCCGCATCCTGTTGCTTGTCGAGCAGCGCGATCGCCGTACGCAGCGGCGCGAGCGGATTGCGCAGTTCGTGCGCGAGCATTGCCAGAAACTCGTCCTTGCGGCGGTCGGCTTCGCGCAACATCAGTTCGAGTTGCTTGCGCTGGGTGATGTCGATCAAGCTGCCAACGATAATCAACGGTTTGCCGTCCGCGCTTCGCTGCAGCAGCGCGCTGCCTTCCATCCAGCGTTCGCCGCGCGCCTCCTGCACCCGATATTCGATGTTCGCGCCCGGATCGTTGCCTGCGGCCAACGTCTGCACATATCGTTCCAGTGTCGCGCGGTCGTCGGGGTGCACGCGGCGCAGCCCGTCGTCGTATGTCAGCACCTCTTCGATCAGCGGTTGGCCCCCGGTTTCGAAGGAAAGCCTGCGCGACGCGAGGTCGAGGGTGACGATGTTCATGCGCGCCGCCTGCATCGCGACCAACAGGCGCAGGTTGCGCGCCTCGATCGCCGCTTGCGCTTCATACTGCGCGGTCACGTCGGTGGTCGTGCCGAACCACTCCTGCAGATTGCCGTGGCTGTCGAACAGCGGCACCGCTTGCGCCTTCACCATCCGGTACTGGCCGTCATAGCGCCGCAAGCGAAACTGGCTGGACCCAGGCTGGCCGCGCTGCAGCACATCGAGCCAGGTCTGCCGTGCCGTTTCACGGTCGTCCGGATGCACGTAGTCGAGCCAGCCCCAATCCGATAGGTGGACCACCGCGTCGCCCGTGAAGCGGCTCCAGTCGTCGCCGCTCGCACGGACGTCGCCGTTCGCCGGAGCGGACCACACCAGCGCGCCTGTCGATTCGACCAGCGCCCGGTAACGCCGCTCGCTGAGACTGAGCTGCTCTTCGGCGGCGCGCTGCTTGCTGATGTCGAAACTCACGCCGTACACGTGTGCGAGCACGCCCCTGTCGTCGAATTCTGCATGGCCGCGCATGCGCAGCCAGCGGGGCGCAGTCGACTCACCGTCAAGCACGAGATCCAGTTCGAATGGCCCGCCATGTCGCAGCGCCTCGTCGAGCTTCTGCTGGAACAGTTCGCGATACTCGGGCTTGACCCGGTCCCAGAGATCGGACAGTGCGACCGCTTCGGTTCCGGGCGGAAAACCGTATAGATGCGCGAGCTGCGAGGTCATCCGCACGACCCGGTTTTTCATGTCCCATTCCCATGCCCCCATGCGCGCACCCTGGAAGGCGGCTTTCAGACGGCGCTCGCTGGCTTCGTACATCGCCCATGCATGGCGAGCCTCGTGGATATCGGTGGCGACGCCCATTGTGTCGCCGATGTGGCCGTTCGCGTCGAGCTCCGCCTGGAGATGCAGCGCGTGCCAGCGAAACTCGCGGTCCGCACGTAGCAGACGCACCTCGACATTGCCGAGCAGCGTGCCGTCGCGCATCTGCCGCACTGCGTCGAGTACCGCTTTGATGTCGCCCGGGTGGACGAAGGCCTTCCAGTGCAGTCCGACGAGTTCGGCGGCGGGAAGGCCGAGATACCTCGACGTCCATGGGTTGACGTAACGGATCACGCCGTCGCGGTCGGCACGCCAGACGAATGAGGGCAGGAAGTGAGCAGGATCTTGCATAGCGTGCTTGCGCCGGCCTCCCCGCGGACACTCAGCCATATTGGCTGAGCTGCTGGCGTGGTGCGGCTGGTCCGTTGGTTAGACTGCAAAGCGCTAACCGATGTTTTACCGCGCGACAGCGGATGCAGCAAGCATATCTTCTGCAAATGGCTTGCTACCGGACGACCAGCGCGACGCGCGGCCTTTTTCGTTTGTTTCTAGCGGGTGCGCGAATGCGATCGATGTCGCGTCGCCAACAGCGTTGCATCGGGTCCGATCGGCATGAGGAACTGCAACGCCGTGTAAAAAGCGCCAGGCACTTATCGGTACTTCCCAGGAACTTAAGTCCATTCAGCGACCGAAATGTTCGGTGCGAAACGGCGACGGAGCCGCGACGGCTACGTGTCCAACGATCATTCCCGCGAACAAACGCCGGTGATCAGTCTGAGCGTCAAGTCGTGATGCGCGTGGCCGAATGCAAACCGCGAGTCCAATGATCCGCGGGTTGACGGGCGCCCAGCCCATACGACCACAAGCGACCCCTTGGCGTACCGCATCAAGCAAAGAGCGGCGCCGCGCGGCATCCGCGTGGTCAGCACGGAAAGACGGCGCAGCGGCGCGCCCTGCACTTCTGCGCAGAGGTGTGTGAGCTTAGGGTGGCCCCGTCTGCCTCTGGAATACACTGAGCAAGCTAGAGATCCGGGCGCGCGAATTAACCGAGCGGGAGATCGAGCGCAGCGGCGATGCGTCGCGCCATGACGGCGAAGAATAGAGGTCCCCGCATCCCGGCCACGCGACGTCATTCTCATGTTTTCCGTCCCTGCGTTGCCGATACACGTGCGCAGCACAACGCGCGGCTGTCGTCATTTCCGCGACCGCCAGGCACTTGGCGATAACCCCAGCAGGACAATCCCGCCAAAGGCTCACATGTCCCGTGCGCACGCTGCATGGCCGCGGCCGTCAGCGGGCAAGCTTTGTGATGAGTGCCACGAGTTGCCTGGGTGGCCGGCCTTTCTGGACGTAACCATCAAACACGGTATCCGTCAGATGCCGACGCACCTCGGTCTCGTCGAATACAGAATGGGCAATGATCGCAATGCCTTTTGGTACTACGGGTCGCGCCGCAGTGCCCGGGCCGCCTCATAGCCGTTGCAGTGCGGCATTGAAATGTTTATCAGGATGATACGGATGCAAAGGTGCCCCCGACGTTATTCGCGTCGTTACCGCGGAACACAGCGCGGGTCGGGAAGCCCTCCAGCGACAGATAGGCCGCCAGTGCGAGGCCGCGTTGCGGTTGTCGTCGACGATCAGCAAGTGCAACCGGGCTCCGTTAAAGGCGACCCGTCGCGCAGTCGATGGCCGGGGCGCCGAATGTAACAGCTTCGAGAATTCAATGATACGAGTCCAGTGCCGTCTGGCCTGCCGCACCCGCCGTGCCTGTCAGCCCAACTGGAGGTAAGCCTGGGGGGACCCACAAAGACCGGGACAGTCCGCAGGGACGCGTGAGCGTTGCGCCAGTAACGGCCCACGACAGGACTATGGCGGATGGAAAAAGGCAGGCCGCGTTGAGCGGTCCGGCCCAACATCTGCGTCGAACTTCAAGTACCAAGTCGGTCGCACGATGCGCCAAGTGTCGTTGCTTTGGCAGCCAGACATGCACCACTTCGGCTATCACGTCATCAATACGTCAACGTGACAATGCCGCTTGAAGAGTTGCCGTTTGCGTTCACGCTGCTCGGCGACGACCGCGCTGTCTGTGAAACCTATGCAGCCGGCGAGTGCGTGCATCGCCGCGACCAGGTACGCCAGCACGCGACGCGCGCGGCGCGCGTCGCGGCTCGACGATGTGCGGCGGCGTTATTAACGCTGCGTGCACACCTCGTGCAGCGCATTGAGCCTGCGTACCGGCTCGGCGACGTAGGGATTCGATTCGTCCCATGCATAGCCCGCGAGCACCGCGCTGATCATGCGACGAATCGACGGCGTCTGATCCGGATAGAAAATGATGTCTTGCAATTCGCCGGTGTACCAGCGTTCGACAAACGCGCGGAACGTGTCGATGCCCTTGCGCAACGGCCCGTCGTACTCCGCCGACCAGTCCACCAATTCGCCATCCAGTTGACGGTTCAAGGTCTGCACTGCCAGATGCGCCGAGCGCAGCGCGATCGTCACGCCGGACGAGAACACCGGATCGAGGAACTCGCCCGCGTTGCCGAGCAGCGCATAACCCGGTCCGTGCAGACGCTCGACGTTGGCCGAATAGCCGGCAATGTGACGCACCGGCATCAGGAACGGCGCGTCGCCGATCAGCCGGCTCAACGTCGGCTCTTGTTGTATCAACGCCCGCAAGCTTGCTTCGCGCTCGGCTTCGGGCACGTCGAGAAAGCTCGACTCGGCGACGCAGCCCACCGACGAACGTCCGCCCGCGAGCGGAATCATCCAGAACCACACATCGCGGCGCTCAGGATGCGTTGCCACGCAGATCTTGTTGCGGTCGGTCGCGCCGGCCGGCAGACCGTCGTAGACATGCGAGAAAAGCGCCGCTCGCGTCGGCATCCGCGTAGGCGCCTCCAGGTTCAGCAGACGCGGCAGAACGCGGCCAAAACCGCTGGCATCGAGTAAAAAACGCGTTCCAATCCGGTACGCATGGCCGGCCTCGTCCACCACATCGACGAGCGGCGCGGCGCGCGGGCCGTCGCCCGGATGAACCGCCTGCACCGCATGGCCGAAGCGCACCTCGGCGCCTTGCGCGGCCGCGCAGCGTATGAGGATGTCGTCGAACACCGCGCGTTCGACCTGGTACGTCGTGCCCCAGCCCGCCGAATGCTTGTCACGAAAGTCGAACGACGACGACCGGTCGCGATACACGAACTGTGCGCCGTTCTTGTACTGGAACCCTGCCTCGACCACGGCTTGCAGCATCCCCGCTTCTTCGAGGTAAGCCATGCTTTGTGGCAACAGGCTTTCACCAATCGAAAAACGCGGGAAGTGCTGACGCTCCAGCACGAGCACCGAGCGGCCCGCCTTGCGCAGCAACGCGGCCGCTACCGCGCCCGCCGGCCCAGCGCCGACGATCACGACGTCGACCGCCTTTGGCTTTGTCGTGTTGGCGTCGGCATCGGCATCGGCCGCAATGCGCGCTGGTGTGGGCTTCCTGACCTGTGTACTCAAAATTGCCTCGCTCGTTTGCTTGCCTGGCGCAGCATTACGCTGCATGCTTACGTCTCGTTACATTGCATCTAACAGAACAACCATTTTCTCGGGGAGCCCAGCGTGTCGCCGTCTCATACATCCAGCGTGCCATTCGTGCCGGAAACCGCATTTGGAATCTGGTTCCTGCGCACTCGCACATGGGAACACCATGTTCTGCGCGTGGCGATCAATGACCTGAAGCGGATGATCGATACGCCGTTGCCCGCAGCGCCCGTCATCGTCGATGTGGGCTGCGGACAAGGCATCGCGTTTCGGCTGCTCGCCGATGCATTCCAGCCGCGCCGTATCGTCGGTATTGACTATCACGAGCCGTCGCTGAAGCTCGCCGCCAATGCGGCCAACGCGTGCCGCGACAAAGGCGCCGAGATCGAATTGCTGCACGGCGACTGCGCCGAACTGCCGTTGCCCGATGCCAGCGCCGACATCGTGTTCTGCCATCAAACCTTCCATCATCTCGTCGAGCAGGACCGCGCGCTCGCCGAGTTTCGCCGCGTGCTCAAGCCAGGCGGCGTGCTGCTGTTCGCGGAATCCACCGACGCATACATCAGGTCGTGGGTGATCCGTCTACTGTTTCGCCATCCAATGCACGTACAAAAAAGCGCGGACGGCTATCTCGACATGATTCGTCGCGGCGGCTTCAGTTTTACCGAACGCAACGTCTCGCTGCCCTATCT
Source organism: Paraburkholderia sp. (assembly GCF_036488505.1). GTDB lineage: Bacteria > Pseudomonadota > Gammaproteobacteria > Burkholderiales > Burkholderiaceae > Paraburkholderia. The sequence continues at coordinate 6,198 of NZ_DASXHN010000156.1, read as the reverse complement.
CTGGTGGAGCCGCGCGAAAGACTTCGGTCTGCTCGAACGGCTCGGTCTTTACCGTCCGCAGCCGGGCAAGCGCCGCGAAACGCTCGTCAACGTCGCGGCGGTCAAGACCGTTTAAATCAACGCTTGCGAAACCAGCTTATTTGCGCAGCGTGACCACATCGCCCTTCAGCGCGACGCCGGCAATCACCGCGCCCGCACCACAGGTGAACTCGGTCGCGCTCTCGCGCACTTCGTTCTTGTAGTTGCTCTTGATGTTGATCACCGCGTTGCCGCCTTCCTTGCGCGCACGTTCCTGCAACTCCATCACGGCTGACAGGAACACATGCTGGCATGCCTGCGAATCGCTCTTGCCGAACGCGTTCGTCTTCTTGTTGGTCGCGAATTCGCCCATCGTCTTCGCGACCGCCGGATGCTGCTGGCCCGCGAAATACAGTGCGATATCGTCGCCGACCTTGCCGGGCTCGCTGTGCAATGCTTCGTCGATCGGATAGTTGCCGACCGAATCGCGCGCAAAAGCGGGCGCAGCGCACATCATGGCAAACGAGGCGGCAAGCGTGGCGAACATCAGATGGCGTTTCATTGATACTCCTTCGTGGTTGTTATGGCTTTTACGATTCGTGCATCCACTGCTGATACAGGATGCGGCTCAGTTCGCCTCGAGCAAGACGAGGCGGCCACTCACCGCGATCGCGGCGGCGCTCGGACTCACACCGCAGGTGAACTCGCGCGACGAATTGCTTTCGCTGCTGTGAAAGCGCGTCGTTACGTCGATCACTGCGTTCGCGCTACGTTCGCGTGCCGCCGCGCGCAGCTTGCTCACGCCTTCGGCTAGCGCCTCGCGGCACGCATCGTCCGGACCGGAGACCTTGCGCGCGATGCGCACGGAGTACGAAACATCGCCGATATCCCGCTTCACCGCCGGATGGCTCTGCTCCCCGAAATACACCGGCACGCCGCCGCCCGATTCGCCGCCTGCTGCTGCCAGCGGCAGCGATTTCACCTGAGTCGCGCAGCCGGCGAGCGTTGCTACTGCGATCGTCAATGCGCCGAGCATCAAAGCTTTTTTCATTCTTATCACCCTCGTTTTAAAATAGCGGCCTCTTTAGCCGCCCTGCCACCCTTCGAACATCAAACTTGCGCAACTTCCGCCGAAGCCGAATGAGACCGACATCGCGGTGCCGATGCGCGCGTCGCGTGTTGTACGCACTAGCGGCATGCCGTCGATTTCCGGCTCCATTGCTTCTATACCCGCTGTGCTCGCCTGTCGCGCCGTCCCCGCGATAAACCCGTCGCGCATCATCAGCAGCGTGTAGATCGCCTCGTGTACGCCGCACGCGCCAAGCGGATGCCCGGTCATGCCCTTCGTCGATGAAAACGCCGGTATGCCCCGGTCCGCTGCAACACCGAACACCTGCTTTAACGCGCGCAGTTCCTCGACATCGCCAAGCGGCGTGGAAGGCGCATGCGTATTGATGTAATCGGGACGCTTGCCCGCCTCGCCAAGCGCGCCTCGCATTGCACGCTCGATGCCGGCCGCACGCGGCGTGACCATGCCGGCGTCGGTGCAATCGCCGAAACCGGTCAGTTCCGCGTAGATGCGCGCGCCGCGCGCCAACGCATGATCCAAGGCTTCGAGCACGAGCACCCCGCCTCCCGACGCAATCACAAAGCCATCGCGCTGCGTGTCGTAGGGCCGCGATGCGCGCCGCGGCGTGTCGTTGAAACGGCGCGACAGCGCGCCCATTGCGTCGAACATCAGCGTCATGTTGTCGTGCAAGCACTCGCTGCCGCCGGCAAGCACGATCTGCTGACGGCCAGTCTGGATCAGTTGCATCGCCTGACCAATGGCGAGCGCCGAGGTCGTGCATGCCGACGACGGCGAATAGCTGACGCCTTCGAGTTCGAACACCTGTGCGACATTCGCCGAGGCCGTGCTGCTCATGGCGTGCGGCACCGTATAAGGCGGCACTTTTTCGACGCCGCGCGTGTTGGCGATGGCCATCGCGGCGTCGTAGCTGGACATCGTGCCGACGCCCGAGCCGATCACCGTGCCGGCGAGCGGCGAGCGCAACGCGGCGACACCCAGCCCCGCATCGTCGATCGCTTTACGCGCGGCGTGACAAGCGAAACGCGCGGTGTCGCCCATGAAGCGCTCAAGCTTGCGCTCGAACGGCGGCTCGTTTTCGACCGACGCGACCCCGGCGACTTGCGATGCAAAACCGCGCTCACGCCACGCTTCGACCCGCTCGATGCGAGATACGCCTGCGCGCAGCGCGGCCGACACTTGGTCGAGTGTATTGCCGAGACATGACACGATACCCATGCCGGTCACGACAACGCGTTGCAGCTTCACGCTCATCGAATACGCCTGAAAATCAGCGACGTATTGATCCCGCCGAATGCGAAGTTGTTGCTCATCACCAGCTCGGCGTCGATTTCGCGGCCCGTGCCGACGATGTAGTCGAGCGGCGCGCAAGCCGGATCGACGTTGCGCAAATTCAGCGTGGGCGCGTACCAGTGGCGCTTCATCATTTCGATGGTCCACCACGCCTCGAGCGCGCCGCATGCGCCAAGCGTATGACCGACATAGCTCTTGAGCGAACTGATCGGCATACGCTCACCGAATGTCTGCGCGCTCGCGTGGCTCTCCGCGATGTCGCCGCGATCCGTCGACGTGCCATGCGCGTTCACGTATTCGATTGCTTCGGGCGGAAGCTTCGCGTCGCGCAGCGCGAGTTGCATTGCAAGCGCCATGGTTTCCGCGGTCGGCTGCGTCATGTGCGCGCCGTCCGAATTGCAGCCGAAGCCCACAATCTCCGCGTGAATCCGCGCGCCGCGGGCCAGCGCGTGTTCGTACTCCTCCAGCACTAGCGTGGCCGCGCCTTCGCCGACGACGAGACCGTCGCGCGCGGCATCGAATGGACGCGGCGTCAAATGAGGCTCGTCGTTGCGCGTGCTGGTCGCGTACAGCGTGTCGAACACGGCCACAGCCGGGCCCGACAATTCTTCCGCGCCGCCTGCCAGCATCAGCGTCTGCTTGCCGGTCTGGATCGCTTCATACGCGTAGCCGATCGCCTGGCTGCCCGACGCGCACGCACACGAGGTCGGAATGATGCGTCCCTTCAGATCCCAGAAGAGACTCACGTTGACGGCCGCGGTATGCGGCATCATCTGTACATAGCTGTTGGACGTGACGTCGCGCATCGAGCCGGTCTCGAGCATCGTGCCGAATGCACGGATCGGCTGCACCGAACCCGACGACGAACCGTAGGCGACGCCCATGCGGCCGTCCTTGATGCTGACGTCGTCGGCGAGGCCCGCATCCGCGAGCGCGAGCTCGCTGGCGCGCACGGAATACACCGATACCAGACCCATCGAACGGGTTTTCTTGCGCGGATAGTGCGCGGGCGTGACGAACTCCGGCAACGGGCACGCGAGCCGGGTATGCAGCGATTCGAAGTAATCCCACTCAGGCATGCGCCGCACTGCGTTCACGCCGCTTTTGAGGCGCGCTTCAATGATGTCCCAGCTATCGCCGAGCGCCGTGACGCCGCCCATGCCGGTAATGACGACTCGCTTCATCAGATCATCCCGCCGTTGACGCCGATCACCTGGCGCGTGACATACGAGGCCGCATCCGACATCAGGAAGCTGACCACCGACGCCACTTCCGCAGGCTGGCCGACGCGGTTCATCGGCACGGTTTTCAGCGCGTGTTCGAGCGGCATCTTGTCGAGCATGCCGGTTTCAATCAGACCGGGCGCCACGCAATTGACGGTGATGTTGCGCGTTGCCAGTTCGACCGCGAGCGCCTTGGTCGCACCGATCAGGCCGGCCTTCGCCGCGCTGTAGTTGACCTGGCCGCGATTGCCCATTACTCCGGATACCGACGCAATGGTGACGATGCGCCCTCCTTTGCGCGCCCGCACCATCGGCATGGTCAACGGGTGAACGACGTTGTAGAACGAGTCGAGGCCAGTTTCGATCACGACGTCCCAGTCTTCGTCGGTGAGCGCAGGAAACGCTGCGTCGCGCGTCACACCGGCGCTGCATACGATGCCGTAATACGGGCCGTTCGCCGCGACATCCGCTTCGAGCACTTCGCGGCACACCGCGCGCTCGCGCACGTCGAATTGCAGCACGCGCACGGTGCCGCCCTGTGCGGCGATGCCCGTCGCAACCGCTTCGGCTTCGATGCGGCCCGTTCGGCAATGCACGGATATCGCGAAACCGTCGGCGGCCAACTGGTACGCAATCGCACGACCGATGCCGCGGCTTGCGCCGGTAACGAGAACACGCCGGCTCATGAACTGAGACTCCCTTCAATGAATGACTGAAAATCGGCGGGCTGGAACACCTTGATCACCGCCTCCGCGCAACACACGCCGCCGTCGTGAATCGTGCATTCGTAGGCGCCGTGGCCTTCTTCGCTGCGCAGCAATTCCGTCACGTGAACCAGCAATTGCGCGCCGCTGGCGAACGACGGCTGGCAAGCCTTGTAGCTGCGCGAACCGAGCAGCACGCCGGGCCGCGCACTACCGCCGCCACGCATCGCGACCAGCGCGACGTGCGCGGCAATGGCCTGCGCCATCAGTTCGATGCCGATCCATCCGGGCATTGCGCCTTCGACGTCGGCGTACCAGGCATCGGCATGCACGGTCGCGCGCGCGCTCAGCGTGTCTTCGTCGAACATGTTGACGGCGTCGATCAGCAGCATCGTGCCGCGATGCGGGATGATCGCTTCGATCGGTTGCCGCAGCAGTTCGTCGATGTTTCGCATTGAATTCATCACGCGCCTCACCGTGCAAGAATCAGACTGACGTTGCTGCCGCCGAATGCAAACGAATTGCTCATCGTGTATTGCGTGCCTGGACCGCGCGCGAGAAAACGTTCGCTTTCGACGAGATCGAGCGCCGGCAGCGCCGGGTCCGCTTCTCCGTCCCACACATGACGCGGCAGCGGCACATCGTCACGTGCGAGCGCGAGCCACGCGAAGCCGAGTTCGGTCGCGCCCGCCGCACCGAGTTGATGGCCGGTCAGCGGCTTGGTGCCGCTCGTTGCGACGCCGTCCGGAAATACACGGGACATCAGGTTCGCTTCCATCTTGTCGTTCTTGCGCGTGGCCGTGGCGTGCAGGTTCACGTAAGCGATAGACGACGCGCTGATCCCGGCATCCGCGAGTGCGCCGCGCAACGCCAGTTCTCCGCCTACGCCTTGCGGGTCCGGCGACGAAATGTGATACGCGTCGCTCGATTCGCCGACCCCTGCAAGCCGCACCGCCGCTTCATCGCGGCTCATCAGGAACACGGCTGCGCCTTCGCCCACGTTGATGCCGCAACGATTGCGGCTCATCGGATTGCTGCGCATCGCACTCGTCGACTCCAGCGAGGCAAAGCCTTGCACGGTTAGCTCGCACAGCGAATCGACACCGCCCACGATCACCGCGTCGCACAGTCCCAACTGCAACAGACGACGCGCCGACGCAAACGCCTTAGCGCTCGACGTGCACGCGGTGGAGATCGTGTAGGCGGGACCCTGCACGCCGAGAGCAGACGCGGCGAACGGCGCCGCTGTGCCGATCTCCATCTGTCGATAGTTGAAGTTCGCAGGCAAGTCGCCCGCTTGCGCCTGATAGACGAACGCGGCTTCGGCCGCTTCGATACCCGACGTGCTGGTGCCGAGCACCACGCCGATCCGGTGCGCGCCGTAGCGCTCGCGCGCCGCGTCGACAGCAGGCGCGATTTGCGCCAGCGCCGCAAGCAGCAGACGGTTGTTGCGGCAGTCGTAACGGGCGAGTTCAGCGGGCGGCGTTAGGTCGAGCGGCGCGAGCACGCTGCCGACGAACGCCTCGCCGATACCCGTGTGCGCGTTCGCCATGCCGGGCGCGTGAGCGGCGGCAAGCGCCGGGATGATGCTCTCGAGGTCGCCGCCGAGCGCGTTGATCATCCCGAGCGCGTGCAAATAAACTGATGGCGCCTTCATGCGGCCCTCCCTGGTTCCGATGGCATGCCGATCGGCGCGAGCAGCACCGATGCCGCGATGCCGAGCGCGAGTGTCGCGCCGAAGCTTTTCAGCGCAGGCATCGCGCTCATGCCGAGCATGCCGAACGACAACAGCGTGGTGGCCGCCGACAGCAGCACGCCGGTCCACACCGCGCCGAGATCCGCGTCCGCGCGCAGACAGCCTTCGTGCAGAAAC
>NZ_DASXHN010000025.1:0-5841 GCF_036488505.1 Paraburkholderia sp. | reverse complement strand
GCTTGCCGAGCAGGGTCAGTTGCAGGCTCGCGCCATAGCTGTCGGTCGACACGACGGATTGCTCGTTGGTTGCCTGCAAGGTATCGACGGTGCCGTCGGCGTTGATCGTGCCGTAGTCGTCGTTGACGTTGCTGCTGGTGTTGGCGTTGCGAAAGTGCCGATAGTACGCGTTGCCGCTCAGTTCGACGTGATCGTTGAAGTAGTGATCGCCCGACAGCGTCAGATAGCCGACCGTGTTCTGATTCTCGTCGGGGTAGGTATACGGCTGCTTGAAATTGTTCAGAAACGAGCGCGGGATGGTCTGCGTGCCATGCAGATCGTTGTCCGCGCCGCCACCCGACAATGACAGCGTGGTATTGGCGTCGGTATAGCGCAGCTTGCCGAACCCCTGGCGGATGCGGCTTGCGTTCTGCTCGGCCCAGCCGTTGTCATTCAACGCGTTGGCGGTCACGTAATAGTCGAGGTTGCTGCCGATCGTGCCGCCCTGTTCGATCTGCGCGGCTTTGCGGCCCCACGAGCCGCCGCTGATCTCGGCCTCGCCGACTGGGTCGTCCTTGCCGTTCTTGGTCGTGATCGACAGCGCGCCGCCGAGCGTGTTGAAGCCATAGGTCGGATTGGAACCGGGGATGATCTGGATCGTGTCGATCGCCTGTTGCGGTAGCAGGTCCCAGTTCACGACGTCGCCGAACGGTTCATTCACGCGCACGCCGTCGACGAATACCGACAGACCCTGCGGCGTGCCGAGCAACGGCGACGCGGTGAAGCCGCGATAGGTCAGGTTCATCTGATACGGGTTGCCCTGCGCGTCGGCGATATCGACGCTCGGCAGATTCTTCGCGAGGTAATCGGTGAGCGTCTGACGCCGCTGTCGGTCCAGATCGGCAGCGTGGACGGTCTGCACGTTGGCGGGCACCTGGGTCAGCGGCGTGCCGATACCGAGCAGCGGGGTGGTGCCGACGATGACGATCGGCGCGAGTGTCGTGGTGGGCGGCGCGCTGGTTGCGGCGTTATCGGCGTTAGCGGCGCTTGCTGGTGCCGGTGCGGGTTCGGAGGCTCCCGCTGGCGCTGCAGCCGATGCTGCCGCCGCTGCCGATGCCACGGCCGGCGGCTGAGCCTGCGCCCACGCGCCCGCCGATAGCACCGCAAGCGTGCCGCCGAAACACAGTGTGATGCCTGCGCGCCGCTGCAAACGGCGCTGGCGGCGTGCTTGTGATCGCATGCTCATCGTTCTGTCTCCTGCCGGCTCGGCGCGCGTCGCGCGCGTTCTTCGTTGTTGGCTAGAGCTTCGCATATGCATCTGTGAACCGGGCGGGAGCTTTTCCCGATCTGCCAGGGAAGTGCTCCCAAAACCCACACAAAAATGCGCCGCGCGCAATCGCGCTGAGTAGAATGCAAACGTCATGTCAAGCGACCCGATCCGCGTATCTTCCACCGGCCGCCCGCCGTCGCATTCGACGGTATGGCGCGATCTCGCCTGGGTGATCGCGACCGCCGTACTGGCGATGGCGCTCGGCGCCGCGTTCGATGTCAGCGAACGCGCGTACCGGCTCACGCGCGGGATGGAGCGCTTCCAGCTCGACGAATTGCCGGGCACGCTGTTCGTGCTGTCGATCGGCCTGGCGTGGTTTGCATGGCGCCGCTACCGCGACGCGCGCCGCGAACTCGGCTATCGACGCATGCTCGAGGAACAGGCCGAGCGCCTGCTCGCCGATAACCGGCGGCTCGCCACTCAGGCGCTGCAAGTGCAGGAACTGGAGCGCCGCCATATGGCGCGCGAGCTTCACGACGAACTCGGCCAGTATCTGAACGCGATCTCGCTCGACGCCGCGCGCATTCGCGATCTGGCCAGCGAACGCGAGCCCGAGATTCATCGCGTGTCGCTCGGCGTGATCCACAGCGCAACCCATGTGTACCGCGAGATCGGCCGCATGATTCGCCGCTTGCGGCCCATCGGTCTCGATGAATTCGGCTTGCCGGGCGCGCTCGAACATTGCGTCGACGGCTGGCGCGAGCGGCTGCCCGACGCGTCGTTCTCGGTCACCATCGAAGGGGATTTCAGCGGGCTGAGCGATACGCTCACGATCACGTTGTACCGGCTCGTGCAGGAAGGACTGACCAACGTGTCGAAGTTCGCGCGCGGCTCACGCGTCGAACTGTTCATGGTGCGCGCGCCGCGCGAAGCGCCGCACGCAAACGGCGCCGCCACGCCAGCGCCGATCGACGAAATCGTCGTGACGATGGCCGACGACGGCCCCGGTACCGATCTGACGAAGCCGCGCGCCGGGCTCGGGCTGATCGGGATGCGCGAGCGCGTCGAGGCGCTCGGCGGCGAATTCCATGTCGCCAGTGAGCCGCAGCGCGGTTTTCTGTTCTGCGCGCGCCTGCCCGCTCACGCGGGGCTCGCCGAGCCGGTGAACTGAAGGCCGAGCCGGCTCGCCATCTGCGCGAGCTGCACGCCGTTGTCGGCGCCGAACTTCTGCCGGATCACCGATTGATGGTTGGCGACCGTCTTCTGACTGAGCCCGAGTTTCTCCGCGATGCTCGGCAACGTATAGCCCTGCACCAGCAGACGCAGCACCTCGAACTCGCGCGCGGACAACTGACGCCCCGGCGGCCCTTCGTTGAACGCGGTGCGCAGCGCCAGCGCCTGGGAGATATCCGGGCTCAGATAACCGGCGCGCCGCGCGATCGTGCGCACCGCTTCGACCAGCACGTCGGGCGCGCTCGCCTTGGTCACGTAGCCGAGCGCGCCCGCATCGAGCGCGCGGCGCACGAAGATCGATTCCTCATGCACGCTGAAGATCAGCACGCGCGCGTCGGGCTCGCGCGCGAGCATCCGCCGCATCGCCTCGATCCCGCTCGCGCCCGGTAGCGACACGTCCATCACGACCACGTCCGGGCGCAGCGCGCAAAAGCGCTGGTAGGCCTGCGCGGCGTCGCCGGCCTCGCCGCACACGTCGACATCGGCGTTCAGTTCGAGCAGACGCCGATAGCCTTCGCGCACGACCGCATGGTCGTCGACGAGCAGGACGGAGATGATTTCCGCACTCATGGTCAGGCTCCGTTATCGCGGCCGACGTCGGGTTTTTGTGCCGCCGCCGCGAGCTTGCGCGAGTTCGCGTCGTTGCGAAACAGAATCGGCTGTTCGCGCGCCGCTGCCGCCGCCGCGGACGTGGCGGCCGCCGCGGCGCGTTGCACGACCTTCACCACCTGCTCGTGAAACGGCGACTTGTCGCACACGGGGTCGGCATTGGCCGGGTCGCCGGTGAACAGGTACGCCTGGCAGCGGCAGCCGCCGAGGTCGCGTTCTTTTTCGTCGCAACTGCGGCACGGCTCCTTCATCCATTGCAGACCGCGAAAGCGGTTGAACGCATCGCTGTCGTACCAGATATCGCGCAATGGGGTGTCTTTCACGTTCGGCAGCGTGAGCCCCGGCAGCCCTCGGGCGGCGTGGCAGGGCAGCGCAAGACCATCGGGCGCGACGCCGAGAAACACTGCGCCCCAGCCATTCATGCAGCGCTTCGGACGGTTCTCGAAGTAGTCGGGCACGACGAAGAAAATCTTGCAGCGCTCGCCGTGCGTGCGGCGATAGCGCGCGACCACCGCTTCGGCTTCTTCGAGCTGTTCGCGCGTCGGCATCAACTGCGCTTCGTTGGCGTGCGCCCAGCCGTAGTACTGCGTGTTCGCGAGTTCCAGGTATTCGGCGCCGAGCGCGAGCGCCATTTCGATGATCTTGTCGACGTGCGGCAGGTTATAGCGATGCAGCACGCAGTTGAGCACCATCGGAAAGCCATGGCGTTTGAGCGAAGCGGCGACACGTTGCTTCAGGTCGAACGTGCGCGTGCTGCTCAGAAAGTCGTTCAGTTCCTGCGTCGAATCCTGGAACGACAACTGGATGTGGTCGAGACCGGCCGCCTTCAGGTCGCCGAGCCGCTTATCGGTGAGACCGACACCGGAGGTAATCAGATTCGTATAGAAGCCGAGTTTGTGCGCTTCTTCGACGAGCACTTCGACGTCGTCGCGCACCAGCGGCTCGCCACCCGAAAAGCCGAGCTGCACCGCACCGAGCGCGCGCGCGTGGCGCAACACGTCGATCCATTGCACGGTGCTCAGTTCGCGGCTGTGATCGGTGTAGTCGAGCGGGTTGTAGCAGAACGCGCAATGCAGCGGGCACCGATAGGTCAGCTCCGCGAGCAGCCATAACGGTGGCGGCACGTCGGCAGCCGCCGTCGCGTCGGACTGCGCGCCGGAGCCTGGCTGTGAAAGATCGGTCATCGCGCTACTCCAGCCAGCCGCGCGAGTGCGCGTCGGCGATAAAGGCCCGTACTTCGGCACCGATGCCGGTCGCGTTGAACGCCTGCTCCAGATCGGCGATCAGCGTGTCGATATCGCGGGTGCCGTCGCAGCGCTTCAGAATTTCTCCGGCGCTCTGATTCAGCTTCACCATCCCCTCCGGATACAGCAGCACATGCGCGTTCTGCGCGGCCTCCCATTGCAGACGGAATGGCTTCGCGATCGTCAGCGGCGTGGCGGCTTGCCTTGCCGTTGCAGGAGGGTCTTCGGCGCGGGTCGTGTCGTTCATTGCGGGAACGCCTTTTCGATCGAGTCGAGCATGGTCCACAGAATGTCGAGCTTGAATTGCAGTATCTCGAGCGCCCGTTCCTGCTGTTCGCGGCGCGTGAAATGATCGAGCGTGACTTCGAGCCCGTGTTGCACGTCGCGCTGCGCGAGCGAAATGCGCGAGCGGAAATACGCGAGCCCCTCCGCGTCGATCCATGGGTAATGCTCGGGCCAGCTCGCGAGCCGGTCGCGATGCACCTGCGGCGCGAACATCTCGGTCAGCGACGAGCACACCGATTCCTGCCACGGCGCGCGGCGCGCGAAGTTCACATACGCATCGACGGCGAAGCGCACGCCCGGCGTCACGTGTTCGAGCGACCATAATTCGTCGCGCGTCAGGCCAACCGCGTCGCCGAGCCGCGCCCACGTCTCGATGCCGCCTTCCGCGCCGTCGTAGCCGTCGTGATCGAGAATGCGCAGCACCCAGCGGCGGCGCGTTTCGCGGTCCGGACAATTCGACAATACCGCTGCATCCTTCAACGGAATGTTGATCTGATAGTAGAAACGGTTCGCGACCCAGCCGCGAATCTGCTCGCGCGAGCAGCCGCCGCTATTCATCTTCACGTTGAACGGGTGATGAATGTGATACGCGGTGCCTTTCGCTCGCAGCTGCGCCTCGAATTCTTCGCGGCTCCACGCCGGTTGGTCCGCGTGTGAGTTGCGGGCCGCATTCGCGGCGCGCATCGGCGTCGCGTCCTGGATGTCGTTCGCGTTCATGCGATCTCCGTTTTTTTGGGGGTCATTCACTGCCGCGCCTCGTTACCGCACCTGCATGCCTACGCAAAACGATACTTTGCATGCCGGCTATTCAATGCTTCACAGCTCGAAACTCATGCCGTCGTAAGCGATCTCGATCCCATGTTCGACGAGCACGCGCCGCTCGGCGCTGTCCTCGACCAGGATCGGGTTGGTGTTGTTGATATGGATCAGCACTTTGCGCTTCGCGCCGTGCCCATGCAGCGAATCGAGTGTTTCGATCATGCCGCCCGCGCCGGTCTGCGGCAGATGGCCCATATCGGCGGCGGTTTTCTTCGACAGGCCGAGGCGGATCATTTCGTCGCCGGTCCACAGCGTGCCGTCCACCAGCAGCAAGTCCGCCTCGCGCATCGCGGCGAGCACGTGTTCCTCGATCGCGCCGAGTCCCGGCGCATAGAACACACGCTTGTTCGAGCGCAGATCGGTCAGCACTAGCCCGATGTTGTCGCCGCGCTCGGGCGCGTT
>NZ_DASXHN010000021.1:0-3451 GCF_036488505.1 Paraburkholderia sp. | reverse complement strand
GCGCATCCACAATCTGTACTGGAAGAACCGCACGATCACCGCGCTGCTGATGCCCGAACGTAGCGAAGATTGACCGCGACCGGAGCCACGCATGGGCATTCTGTCGCGATGGTTGAGCAGACGAAGCACCGCTGAGCCAGGCGATCTCCGGCAGTTCAAGGAGATCGTCGAACGCGTCGTCGCGCTTAGTCCGTCACTGCGCTTCGCACGCGATTACGAGTCGCGCGTGATCGGCGCCGCGCGCGAGGCGGTGAGTCATGTGCGCCGGCTTGTCGATGATGTGCCGCCCGCGCGCGAAGCGAGCGCCGCCGCGTGGGCCGGCGATCCTTATATCCACGCGTTTTTCGCGGCGCCCGATGACGTGTGCGCGGCCTTGAGCGCCTCGGAGGAACTGCGCGCTCATTTCCGTATTCATCCGGACGCGGACGAAGCCTTCGCCGTGCTCGGCATGGCGATCGCTGAGCGGCACGTATCAGGCGTCGCGCAACATGGCGACGCGACGCATACCGACGTCGCGCAGACGACCGTCAACTTCAGCGATCATCAGGTGCGCGTGTGCGCACTGTCGGAGCACGCGCTGCGGCATGAAATCGGCTTGCGCATCGTCGATCAGCTGGTGCTGGAAGGACTCGGCAAAATCGACGGAGAAGCACAGCGCCAGGATTCGCTGGAACGCGAGCGCGCGTTGCTGAAGACCCGCGTCGCGATTCTCGAGCGGCAGGGAACGGGGGTGCGTTCGCTGCTCGGCAGCGACGCGTCGTCGATGCTCGGCGACGTCGCGCGGCTGCGCGCGCAGATCAAGGAAAACGACGAGGCGCTCGCGCAATTGCCACCCAGAACCGACGCGATCGAGCGGCAGCTGGAGGTGATTTGCGGCGTTCTCGGCGCGCCCGAATCGCATTTCCATGTGCTCACAAAGCACTATCTGCTCGACCCGATGAATGTGGTCGTCGAGCAGCGCGATGCCCGGCCCGCGACGCAAATCGAATTGCGCATCGCGCGCGTGCCGGCGAGCCTGGCTGCGATGCGCGCATTTTCGCTGGTGCGTTTCAGGCGCGATGACCTGCTGCCCGCGGGCGACATGCTGACGCGCGCGCGGCGCCTCGTGATCTGACGCGAGGCAAGCGCCCAGGCGGGCGCCGCCGCGCGTCTCGCGCGCGGGCTCCGGCAGCCCGGTGAGTGCGGCCTTGCTATTTGCCGGTTACTTGCTGGCTTGCGGCTCCACGGAAATCGCCACCGCCTCGTTGTAGACCACCTCCATCTGATCGCCTTTCCTAATCCGTTTGAGCTGCGCGGGATCCTGCACGATCACATCGACCGAATTGCCTTGCGGGCCCTTCAGCGTGACCTCGCCGGTCTGCGCATTGACCGCGGTGACATTGGCGATGACCGTCACTTCGCGCGCGGCCGAGCCGCCCGGTTTCTCGCCCGCGGCCGCACGTTCGACCGTGTGCGTTTCATTGGCCGTCAGCGGCGCATTGGTCTTTTTCAGCGTGACGGTCAGCGCTTGCGAATACTCGGCCGTGACCACGTCGCCGATTTTCAGCTGCTCGAAATTGCGCGCCTCCTCGCCGACGACGACCTGCACGACCTTGCCCTTCGGACTTTTCAGCCACACGGTTCGCGTGCCCGGCTCAATACCGACGATCGTCGAGACCGTCTTGATGGTGCCCGTCACGACGACCTTGCCCGGTTCGCTGTGAGTCGTCACCTGCGGCGTTGCCGGTGGCTCGGTCTGCGCAAAACCCGCGTTTGCAACACACGCGAGCGCCACTGCGATGATGCGTTTGCCATTGGTCATGTTGCCCTCCTGGAATGCGTGCGCATGCCCATGCCGCGCGATGCGCGTTTCAAAGGCGCGGCGCCGCGCGCCGCACGCCCGATGCCGGGACGCATCGGATCGCTCGTCGGATCGCTCATCGGATCGTATAGCCGCGGCCTTCCATGCACGCGCCGAACGCGCGATTGAAAGTGTCCATGGCGCCCTGGGTCTGCGCCTGGCTCGATGCCGCGGTCGCGCGCCGGTTTTGCCGCGCGCGCGAGCCGCCCACCGCGGTGCCGGTCGCCGCGCCGATCGCCGCGCCTTTGCCCGCGTCGCCAGCGATCGCACCGATGACCGCGCCGCCGGCCGCGCCGCGCGCCGCGCCCTGCACGCGTTCGCCGCCGCCCACCGCGGGACCGGAAGGCGGTGGCGGCGCATTGGCCACCGCCGCCGGATCGACGCCGGTATTGCTCTTCGCCCACGAGTAGCACGCGCCTTCGTCCTGCTGTTGTTTCTGCGGGCTTTGTCCGCGAGCCGGGTACGCGATGGGCCGCGACTGCGCGCTGCCATCGAGCGATATCGAAGCCGCGAGCGACGCGACGATGCAGTACTTCGTCAATGTATTCACGACAGATCCTTGCGCGAGTCGACGCGAGTGCAGGTCGCCCCTGCCCGTTCTTCTGTGCCCTGTTCGCGCGTATCGCAGCGGAACCGGCAACCGTCATTGGAGTTCTCTACTGGCGTTTCTGAGAAACCGGTCCTCGGCGACCGGTCGCCGCGCAAAGCGCGCGGTGATGGCAGGTTCGCGTTGATCATCGCGCGTTGCGGCCGCCCGGCGCAATCGGACCAAGGTCGTATTTGCGATGTGGCACTTCGTTGATTCAATGGTTTATGCAAAAGTCCATGTGTCGTTTTCGATTGCTTTGGATCGCTAGCTATCAAACGCGGCAAGCCGCGCGACGGAACAGCGTGAGGGGATGCAACCATGGAGCGCGCGATACGTGCTTCCAACAGCGGGAACCCGTTTGCGATGTCCGCAACGTGCGCCGCTGCGCGCGACCGAGGCGATCGATGCGACCGACGCGACGCGCGTCGGCACTCGCCCACGGCGCGTGCACGCGAGCCGGTGCGGATCGCGGCCCATCTGTGGGGCGCCGCGCTGCTCGCATGCTGCGGCGTGTTGTTCGGCACGGCCACCTTCGCGCAGGCACCCGCCGCGGCTGCGGCCGCCACCGCGCCCGCACCGATGACGGCTGCGGAACTGAACCAGCTGGTCGCGCCGATTGCGCTCTATCCGGACGATCTCGTCGCGATCATCTTGCCGGGTTCCACCTATCCGGTGGAGATCGTCCAGGCCGATCGCTTTCTCGAGCAGAGAAAGAGCAACAAGTCGCTGCAGCTCAACGACGCCTGGCACGATCCGGTGAAGGCTCTGGTGAACTACCCCGAAGTCGTCAAGAAGATGAGCACCGATCTCGACTGGACGATCAGTCTGGGCGAAGCCGTCGTCACCGATCAGGGCGCGGTGCTCGAAGCGATCCAGCGCTTTCGCCGGCAAACGCAGTCGGCCGGCAATCTGAAGTCCGACGACAAGCAGGTCGTGGTGGTCGAAAAGGAAGTGATCAAGATCCAGCCAGCCGACCCGCAAGTGATCTACGTGCCGCAGTACAACCCGACGACCGTCGTGGT
>NZ_DASXHN010000485.1:0-11290 GCF_036488505.1 Paraburkholderia sp. | reverse complement strand
CCGGCGGGCGTCAGCTTGACGAGCCGCAGCCGTTTGTCGTGTTCGGCCTGCGTGCGGCTGACGAGCCCGCGCGCATTGAGTCGCGGAATGACTTCTGCGACGCTGGAGCGTTCCAGGCCGACTTCGATGGCGAGCGAGTTCTGATCCATCTCGCCGAGCGATTCCAGCGCCGTGAGCAGACTGTACTGCACCGGCGTGATGTTGAATTCGCTGGTTTCCTGTACGAACAGGAAAGTATGGATCTGATGCATGCGGCGAATCAGAAAGCCCGGTCGCGCAAACAGCGGCGAGCGCGCCTGCCGCTCGGCAAGCTCCGCACGAATGGCTTGGATGTCGATGTGATCGGTGACGGTGGTTCGCATGTAAGCGAGTTCTCGAGAAAAGGGATGAGCGTCCGACGCTCCGATGTGCATTCTAGGCCGAAATCGCGGCGCGCCGCAAATGCGGGGTGCACCGACGAATCACCATAAGAAGGCATCGCGCATGGGTGTGGTGCGCACACCCCGCGGCGCTGTCCGAGTTGGTGCGACGCAACTTTGACAAGATCCGTGGTACGGCACGCATCGGCCGGTTTCAACGCTTGCTAACCGGCTGATTCGGAAACAGAAACGTGGGCCGTGAAGCAGCGCCGGAAAACCGGCATACAACTTGCGGTACACCACGCATCTTTCCACTCGGCCATCGCACAGTACATGTCACAAGTTCTGCTCAAAGGGGGGCGTGTCATCGACCCCGCCCAGAAGATCGACGCCACGCTCGACGTGCTGGTGGACCACGGCGTGATCGCCGCAATCGGCGCCGATGCCGCGAGCCAGGCGCGGCAGGCGGACCTGATCGATTGCAGCGGGAAGCTGGTGCTGCCCGGACTCATCGATACGCACGGCCACGTCTATCAGTACGTCACGGGCCGCTTCGGCCTGAACGCGGATCAGTGCGGCGTGCAGTCGGGCGTCACGACGATCGTCGATCAGGGCGGTCCGAGCTGCATCACGATCCCGGGCTTTCGTCATTACGTGGCGGAACGTTCGGCCACGCGCGTGCTCGCGTTCATCTCCGCTTATCTGGTCGGCGGGCTCGAAGGCCACTACTATCCGGACCTGTATCGCCCGGACTGTCTCGATGCCGATGCGAGCATCAAGTCGATCAAGGCCAATAGCGATCTCGTGAAGGGCATCAAGGCACATGCGGAAATCGGCGGCTTCGCGCGCTGGGGTCTCGACGTGATGAAGATTGCCGCGCAGATCGGCCGGGGCGCGCAACTGCCGTTGTATATCCACTTCGGCCAGTTGTGGCCGAAGCCCGAGAGCGGCGGTCTGCCGGTGCAGCCGGACTGCATCTTCAATCAGGTGGTCGAGACGCTCAAGCCCGGCGACGTCCTCGCGCATCCGTTCAGCCGTCATCCTGGCGGCTTCGTCGAAGAGAACGGGCAACTGCATCCGCTCGTGCATGAAGCGGTTGCGCGCGGCCTGAAGATCGACGTCGGCCACGGCTCGCACTTCAGCTTCAAGACGGCGCGCATCGTGCTCGATGCTGGCGTCGTGCCCGATACGCTCGGCGCGGACATGCACGGCTACAACACGCACGTGCCCGCGCCCGCCGGCACGCCCGACAGCCATCCCGACGAGGAGCATTCGTTCCTCGGCCGCACGCAGTTCAGCCTCGTCAGCGCGATGACCAGCATGCTCGCGCTCGGCCTGCCGCTCGGGCACGTCGTCGCGATGGCGACCTGCAACGCCGCGAAGATGATCGGCATGGAACACGAGATCGGCACGCTGCAAGTGGGACGCGGCGCGGACATCAGCGTGCTCGACGATCGTCGCGGGCGCTGGGTGCTGGAGGATAACGAAGGCACGCAGGTCATCACCGACCGCATGCTGTCGCCGCTGTTCTGCCTGCGCGACGGCGTGCGCCATGACGCCGTGTCGCCGACCCTGCCGCTCGCGCGCGCGGCCTGAGAACACGAGGCTCACACGATGATCAAACGCCCGCACACACAGAGCGGCGGCGACCGCCCGCAAGGCATCGGCGCATCGCTGACGCGCAAGGAAGACGAGCGCTTCATGCACGGGCGCGGCGAGTACGTGCCCAATATCCGCATGGTCGGCATGGTCGATGTGGCGTTCGTGCGCAGTCCGATCGCGCATGGTCATATCGTCGGGATCGAGAAGCCGGCAGGCTTCGAACACGCGGTCTACACGCTCGCCGACATGGAAGGCGTCAAGCCCATCGTCGCGAGTTCGAGCCTGCCGGGCTTCAAGTGTTCCGAGCAGCCGGTGCTCGCGAGCGGCAAGGTGCGGCAGGTCGGCGAGACCATCGCGATGTGCGTGGCCGCGACGCGCGCGCAGGCAGAGGACATCGCCGCGCAGGTATTCGTCGATTTCGAGGAGCTGCCCGCCGTGGTCGACATGCTCGACGCGCGCCGCGACGATTCCGCGCTGGTGCACGAGCACTGGGGCGACAACGTGTTCCTCGAAACATTCGTCGATGCGAAGCCGGGCGTCGATCTCGCCGCGATCCGCCGCGACGCGCCGATCCGCGTGCATCGCAAACTGCGCACCGCGCGGCAGAGCATGGCACCGATGGAAGGGCGCGGCGTCGTCGCGCATTGGGACCGGCGGCTGGCGCAACTGATCGTGCACACGTCCGCGCAGATGCCGCACATCACGCGAACGGGGCTCGCGCAATGTCTCGGCCTGGACGAAGGACAAGTGCGCGTGATCGCGCCCGATGTGGGCGGCGGCTTCGGTTACAAGGGCATCTTGCTGCCCGAGGAAGTGTGCTGCGGCTGGCTCGCGATGCAACTGGACAAGCCGGTGCGCTGGATCGAGGATCGCCGCGAACAGCTCACCGCGAATACGAACTGCCGCGAGCACGATTACGACATCACCGGCTACGCGGATCGCGACGGCCGCCTGCTCGCAGTCGAATGCGAGGCGCACGTGGATTCGGGCGCGTACTCGTCGTATCCGTTCTCGGCGTGTCTGGAAGCGGCGCAGATCGGCAGCATCCTGCCGGGGCCGTACAAGATGGAGCGCTTCCAGTGCCGCACGTGGTCGGTCGCGACCAACAAGCCGCCGATCCTGCCGTATCGCGGCGTGGCGCGCACGGGCGTGTGCTACGCGATCGAAACCGTGATGGATGCGATCGCGCACGAAGCGGGCATCGAGCCCTACGAGGTGCGTCTGCGCAATCTGGTCGGGCCGCACGAGATGCCGTACGACAACATCACCAACAAGCACTTCGACAGCGGCGACTATCCCGAGGCGGTGCGCCGCGCGATGGCTGCGATCGACCTGCCCGCGGTGCGCGCGCGGCAGCGGCGCGGCGAGCCCGACGGCACGCGCATCGGCTTCGGCATGTCGGTGTTCTGCGAGCAGGGCGCGCACGGCACGTCGGTGTATCACGGCTGGGGCATTCCGATGGTGCCCGGCTATGAGCCGGCGGTGATTCGCCTGACGCCCGACGGGGTGCTCGAAGTCCGCGTGGGCGTGCATTCGCACGGGCAGAGCATGGAGACGACGCTCGCGCAGATCGCCCACGAAGTGCTCGGCATCGATACCGACCGCGTGCGCATCGTGCTCGGCGATACCGGCGTCACGCCGTATTCGACCGGCACCTGGGGCTCGCGCTCGATCGTGATGGCGGGCGGCGCGGTGGGCCGCGCATCGAAAGAACTCAGGGACCGGCTGATGAAGATCGGCGCGCATCTGCTCGACGAACCCGTGAGCGCCGTGCGCTGGGAGAACGGCGCGGTCGTCGGCACGCATGCGTCGCGCAGCCTATCTGAGATCGCGCGGACCTGGTATCTGGCGCCGCAACTGTTGCCGTCCGACGTCGATCCGCGTGGCCTCGAAGTCTCGACGTCCTATCAGGCCAAGCGCGACTCGGGCACGTTCAGCTATGCATGTCATGCGGTGGTCGTCGCGGTCGATCCGGCGCTCGGCCAGACGGAGATTCTCGATTACGTGATCGTCGAAGACGGCGGCGTGCTGATCAATCCGATGGTCGTCGATGGACAGGTCTACGGCGGCGCTGCGCAGGGCATCGGCACGGCGCTCTACGAGGCGATGCCGTACAGCGACGACGGCCAGCCGCTCGCGTCGACGCTTGCCGACTACCTGCTGCCCGGCGCGACCGAAGTGCCCTCGATTCGGATCGAACACATGGAAACGCCTGCGCCGTATACGGAGTTCGGGCAAAAGGGCATCGGCGAGAGCGGGGCGATCGGACCGCCCGCCGCGCTCGCCAACGCCGTCAACGATGCGCTGCGCGGGCTGGGCGTGCGGATCGACCAGTTGCCGATCACCCCGCGCGTGATCGTCGAAGCGCTCGCGAACGAGCGCGACCGGCAAGCCCACGCGATGAAAGGAATGCCCGCATGAAAGCCGCGACCTACGATTACGCCAAGCCGCTCGCCTGCGACGAGGCGATCGCGCTCATCGGTCCGACCGACGGCATGGGCAAGTTCGTGTCCGGCAGTCAATCGCTCGGACCGATGATGAACCTGCGCCTTGCGCAACCGGAAATGCTCGTCGATCTGCGCGGCATCGCGGCGCTGCGCGCATGCGGTATCGAAGGCGAGACCGTCACGCTCGGCGCGTGCATCACGCATGCGGAGATCGAGGACGGCAAGGTCGAGACCGGCACACGCGGACTCATGGAGCACGTGGCGCGCGGCATCGCGTATCGCGCGGTGCGCAATCGCGGCACACTCGGCGGCAGTCTGGCCCACGCCGATCCCGCCGCCGACTGGATCAACACGATGTGCGCGCTGGATGCGCAGTTTCTCGTCGCGGGGCCGGGCGGCGCCCGCGTGATCGCCGGCGGCGACTGGATGGCCGGCGCGTTCACGACCGCGCTCGAAGCCGACGAGATTCTGACCGGCGTGCGCTTCACGCGTCTGTCGACGACCGCACGCTGGAGCTACTACAAGTTCAACCGCAAGCCGGGCGAATTCGCGGAAGCGATCGCGGTGTTCATCGACGATGCGGCGCGGGGCGTGTGCCGTGCGGTGATCGGCGCGATCGACGCAGCGCCGTTCGTGATCGACGATGCGCGCGATCTGCTGCGCGACGCCGATCCGCAAACGCACTGCTTCGATGTGCATCTGCAAGCGGCGGGCATCGAAGCCGGAAGCTACGAACACGAAGTGCATCGCGTCGCGCTGGTGCGCGCGGCGGCGGGCATTCGCAATCAGGACGGAACCGCATCATGAGCGACGCATTCATCAAGACGATCGAGCTCGTCGTCAACCGGGCGCCGGTCGCGGACCGCGTCGAGCCGCGCACGAGCCTCGCCGACTTTCTGCGCGAGCAGCGCATGCTGTGCGGCACCAACATCGGCTGCGAGCAGGGGGTATGCGGCGCATGCACGATCGACGTGGACGGCGTGCCGACCCGTTCGTGCATCACACCCGCGATCAGTTGCGCGGGCAGCGCCGTGCGCACCATCGAAGGCTTCGACGACGACGCCACGATGAACGAGCTGCGCGCGGCGTTCAGCGCCGAACACGCGCTGCAATGCGGCTACTGCACGCCGGGCATGCTGATGACCGCGCGCGACATCGTCACGCGCCTGCCGGAAGCCGACGACGCGCGCGTGCGGCTCGAACTCTCCGGCAACCTGTGCCGCTGCACCGGCTACGTGGGGATCGTGCGCGCGATCCGCCGCGTGCTCGATGCGCGTCGCGCGCGTGCGGCGGCCCCGCTCGCGGCCGTCGCCACGACCGCCTGACACTCTGATACGGATTCGTACGCAATGGAAATCGAACAAAGCTTCACCGTCCCCTATCCGCGCGATGCCGTGTGGGCGTGCTTTCACGACACGCCCGGCATCGTCGCGTGCCTGCCGGGCGCGTCGCTCACGGCGCCGGTCGACAACGGCATGCTCAAGCTCGCGATGACCGTCAAGCTGGGGCCGATCGTCGCGTCGTTCGCGGGCGACGGCGAGATGAAGCTCGACGACGCGCAGTGTCGCGGCAGCATCACCGGGACGGGCGTGGACCGCAAGAGTTCGTCGCGCGTGAAGGGCGTCGCGTCGTTCGCGCTCGAAGCCACCGCGGCGAGCGAAACGCGCGTCGATGTGAAGGTGGACTACTCGATCGGCGGCACCCTCGCGCAGTTTTCGCGCGGCGGCATCGTGAAGGAACTGGCGACGCGCATGACCGAAGCGTTCGCGGGAAATCTGAAGGCGAAGCTGGACCAGGCGGTCGCGGCGCCGGACATTGCGCAGACAGAGGCGCAGCTGCAGCCGCAGCCGCAGCCGCAGGCCGGAGCGACGCTCGAACCGGCTCTGCGCGAAACCGATGCCAAAGCGCCTGTCGCGCCTGCTCTGCAAACGCGCGTCGAAGCGCGTCCGGCTGCGCGCGCGCAAACGCCGAATGTTCCGAATGTGCCGAATGCACTCAATGCGCCGCTCGACGTCGGCAATCTGTTCTGGAAGATGCTGTGGTCGCGCCTGCGCGGACTGTTCCACTTCGCGGCCCGCTGACCATGCGCGCCGACGATGCCAACGCACGCGCGCTGCGCCGCGTTCACGCGGTGCGTCCGCAATGGCGCGCAGTCGTGGCGGCGCGCGACGCGGTGCGTCTGCCGGACTTCACGCTGCTGCATGCGGGGCCGCCGTTCGACGATCCGCGCGAGCCGTCCGCGCCGGTGCGTTCGTCGGCGGTCCTGTGCTGCCTGTACGAAGGCTGGGCGAACGACGAAGCGCACGCCGAACGGCTGATCGCGCAAGGCGAGGTGCGGCTCGAATGCGCACAGTCGTACGGCGCGGTGACGCCGCTCGCGGCCGTGATCTCGCCGCGCACGATGCTCGTCGAAGTGAACGACGCGAATGATCCCGGCGCGCGCGCGTGGTCCTTGCTGGGCAGCGGCGCAGGACCGCAGATTCGTTTCGGCGGCCGCGACCCGCGCGTCGTCGAGCGCATGAAGTGGCGCGACGAAGTGCTCGCGCCCGCGCTCGACGCGGCACTCGCGCGCGGCCCGCTCGATCTGCTCACGCTGGCGCAGACCGGCCTCGATGGCGGCGACGACCTGCATGCGCGCACCACGGCCGCCACCGCCGCATTGCGCGGGCTGCTCGCTTCGCGCATCGCGCCTGCATCCGTCGTCGAGATCGACGCGATGCTCGCGCAGACGCCGCTGTTCTTCCTCACGCTGTGGATGGCCGCGTGCGCGTTGATGCTGTCGGCGGCGCCACGCGCGAGCGATGCTTCGTCGACGCTCGTGGTGGCGCTGGCGGGCAACGGCGAGCGCGTCGGCATCCGGCTTTCCGGCGCGCCGTCGCGCTGGATCACAGCCGATGCGCGCGCGCCGCAAGGACCGCGCATCGATCCGCGACAGCAGACGGATGCGGCGCCGCTGACCGGCGATAGCGGCGTGATCGATGCGGCGGGTTTCGGCGCGCAGGCGCTCGCGTTCGCGCCGGAACCGGCGCAGGCGTTCGACGCGTTTCTGCCCGCCGGCTGGCGCGAGCGGCAGGCGCGCATTCACACGGAACCGCATCCCGCGTTCATGCGGCTGCCCGGCGTGCTCGATGCCGCGCGCGTCGCCCGCGAAGGGATCGCGCCGCTCGCCGCCATCGCGATGATCGGCGGTGACGGACGCGCGGGCCTGCTCGGACGAGGCCTGTACGCGGCGCCGCCCGAACTGTTCGCGCGCGCGTTGAAAAGCCTTTCCGGTGACGCCGCATGAGCGCAGAACCGATCAACGATCCGGCCACGCTCGCGGCGGTCGAAGCCGCGTTCGACGACTACGAGCGCGCGCTGACGACCAACGACGTTGCCGTCCTCGACACGCTGTTCTTGAGAAGCCCGCACACGCTGCGCTACGGCGCGACCGAAAACCTGCAAGGCTACGACGCCATCCGCGAATTTCGCGCGCAGCGCCCGGGCAAGGGCTTGGCGCGCACGATCATCGACCGGTCGGTAACGAGCTTCGGCATGGACTTCGCGGTGGCGAACATCACCTTCTCGCGCGCGGGCGAGCCGCGCATCGGGCGTCAGTCGCAGACGTGGGCGCGCATCGACGGTCAATGGCGGGTGGTCGCCGCTCATGTGAGCTGGATGGACCCGTGATGATGCGCAAAGACTTGCTTCAACCGGGCCTGCATCGCGCGTTCGTCGCCGACGGCTTCGGCGCGCTGCCGCCCGCCGCGCTGCCGCCGCGCACCGGCGAGCGGCTCGGGACGCTTCGCCTCGCGGTGAAGGACGTGTTCGATATCGCCGGGTTGCGCACCGGCGGCGGCAATCCCGTCTGGCGCGAACAGCAGCCGGTCGCCGTGCGCACCGCGCTCGCCGTTCGCGCGCTGCTGGAAGAAGGCGCGCAGTGGATCGGCAAGACCGTCACCGACGAACTGACCTACAGCCTCGCCGGCGTCAACGCGCATTACGGCACGCCGGTGAATCCGGCGGACCCGGCGCGCATTCCGGGCGGCTCGTCGTCCGGTTCGGTCGTGGCGGTGGCCGCGGGCCATGCGGACATCGCGCTCGGTACCGATTGCGGCGGCTCCGTACGTCTGCCCGCGAGCTATTGCGGCGTCTGGGGCATGCGCCCCACGCACGGCCGCATCGCGGCGGACGGATGTCTGACACTCGCGCACAGCTTCGACACCGTCGGCTGGTTCGCGCGCGATCCGCGCACCCTCGCGCTCACGTTCGAGGTGCTGGCGCAAAGCGTCGTCGCAGCGGACGACGATGCGTTCGCCGTTCACGTGCCGCGCAACCTGCTCGCCTGTGCCGATGCGCGTGTCGCGACGCGCTTCGACGCAGCGCTTGCGGCGCTCGGCGAGCGCGTGAGCTTCGTCGCGCCCGACGCATCGCTCGCGGACTGGGCGCAGGCGTTCCGCGTGTTGCAAGCGGCGGAAATCGCGCAGCGATACGGAGCGTGGGCGCGCGAGCATGCCGGAAGCTTCGGCGCGGACGTCGGCGCGCGCTTCGCGATGAGCCTGACCATCACGCGCGAGCAGATCGCGCACGCGCAGCAGGTGCGCATCGAAGCTATCCGCGCGATGGCCGAAGCGCTGCCGCAACGCACGTACTGGCTCGTGCCGACCGTGCCGGGTTGCGCGCCGCGCGCCGATGCAGCGGCGCAAACGGTCGATCGCGCTCGCGCGCATGCGCAGCAGATGCTGTGCGTCGCGGGCCTCGCGGGCTTGCCGCAAGTGAGCATGCCGTGGACGCGCATCGACGATGCGCCGGTCGGCGTGTCCGTGATCGGCTCGCGCGGCGCGGACGAAGGCGTGCTGCGCGTCGCGCGCGCGGTGCACGAATTGATGCGGTAAGTGTCCGTGCGGGGCGTGACCCGTTGCCGGACGAGCAAGCGTCTTTCCGATCAAAGCCCATTCAAAGGAACATCCATGACGAAGCATCTGACCGAAGCGCAGATCGCGCACTTCAAGCAGCACGGCTATGTCTATCCGATGCGCGCGATCGACGCGCACGAGGCGGCCGAGTATCGCCGCATCATCGAACGGTATGAGGCGTCCTCGGGCGAGGACGTGAACAGAACGCTGAAAATCAAGGGCCATCTGGCCTTGCCGGCGATCGTCGAGCTTGCGCGTCGCCCGGCCATTCTCGATGCGGTCGAGGATCTGATCGGCCCGGACATCATGCTGTTCGGCGCGTCGATCTTCGCGAAGAACGGTCGCGATCCGCGCTACGTGTCGTGGCATCAGGATTCGACGTATTTCGGGCTGACGCCGCACGAGGAAGTCACCGTATGGGTCGCGCTGACGCCGGCGACTTCGGTCAACGGCGTGCTGCGCGTGCTGCCCGGCTCGCACCGCGGACCGGACCTGAAGCACGTCGAGACCTATGCGAAGGACAACATGCTCGCGAAGGGCCAGACGCTCGTCGGCATCGACGAAAACCTGGCGGTTGAAATGCCGCTGCAGCCCGGCGAATTCTCGATGCATCACGAGCGCACCGCGCACAGCTCGTTGCCGAATCGTTCGGACGACCGGCGCATCGGCTTTGCGTTCTTTTATGTGCCGGCGCATGTGCGATCGGCCACGGGCCGCCGTCGTGCGACGCTGGTGCGCGGCGTCGATCGCTTCGGTCACTGGGATGCTGACACGTTGCCCGAATACGATTGCGATCCTCGCTCGATGAGCGAACTGGCGCAGACCTGGGGCAAGTACAAGGACGGCGAAGTGAAGCAGGCCGCGGACATGGTTGCGCCGCGGTGAATCCGCTCACGCTCATCGCGGCGCATGCGGGCCGCGAGGAGCGTCAAGGTCAGGCGGGTTCGGCAGACGCGCTCCAGTCGTCGGCTGGCTGATGCGGCGAGCGAAAGCGCGCGAGAAACTGTCGCGCGCGCGGCGTCTGCGGTGCGCCGAAAAACTGCGCGGGCGGCGCGCTCTCGATCACCTGTCCCGCGTCCATGAACACCACGCGGCTCGCCACTTGCCGCGCGAACTCCATCTCGTGCGTGACGATCACCATCGTCGCGCCTTCCTGCGCGAGCGAACGCATCACGTTCAGCACTTCGCCGACGAGCATCGGGTCGAGCGCGCTGGTGGGTTCGTCAAAGAGCAGGATGTCCGGCTTCATCGCGAGCGCCCGCGCGATGCCCACGCGCTGCTTCTGCCCGCCCGACAGCCGCGACGGAAAGGCATCCATCTTGTCCACAAGGCCGACGCGCTCCAGCAGGCGCTCGGCGTCCGCGCGCACTTCGTCGCGCGCAAGCCCGAGCACGTGCAGCGGCGCTTCCATCACGTTTTGCAGCACCGTCAGATGCGGCCACAGCGCGAAATGCTGAAACACCATGCCGATGCGTGCGCGCGAACGCGCCAGTTCGGCATCGTTCATCTTGATCGACGAGCCCTCGCGCACGCCCATGCGCCGGCCCGACACGTGAACCGTGCCGGCGTCGGGAATCTCCAGCCAGTTCACGCAGCGCAACAGCGTGGATTTGCCGCAACCCGAAGGTCCGAGCAGGCACACGGTCTCGCCTTGGTGCACGGTAAGCGAGACATCGCGCAGCACGTGGTTCTCGCCGAACGACTTCGAAATACCGTTCAGTTGCAGGACCGTCTGCGCCGCCGGGCTCGCCGCGCCGCTCGCGAGCCCGGACGATGCGCTGGCCGCGCCGCTCGCGCGCAGCACGGTGAGCGGCACGTCGTTGGAAATGTTCATGCTCTGCGTTCCTCGGCGAATCTCGACAGTAATCCGCTGCCGCCTTCGATCACGAGGCAGATGGCCCAGTACAGCAGCACGGCCGTGATGAACGCGGCGAACGGGATGAAATAGGTGGCCTGAATGCCGTTCATCTGATGCGTCAGTTCGCCG
>NZ_DASXHN010000479.1:0-6708 GCF_036488505.1 Paraburkholderia sp. | reverse complement strand
GGGCTGAGGAGCTCCGGCTTACTGATGCCCAACGCGGCCCGGATCTGTTCCGCGCGCAAACCGCCAAGGTGCTTCTGGAGCAGCGCGACGATCGCGCCTGTCACCTTCGCGATGTCGGCGCCGGATCGGCGATGGCGGCGAGCGCCCTTGCTCGGTCGCGGCGCTCGCACAGCTCCCGGCGAACGATGAGCCGGCGCAGCTCCAGAGCGCGAATGGGTGACGCCTGCGATGTCATTGAGGGACGCATGTTGGATCGCGGCGACGGCGGCTTCGGCGAAGTCGGCGGCAAGCTTCTCGAGCGCGGTTCTGAGGTTGGGCATGCTGCACGCGTATTCGAGTCCGCCTGCGACTTCAACGTCTTTGTCCGTTCGGCACAAACACATTGACTTGATACTGCTACTTTGGAGTGACCTTCCCAACGATTCCGCTCAGATTACCCTGTAGAAAATAGACGCTCCCAGAGTCAACCGCGACTCCGATCGCGTCGATATTGGGAACGAGTTCCACCACGGTACCACCGCCCACGGGCACCTTGTTCACGCCACCGCTGATTTCGTTCGCCCAGTAAACGCTCGCGCCGTCGGTCGTCACCGCCGCTGGGTAAGACTGCGACGACGCAAGCGTCGTAATGGCTCCGCCACCGATTGGCGTTTGCATGACGGAGCCCTGATAGGCAGTATCCACCCAATAAACGTTGGAGCCGTCGGTCGCAATGGCTTGCGGCTGGTACTGATTCGAGGCTAATACGGTAACCGCTCCGCCTAACTTCGACATTTGGTTGACAGTGCCGTCGCTTACGTCGGTCCAAAAGATGTGAGTCGCATCCGCGGCAATCGCATACGGTGCTTTTCCTGTCGCGAGCGTCAGTGCCGCACCTCCGCCGACTGGCTCCGACATGACGTAACCTTGAACGGTCTCTGGCGCGGTCCAGAAAATGTCGACGGAATCGGTGACGATTGCATGCGCAAAAGAGGAGTTCGGTAACGATGTGACCGTGCTTGTCCCCTGGGGCTCGGTGTAAATCACGTTGTTGAACCCGCTGGCTGACGCAACCCAATAATAGGCGGTCGAGCCAATCGCCAAGGAGATTGGGCTCGCGTCGCCGGAATGGATCGTCGTGGGGATGCCTCCAATGGCGGAAACCGACATGATTGCGCCGTCGGGTTGATTGCTGTCACCCTGATCTACCCAAAACACGTCCGACGATTGGACGGCGATCGCTTGGGGCGATTTTTGAAGCGCCGCGAGTGTCACCACACAACGGGCGTGAATACACGCGTAAGACCACGCGCTTTGCTCGCATGCGATTCCGCACCCGCCACAGTCGGTAACGCTCGACTCGGTATTGATGCAGGTTCCATTGCAATCCGTCGTTCCAACCGGGCATTCGAGCGCGCATGCTCCCTGTTTGCATGCGGTCCCTTTCGGGCAGGCGACGCCACAGGATCCGCAGTTCGCGTTGTCGCTCGACGTGGTCGCGCAGGAGGAGCCGGCGTCGCCGTCGCAGAGCGACTGGCCCGCAGCGCATGTGGACGAGCATGTCCCGTTCACGCAGGCGAGTTCACTCCCGCACGCCGTCCCGCACGCTCCGCAATTCTTGTTGTCGCTTTCGGTATTCGCACAATATGCCAACCCGGCGTCGAGCAGGCAGAGCACCTGTTGACCGGCACAAGTCGATGAGCATGTTGCTCCGACGCACGCTTCGCCGGCAGGACAGGTCAAACCGCAGTCCCCACAGTTATCGGGGTCGACGTTCGGATCGACGCACGATTGCCCGCACTGCAGTGCGTTGCTGCCACAGTTTGTGGCGCAATCTCCCTCAGAGCACACGGTACCGTGCGCGCAAAGGTTCCCGCATGCGCCGCAATTCTCTGGATCTTTGTTGAGAGCAGCGCAGGCCCCGGCACACATGGCCTGCGCCGGAGGACAGACCCGCTCAGCTGGAAGTGTACGAGCCCCGCAGCCAGCCAAGGCCGCGTAAGGCAAAGAAATCATCAAGATGGGGAGACCTGCCAACAGCGAAATAGCTCTCGCCATCATTCGCCAATCTTATTCTTGTGAGTTGTGGTCAATGCCGTGATGGCACGAGCATAAACGCTACTTAGGCCGGCGGCCCACGCCCCATGCATCGCGAGCTTGAAGAAGCGCTTTGCCAGTGCTGGGTTCTCGCTGAACGCGTAACCCTCAGCCACAAGTGCGTAGCCTGCGGGATCTGATGTGAGCCCTGCCAGAGAGCGCGCGGCTCGCTTGACCTCCGCGCGGTCCTCCGCGCTCAGCGCTAGGCGAAGACGAAGACGAGTCAACGTCTCCAGATCGCGCCATCGTCCCTTACGGCGGGTTTTTGCGGCATATTCCGCGACCATGCGACGTCCGTCCTCATATCCCATAGCGTCATAATGCTGTTGGTCGATCGCTTCATCAATATCGTCCAAAACGATGTGCGAACAAC
The DNA here is from genome assembly GCF_036488505.1 of Paraburkholderia sp. GTDB lineage: Bacteria > Pseudomonadota > Gammaproteobacteria > Burkholderiales > Burkholderiaceae > Paraburkholderia. The sequence goes on along the minus strand of NZ_DASXHN010000479.1, from coordinate 4,259 downwards.
CGAGGCGCCGATCAGCCCCCGAGATGGTTCGCCGATCCCGCTGTGCTTGCCCAAGCCTAAGGGCACGCCGCCAATATTGAGTCGCGGCGTGTTCGTTTCCCGCGCGCTGGTATTGATCTCCCAGGTTCAGGAAACTTCCTGGGCTCGGGAACCTGAAGGCAATCCAGCGCGCGATACCAACCCGCTGCCGGTTTGTGTCGGCCCCCGCGCTGCACACCGCGAGCGCTGCGAGAGCGAGTTCGTGCGCATCAGCGAACCAGCGCTCATCCCACTGGATTTGGGCAATGGCGATTAGCTTGCGCGCGGCGGCCGCCTTGTTTCGCTCCGACTTCAGTACTTCGGTAATGACGGAAGCCAGAGGCCTCCGCGCGGTCGCCGTTGATTTCCGCTTCCGCTTCATTGCTACAACGCAAAGACGCTATCAATACAGTTGCTCAATGTTTGAGTAGCATCGGAAAGGCAGTTCGCTAGCTTTGTCTGATTGCCGCCGTATAGTTCGTAGCACTCCGCCGAGTCGGCCGTGTATGCATCATAGCAAATGTCTACAGGGTTTGGTTTCGGGGTTTCCGGCTCCTTTGGCTTTGGGGGGTCGGAGGGCGCTGGTATTCCGGGCGTACGATATGGACTGCTCGCAAGATCACCGGCGGTGACGGGACAGCTGTTGGGGGCCGGCGGATGTTGGTACAGATAAATGCCCACGTTTACCGCCACGCCCGCGCCAACGCCCAGCCCAAGACCGATCGGGCCAAACTCCGCGCCGGCGAGCCCCAGTTCCGGAATCAGCAACGGCAACGCCAGCGAAAACCTGCCTGATGGATCGATGCAGTTCAGGGGATCATTGTTGCAATACGCGTACTGGTTCAGGCCGCCGGCGAACCCGATCGGGTCCTTTGACCACCATCGCCCCTTCCAGGGGTTGTAATCGCGCGCACCGAATCGATAGAGTCCCACGTCGCCGTCCCATAGCCCGCCGGCAAACCCGAACGGCTGCCAGGCCGACGGCCAGCTGCCCGCTGGATTGGGCCACCCAATTGCGACACCGTACGGATCGAAATCGTAGTCGCCCACGGGCTGTCCGGCCTGCGCACCCGATGCGATGACTACGCGTCTAACGGTCCCGTTCGCATCGGAGAGCATGCGGAGCGTGTAACCGTTGATCGCGATGAGATCGGGGACATTACGCTTGGTGATATAGACATACGTCGCGTCGACCGCGCCGCCGCTCGTCACGTGAGCGATGACCCGGTCGCCGTCGTACAAATAGCCTTGAGAAAGCGCAGGGCCAGCGATTTTACCGATCCGCCTGTTTCGATAGTCGACATCATAGTCGACCGTTGTGGATCCCGCGGCATAATGGCGCAAATTGCCAACAGGATCGTAGCTGTAGTAGTAGTAGTTGTTGCTAGGGTCGTGCTCTGACGTGACGTTGCCTTGCGCGTCGTACGCGTAAGTCCAGTATCCATCCGATCCGAGGCGATCCTGCGCATCGTATGACCAAAAGGAATTGAAACTTTGGTTACCGTCCGAATCGTAGCTCTGCGTTAGGTTGTACGGCCCGCAGTTCGTACCTCCGCTCGCCGAGGCAGTCCCGAACCACTCAGGAAACTGCGTACTATAGGTATATGCCCAGCTGCACTGATTCGTCCCGATTGTGTCGAGCCTTGCCGTCACGCGTCCGAGCGGATCGTTATGTGTGTACTGGATATCGAGCAGAATGGTGCCGGATGCACTGCAGGAAGCATCGCATGCCGCCGCAACGGCTTTCTGCTCAGTCAAGGCCCCGTAGGAGTCGTAGGTGTATGCCTCGCATACGCTTCCGACATTCGTACACTTGAGCATCCCGTTGGCGCCGCGATAGACGTTGAAGGTCGTGCCTTGAAGGCCCACTGAGCTAACGACGCTGTCGTTGTCATATTGAAATGTTGCCTGCGTCCAGTTGCCGGCGGTGTCAACGTATCGGTCCCCCAGCCGCAGCGCGTTGTCATAATCGTAGTGGATGACGTGGTCGAACGCCGATGGTGTCGACAGCTTGGTCTCCTCCGAAACCAAGAGCTGACCGTCGTATCCGTCGATTGTCGTCACGGTCGCCGCCGCCGAGCTCGCGGTCCCGTTCGTAGCGGTGCAACCACCGACACTCGACGTGCACGCTTGGCCGGTAGCCGGGTCATAGCCCAGTGTGACTGTGATAGTACCGCTCGTGGGATGGGCGTAAGATATTTGAGAAACGCGCCCGGCTGCGTCGCGAGTGTTCGTTACGACGTTCCCAGTCGGTGGCTCGACAGTGCGAATCAATCCATCGAGGTCGTAATCGTAAGTCGTGTTCGAATAGCCGATCGCCGGCGGATCGTAGCTGCCTAGCAGATTGAGGCCATTGTACGAGAAATTGTGAGCGTTATTCTTCGGCAGGGTCACTAGTTGCCGGTTGCCGTTCGCGTCGTAATCGAAGCCCACGACGCGCGGCGTGCCTCCCTTGATCGTCTGTTGCTTCACGCGACCGTCATCGTCGACGACGTCGAAGGTGAGGGCGGGCGCGAGCAGCGGGGTGTCTATCGAGCTCGTGAAGCCGCTCGCGGCGTGATGAATGGAGTACGTGCGAGTGCCTTGCTGGACGCTAACGATTTTTCCGAGATCGTTCGAGTTCACTCCGTAATTAATGTTGATGGGCGAGACCGCGACAGGGTCGTTCTGAGGCAACGTGATAACCTTGACGCGATCTAAGCTGTCGAGGTTCTTCACGATCTTTCGCTGCTCGGAGCTCGTCTGGACAATGCACGGGGGCGACGCGCAGTCAGCGGTCGCGACGCTCGTCCAAGTGGAGGTGGCATGCGTTCCGTAGTTGTTGAAGCTACCCCATCGCTCGTCCGTGACGCTCGTCGCAGAAAAGCCCATGCCACCCGACGCCGTTCGCGAGGTACGAATACACATCCCATTATAGCCTGAGAAGCACTTCGGACCGGTGTCAGGGTGCTGCGGCGTCGTGACAGTTACTGCCGTGGCATACGCGAGGTTCATGCCGAAGCGCGGATCAGGCGCGTAGCCCGTCGTCGTGCTCGTCCCATCGGGGCTCTTATGCGCGTGCGCCGAGTCGGTATACCAAGTGTCAATGGTGGGATTCGAAGCGGCGAGCGTCGTCTGCGTGCGCTGCTCACTGCGCGTGAAAGTTGCGGGGGTCAAGTTCCAATCGCTGAACGTGTCGACGGTCGCAGACGTGTCGATGACGTGAGTGGTCGTGCGGCTTTCCGCGGTCGTGAAGTCGATTCCGACCGTCGTCGCTCCGTCCGTGCGTGTCAGGCGCGAACCCGCTCCAGCGCCAGGTGCGACATCGCTCGTTAGAAGCCCGGTCGACGTGTACCCGAAGTTGTGGACATTGGTGGCGACCGGCTCGGTCATTTGTGACAGCAAATGCGTGTTTGGATCGTAAGCGAATGTCGTGTGGTGGAGCGCTGGGTCGTCGAGACCCGTCAAGTATGTCCCGGTAAGCGTAAGCTTCGTCGCCTGTCCCGTCGGCGACGTAATGGTCACCGTGCCCGTACCGTAACCACTGATCGTCGTCGGACCGCCAACGTCCGAAAGGGAGCTGACGTAGCCGCCCGTGTATCCGACCGTGAGTGATGTCGCGCCCGCGTATTTCGCACGCGTGTAAAGATGCTTGCCGGTGGCGTCGAACTCATAAACCTCTGAGCCGTCGAGGCTCGGCACGAGAATGTCGTTACCCGAAGTGGTATCGTCGGCGCGCCGAAGCCGCACGACGCGATTTGCATTTCCATCGTTATTGTCATTTCGTGCCGTCGTATAATCGTATCCGTCGGGACTGACGACGACACGGACTGGCAGAATGGGGCTTGACGTCGCGAACGATCCGTCGGCGAACGGCCACGCGCTTCCGTAGACGCCAGCAAAGCGCGTCACGAGCCCGCTCGAATCGACTTTGCGCACGGAGTAATCCCCGAGACTCGGAATGAGAACGGATGAACCGGATATCGAGAGCCATGACGAACTCTGCGTGTAGATGCGGACGCTTGGATCCGTCGCTTGGGGCGGCGCCCCCGCATCGGGAGTCAATCCATCGAAGGTGTCGCCGATCAAACCGTTGCCGGCGAGCACATGAAACTTCCCGTTGACGTGAAACCCGAAAATTGGTCCGCCGATAATGCCTTGATGTACGGAGGCATGTATGTCGCGGAAGAGCAAGTTTTCGGAAGCTGAAATCATCGGCGCCATCAAAGAGATTGAAGGCGGAGCGACAATGGCGGAGACGG
>NZ_DASXHN010000457.1:0-5166 GCF_036488505.1 Paraburkholderia sp. | reverse complement strand
ACGCGTATGTGGTCTATGGGGGATGGCCGGACCAGGGTGGCCTCGACAACTTCCGCCAATGGCTCGAGTACCGCAGCCCACAATCGAACCAGCGCATGCTCGATTGGGTCGATTACATAGACACGCACTATCTGCCGGTTTCCGACTTCGAGTCGCTGTACCAGCAGTACGTGAAAAACGGTCCCGCGCGCGGCATCTGGCAAACCGAGATCGGCAACGAATACATGAAGGATCCGCACTACCTGCCTCGCTACTTCTTTGATCTTGCGGTGTGGGCGCTGGGCAGGAACTGGGACGATCCGAACAAATATGTATCGATGATCTATCACTGGGACGGCTATGAGCCTTTCCGTCTCACGCATCGTGGCCCGCCCGCGCGAACTTACAACGTGTCGGGTCGAAGCTTGATCGTGCTTCGTCAGACAGCGGGCGCCCAGCTTTCGGGCTTCCCGAAACAGGTGCAGTGTGGCCCGGGCGTTGCTGCGAAAGCACTGCTTTCCGGTAACGACCTCGTGATGCAGGTGAGAGCGCCCGCGGGCTGGCAAACCATTTCCATTGGCGGGCTCACGTCGATGCGTTCAGGCGCGGTGCGCGCCGATTTCATCGATGCGCTGAGTGGCGACGCGAGCGCCGCCGACGATACCGCGGTGAGTTGGGATAACGACCTGATGAAAGTGCGTTTCCGGGTGCCGGACGAGGTGAACGGTGACAGTCATGACGAACCGAAGGGCGAAAATGGCGGTGGCAACAATGCGCCCAATCACCTGGCCTACCTGGTTGTGCGCGGCGCCGCGCAACGAACGGGGTAGCCATAGGTCGAAAGCTTTGCGAACACCGGGCGCCGGTGGATTGAACCTGACAGATAGCGTTGAGGCATCATGAAACAGATCACCATTGCAATTTGCAACTACAACTACGAGCACTATCTGGCCGCCGCAATCGACTCGGCACTCGCACAGGACTACCCGGCGGTCAAGGTAATGGTGATCGACGATGGTTCGACCGATGGTTCTCGCGCGCTGATGGAAACGTACGGAAAGCGCATTCTGTCGGTCTGCAAGGAAAATGGCGGTCAGGTGTCCGCGTACAACCATGCGATCGGGTTTATCGACACCGAGTTCGTGATCTTTCTCGATTCGGACGACGTGTTGTATCCGGGCGCGGCATCCGAGGTAATGAAGGTGTTCCAATCCGGCGCGTGGGCAAAGGTGCAATTCCGGCTGGATGTGATGGACGGCGACGGCGCCTTGACTGGCACGTTCGTGCCGAACAGCGAGCCGCCGCCCGACTGCGGCAGGCTGTTGCGCGGAGGGTGGCTTTATCCGTCGCCGCCCGCGTCGGGCAACGCTTACCGTGTCAGCTCGCTGCGGAAAATCTTTCCAGTCCCCGAAGAAGGCGTGAATCGCTATGGCGCGGACTTTTACGCGATTTACGGGGTTGCGCTGACCGGGCCGATTGCAAACGTACCGAAGTCGTTAGGCGGCTATCGCGTGCATAACGCGGGCAGCGAAACGGTGTCGTTCGCCAACTCGGAACAACTGACCAAAGCGCCGCGTGCGTTCAATATGCGTTGGGCCATTCTGAGGAACATTGCGAGAGACCGGCTGGACATAGAACTTCCACCGGCATTTCTCGACTTTTCGCATGAGAAAGCGACGTTCTGTTCCAGTGTCTATCGGGCCAAGCTGTTTTCGCGCTGGCGCTGGATGTTACGCGACTCGGGCAACTATCTGCACACGATCGTCGCGAATCCATTCTGGAGTCTGAAGAAAAAGCTTGGCACGCTCGTGCTTTCGAGTCTGTGTCTCGTGCCTTATTCGCCGCTGTCCGATTTCGCCGTGCGTTATATCGCCAACCCGCTAGCGCGTCGTCGCGCGGCCGGGCGCTGAAGGTGGGAGCCACGGAGGGCGGCATGAGTCGACGAGCGAGCGCCAACGTCATCGCATTTGTGTACGGCGGATACCTGATGAGGTACGTGTACCTCATCATCGTCGTGCCGTTTTACGGCCGTGTGCTTGGCGTGGCCGAGTATGGGCGGGTGCTGGCGTCGATGTCGCTGATGAACGTGATCTGGATGCTCGTCAGCTACGGATTCACGTACGTCGGGATGCGGGAGGTGTCGAAAGCGCACACCGCGCAGGAATGCAACCAGATCTATTCACTACAGGTGAGCGCGCGGCTGCTGCTGGCTGTCGCCGGTGGCGTGATCGGCATAGTGGCGACATTCAGCTCGCCCGTCTTGTCCGAGCGGCCGCTGATCGGTTTGCTCGCGACCGTGCTCGGCATCGTTTCGGCGCTCAATCTCGGCTGGCTGTTTCAGGGGCGTCAGCACTTCCGAACGCCGATCATGATCGAGGTGTTCGGCTTCGCGGTAAGCCTCGTGCTGGTCCTGACCTTCGTCAAGGGTCCGGGTGACGCGGTATGGGTATTGGCGAGTCTGCTGATTGCCGGCGTGGCGTCTTCGATCATTTCATATGGCCTGACCACGTGGCAGCTCGGCTTGCCGCGTCTGAGCCTGTCGGGTATCGCGCCGCTCGTGCGCAACTCGACGATGCTGTTTTGCTATTCGTCCGGCTCGGTCGTGCTCACCGCATCGTCGACCTATCTGTTGACGCTGCTGTCCACGCCCGCGCAGGTCGGCTACTTTGGCGCGGCCGAGCGTTTCGCGACGATCGGTTTGAGCCTGATGGGCCCGGCGTCGCAAGTCTTTATTCCGACGATCACCCGGCAACTCGCGCACGGCGACAAAGAGGGCGCGCACGTGACGACGCGTCATGGCGCCACGTTGCTGCTCGGCTACGGAATGCTGGTTTTTTGCGGTGCGCTCACGCTGTCGCCGTTCGTGCTGCCTTTGATTCTCGGTCCCGCATTCGAACCGAGCTCGCACGTGCTGCAAGTATTCGCATGGATGTTTCCGTTCGCGGCGTTCAACGAGTTCGTCGCGTTCTATGTATTCGTGCCGCGCAAGAAGGACCGTTTGCTCGCGATTGCCGGCGTGGCCTCGGGGCTGGTCAACCTGTGCTCGGCACTGGCGCTCGCGCCTCACTTCGGCGCGATGGGCATGGCGTCTGCGCGGGTGATCGGTGAGGGGACATTGGCGGTGATTTTGCTAAGCGTGATGATCCGCCTCGAACTCATTGGTCTGCTGCCGGGAGCGGAGCGGGCACTGGCACGGGTTCGCGTCGCGTGCGGGCTGCGTACCCAGGCGCAGGCTGGCAAGGATGATTGACGCAGTGCAGTGCGAAGCAGGTTCGTCGGGGTGCGGTTGGAATGTCACAGGGAGGTCGAAGTGAAAGTCGCTATTGTTCACGATTGGCTAGTAGTGTCGGCGGGCGCCGAAAAAGTATTGAAGAACATCATCGAATGTTTCCCCGATGCGGACATCTTCTCGATTGTGGATTTTCTCGAAGACCGCGAGTGCGTGAAGGGGAAGTCCGTCAGTACGTCGTTTATCCAGAAGATGCCGTTCGCGCGGCGGCGCTATCGCGCCTATCTGCCATTGATGCCGATTGCGATCGAGCAGGTCGATCTGTCAGGCTACGATCTCGTCATTTCCAGCTCGCACGCGGTCGCCAAAGGCGTGCTGACCGGGCCGAACCAGGTGCATATCAGTTACATTCATTCGCCGATCCGCTATGCGTGGGACCTGCAGCATCAGTACCTGCGGGAATCCCGTCTGGACAAGGGCTTACGCTCCGCGCTCGCACGGGTACTGCTGCACTACATTCGCGGCTGGGATTCGCGCTCGGCTAATGGCGTCGATTATCTGCTCGCCAATTCGCAATTCATTGCGCGGCGTATTCGCAAAGCGTACCAACGCGACGCGACAGTGATCTATCCGCCGGTCGATCTCGCGAATATGACACTCGGTACGCACAAAGAGGATTTCTATGTGACCGCATCGCGCATGGTGCCTTACAAGCGTATCGATCTGATCGTGCAGGCGTTTTCGCAGACGCCGCAGCGCAAGCTGGTCGTGATCGGCGACGGTCCGGAGATGAAAAAAATCCGGGCCGTTGCCGGTGAAAACGTACAAATCCTCGGGCATCAGCCGTCCGAGGTTCTGATCGACCATTTGCGGCGCGCTCGCGCATTCGTGTTCGCGGCGGAAGAAGATTTCGGCATTTCGGTCGTGGAGGCGCAGGCGTGCGGCACGCCGGTGATCGCGTTCGGCAGAGGCGGCGCGCTCGAATCCGTGGTGGGCCTGCCGCTCGAACGTGCGACCGGGGTATTTTTCGGCGAGCAGACGACCGACTCGTTGCTCGAAGCGGTGAACCGCTTCGAAATGAATCGGGGTGTTTTCGACCCTCGTCAGTGCCGCAAGAATGCCGAGCGCTTTTCATCGGAGAATTTCAAGAAAGCGCTGACCAGTTTCGTCGATTCGCGGCTCCCGTACGCGTGCGTCGAACAGTTTCTGCCGTATCAGGCGAGCGAGCCGCTATCGGTCGAAGCGGATCGTCTTGCCGACGTCACGCCCTGAGCCGGGCGCTGCGCGACGACCGCCGTCTTGCGCAGCACCCGCGGATCGAACCCGGGAACCCGTGCCGTCAGCGGCCGCGCCGCGATCAGAAGCGAGATGACCAGGGAAAGAATCAGCACATTCGACGGCGTGACTAGCCGGTGTTCGGTGGCCGACATCACGAGTAGGCAAACCGACGAAATCTCGACGAACCGGTAAGCCGCAAAGTTTCGGCCGCCGTCAGCCAGCGCGGAGAATGCCGCCCCCTGTTTGCTCCAGTCGATCAGCTTCCAGAAGAACGCGAGCATCAGCGTCAGGCCGACCACGCCCAGTTCGGCGAGGATGTTCAGGTACGAGTTGTGGGCGTGAGAGTCGCTGTGTTCGACCACGACGTTCGACGGCACGGCAAACAGATGGAAGTACGACGCAAGGCTGCCGATGTGATCGTCGAACGAACCGAAGCCGAGCCCGACGATCGGGCTCTGTTCGAAATACGTGAGCGCGCGCGGCCACAGCCATTCGTAGCGGATGTTCAGATTGGCGACCTTGGCGTCCTGGTTGTGGATCGAGAACGTATAGCCCATGTAATCGACGGTCGGGTCGGTATGGTAGAGCGCGATCGTGACCGACGCGACCAGCATGACCGCGATCAGCGACCCGAGCACCCAGCGCTTGCGGCCGAAATACAGATACGGCAGCACCGCCAG
>NZ_DASXHN010000528.1:0-2312 GCF_036488505.1 Paraburkholderia sp. | reverse complement strand
AATCGAGTGGGGGTGACATATTTAACCTCGGGCTTAACCTCGGGTGTACGCGGACCTACTCGCGCTTGATACTTTTGAGCATGATATTGGCAATCTTAAGACTCAACAGGATCATGCCGCAACTCTAAAGTGGAGGCTCCTAACCACCACCGAATGAGGTGAACCATGAGCCGCATCGCTATCCCCGCTGTTACGAACGCCACTGGCGCCACTGCCGATGTCTACGCACGGGTTCGCAAAATCGCCGGCGGCAGCGTGCCGAATCTGTTCGCGGCGCTAGGGCATCTGGCGCCCGCAACGTTGAACGCCGCGCTGGATGCGGAAGGCGCGCTCGCCTCCAGCAGTCTGAGCAAGCAGGATCTGGAAACCATCAAGCTGCTCGTGAGCGAACAGACGGGTTGTGACTATTGTGTGGCCGCGCACGCGATGCTCGGCAAGCTGACGGGCCTGTCGCCGGAAACGCTCAGGCAGATTCGCGCAGGCCAGGCCACCGGCGACACGCGACGCGACGCGCTCATTCACTTCGTGCTGCTGTTGCAGACCACGCGCGGCACGATCAGCGAAAGCGAGGTCACGGCGATTCGCGCGGCCGGCTATACCGACACGCAACTGGCGGAGATCTCGCTGACGATCGCGATGACCATTTTCACCAACACGTTCAACCGCATCAACGATACCGACGTCGACTTTCCGCCGGTCAAGTAACAGCGCGCCGGCGAGCGCAGGCACAGGTCGGCAACATGCCGCCGCTCGCCGCCGGTCGCGCACACACGAACTTTCAGGTCATTCAGTCATTTGGAGGATGTCATGTCAGAAGTAGAACATTTCGACACATTGATTCTCGGCAGTGGTCAGGGCGGCAAGCTGCTCGCGTGGCATCTGGCGCGCTCGGGGCAACGCGTCGCCGTGGTCGAACGGCAATGGGTAGGCGGCTCGTGCCCTGCGGTCGCCTGTTTGCCCAGCAAGAATGAAATCTGGAGCGCGCGTGTCGCGCATCTGACCAGACATGCAGCGGACTTCGGCATGACGACGGGTCCCGTGACCGTCGACATGGCAAAGGTGCGCGAGCGCAAGCGCGGAATGGTCGAAAGAGAAGCATCGTTTCATATCGACGCTTATGCATCGAGCGGCGCTGAACTGATCATGGGAACCGGCCGCTTCGCCGCGCCGAGGACGATCGAGGTGCAACTGAACGACGGCGGCACACGCACGTTGAGCGGCAACCGGGTCGTGGTGAATACCGGCACCCATGCGGCGATTCCCGATGTGCCGGGACTCCGCGCAGCGCAACCGCTGACTCATATCGGCGCGCTCGAGCTCGACTACGCGCCGTCGCATCTGATCGTGCTCGGTGGCGGCTATATCGGCATCGAAATGGCGCAGGCGTATCGCCGCTTCGGCAGCCGCGTGACGATCGTCGAGCGCAATGCCCGTTTGATGGCGCGCGAAGACGCGGACGTGAGCGATGAGATGCTGCGTATTCTGCGCGCCGAGGGTATCGATGTCGTGGTGAATGCTGAAGCGATCAATGTGGAAGGCCACTCCGGAACGCAAGTGCGCATCGCGCTGCGCACCGCGTCAGGCGAGCAGACGATCGATGGCAGCGACATCCTGGTCGCGTTGGGCCGCATTCCGAACACGGCCGGGATCGGTCTGGAGCACGCGGGCATAGAGCTCGACGAACGCGGCTACATTCGCGTCGACGACCGGTTACGGGCTTCCGTACCGAACGTCTGGGCAATCGGCGAAGTGGCGGGCAGCCCCCAGTTCACCCATGTATCGGTGGACGACTTCAGAATCGTGCGCGACAACATGGCCGGAGCAAACCGGTCGACAACCGATCGACTGATTCCGTACACGCTTTTCACCGATCCGCCGCTCGCCCGGGTGGGATTGAACGAAAGCGATGCGCAACGCAATGGCATTGCGGTCCGCGTCGCAACCCTGCCGATGAGCAACGTGCTCCGCACCGAAGCGACCGACGAAGCGCACGGCTTCATGAAGGTGCTCGTCGATGCGAACGATGATCGTATCGTCGGTTTCACGATGCTCGGCGCGGAGGCGGGAGAAGTGATGGCCGCGGTGCAAACCGCGATGCTTGCAGCACTTCCGTATCAGAAGCTTCGGGACGCGGTTATCTCGCACCTGACTTTCGCCGAAGGGCTGGGGCCGCTGCTGTCGAGGGTGCCGCACAGAGCAGCGCAGCCGACGCTTGGCAGCTAGCGATTGGCGGTTATCAACTGGCGGCGGTTCGAACCCGCGTCTTTCCGGAAAAGCCCGTCAACACGTTGACGGGCTTCGCTTTTTGCGGG
>NZ_DASXHN010000393.1:0-10501 GCF_036488505.1 Paraburkholderia sp. | reverse complement strand
CGTTTGCCATGGTCGAGATCCCAATCCGGCAGAACCCAGCGCGTGCCGCCCGGCTCGCGATGCCGCGCCGGCCGGTGCGTGTGCCCATGAATGATGGTCGCCGTTTTCGACGACTTGAATAATGCGGCCACGGCCGCCGCCGTCACGTCGTACTTCGGCGAAACCGGCCGCGAGCGGCCTTGGTCGCTTTTCGCGCGCATGTTCTCGGCGAGTTTCTGGCGCCAGCGTAACGGCCACGCGAGAAACAGCATCTGCGCGAAACGGTTGCGCGCAAAATGCCGGAACAATTGATAGCCGCGATCCGCGGTGCACAAGCCATCGCCATGCGCGAGCGCGATACGCGTGCCGAATGCGGTGATCACAAACGGATCGGGCAGCCAGATCGCGCCGGCCGCTTTCATGAAACGCTTGCTCAGCAGAAAATCGCGGTTGCCGTGCATGATGTAGAGCGCGATGCCGCGCTCGGACAGCGTATGCAGCAATGCCGCAATGCGCGCGACGAACGGCTCCGCGAGCATGTCGTCGCCCACCCAGTACTCGAACAGATCGCCGAGGATAAACACCGAGTCCGCCGCTTCGGCGGTGACGCGCACGAAGTGCTCGAACGCGGCGACCGTGCGCGGAATCGTGTCGCTCAGGTGCAGATCGGAGAGACAGAAAAACGGGCGTGCGGCGTGCGGGCGCTCGCCCTCTCCTGGCACGCCCGCGGCGACGCTTCGCAGCGGCGTCTCTTGCAGCATTGAAGGTGCCTGATTTCGGTTAAAACGGGTCGACGCGTGCGCTATCGCTTAGTCGACGACCACGGCCTTTTCGATCACCACGTCGTCGACCGGCACGTCCTGGTGAAAGCCCTTCGAGCCGGTCTTGACCTTCTTGATCTTCTCGAGGACATCCATGCCTTCGACGACCTTGCCGAACACCGCGTAGCCCCAGCCCTGCGGCGTCGGCGACGAGTGGTTCAGGAAGTCGTTGTCGTTCACGTTGATGAAGAATTGCGCGGTCGCTGAATGCGGGTCGTTCGTGCGTGCCATTGCGACCGAGCCGCTCACGTTCTTCAGACCGTTGTTCGCTTCGTTCGTGATCGGCTCGGCCGTCGGCTTCTGCTTCATGCCCGGTTCGAAGCCACCGCCCTGGATCATGAAGCCGTCGATCACGCGGTGAAACACCGTGTTGTCGTAGTGGCCGGCCTTCACGTAGTTGAGGAAGTTCTCGACCGACTTCGGCGCCTTTTCGGCGTCCAGTTCGAGTTTGATGATGCCGTGGTTCGTATGCAGTTCAACCATGATGAATTCCTTCGATGAACAGGGTGGATAAAAGCGCGGCGCACGGTGATGTACAAAGTGCAGACCGTGCCGGGGCGTGGGTTGCGCGCTCGCGCATCGATGCGCTCGTAGCGTGTTGGCCACGTGCATTCGCGCGCGCGGTCATGAGTGTCGTTATTGCTTGCTGACCACGGTCGCCGACTGGATCACGATCGGCTTTTGCGGCACGTCGCTCATCGGCCCGCGCGTGGTGGTCGGACTCGCCTCGATGCGCTTGACGACGTCCATGCCGCTCGTGACTTTGCCGAACACCGCGTAGCCGTTGCCGTCCGGATTCGGGTAGTCGAGATTCGCATTGTCGACCGTGTTGATGAAGAATTGCGCGGTGGCCGAATTCGGGTCGCTGGTGCGCGCCATCGCGATCGTACCCGCGGTGTTCTTCAGACCGTTGCGGCTTTCAAGCGGAATCGGCGCGCGTGTCGGCTTCTCCGCGAAGCTCTGCGTATAGCCGCCGCCCTGAATCATGAAGCCAGGAATCACGCGATGAAAAATCGTGCCGCTGTACTGGCCGGCCTTCACGTAGTCGAGGAAATTGGCGACAGTCTTTGGCGCCTTCTCGGGATACAGCTCGACGCGGATGTCGCCCTCCGACGTCTTCAGCAGCACCGACGGATGAGCGGCCTGTGAGCCGGCCTGCGCAAAGGCAGGGGCGGTTGCGATCAGGGCGGCGCTGCCGAGCGCCAACATCAACCATTTCATGAAGATCCTCGGGTTGGAAAAAACTGGCTTGGGAGCAGTGAAGCAGGTCTTAGCGCGACGGCGCGATGTAAGGCGGCATCGCGAGCGAACCGTTCGTGCCACCGAACTGGAAGCTCGGCGTCTGCGTCAGGTTTGACGCGGCGCTGCCGGTGGAGTCGTTCTGTTGCGTGGCGGCGGGCGGCGCTGGCGAGCGCGTGCGGCCAGGCGCGGGCGAGACGATTTTCTGGATGTCCGCGAGACGCTGCGAGGTCGTCGCGCTGGCCTTGCCGAGACCTTGCGCGCGGCGATATGCGGCATCGGCCATGCGCAGATAAAGGTCGCCGAGGTTCTCGTATGCGAGCCCGTAGTTCGGATTGACCTGGGTGGCGGTTTCCAGCGCGGCGCGCGCTTCGCTCAGGCGACCATGCTTCGCGTACAGCGATGCCAGATTGTTGTACGGTTCGGGCAGTTCGGGGTAGAGCTGCGTGAGTTCCGTGAAGGCGGTGATCGCTTCGTCGTCGCGGCCAAGATGCGCAAGCACCGTACCGCGTTTGAATCTGGCTTGCGCGTCGTGCGGATTCGACGCGATGCGTGCATCGAGCTGCGTCAGCGCGGCCCGCCAGTTTTGCTGCTCGATCGACGCGTCGATTTCCGGCGTGTTGTCGCGCACCGCGGGACCTTGCGGCATCACCGCGGCCTTCTGTGCATAAGCGCCGGCGACCGGCACGACGGCAAGCGCGGCAGCCACGGCGACGCGCCACGCGAGGGTGCGCGCCGCGTCGAAAGCAACGCTGCCTGCAATGCCGCGAAACGCAGTCGCGGCGAGGGCCGCAGCGCTGCGCGCGCGGCCGCTGGAGTGTTTCATAGGCTCAGGTCCGGGTGTTATACTCCGAGCCATTCTAACAAAAGGTCTGCGCGTTCCGTCGAACCGCCGACTGTCTTTTCGCCACTCGCGGCCGTCTCCGCCTGGTTCACAGTATCGTCTGCAGTGTGATCGCCGCACGAGGTGCGCGGGTTTCAGCTCTATGCAACGCACCCACCGCTCTGTTCGTTTCGCGGGTCGCGGCGCTCGTGAAGCACAATGCGGATTTCTTTCGGCCCACGCACCGTTCTCTATGGATTCTCTGCGTATCTACAACACGCTCGCGCGTGACAAGCAAGCTTTCGTGCCGCTTCGGGAAGGCGTCGTGCGGATGTATGTCTGCGGGATGACGGTGTACGACTATTGTCACGTCGGTCATGCGCGGGTAATGGTGGTGTTCGATATCGTGCAGCGCTGGCTGCGCACGCTCGGCTACCAGGTAACCTATGTGCGCAACATTACCGACATCGACGACAAGATCATTCGCCGCGCGGTCGAGAACGGGGAAACCATCAAGTCGCTGACCGATCGCTTCATCACTGCGCTGCATGAAGACGCGGACGCACTCGGCATCGAGCGTCCCGACCTCGAACCGCGCGCGACCGGCTTCATTGCGCAGATGCTCGGCATGATCGAGACGCTCGAGAAGAACGGCTACGCGTACCAGGCGAGCGACGGCGACGTCAACTACGCGGTACGCAAATTCGCGGGCTACGGCAAGCTGTCGGGCAAGTCGCTCGAAGATCTGCGCGCGGGCGAGCGCGTTGCGGCCAACGACGCGAAGCAGGACCCGCTCGACTTCGTGCTGTGGAAGCAGTCGAAGCCCGGCGAGCCCGCCGATACCGGCTGGGATTCGAAGTACGGGCGCGGTCGTCCCGGCTGGCATATCGAGTGCTCGGCGATGGGCTGCACGCTGCTCGGCGAACAGTTCGATATTCACGGTGGCGGCCAGGACCTGCAGTTTCCGCACCACGAAAACGAGATCGCGCAAAGCGAGGCCGCAACCGGTCGCACCTTCGTGAATTACTGGATGCACAACGGCTACGTACAGATCGACAATGAGAAGATGTCGAAGTCGTTGAACAATTTTTTTACGATTCGCGAAGTGCTTGCGCAGTACGATGCAGAGGTCGTGCGGTTCTTCATTGCGCGTGCGCATTACCGCTCGCCGCTGAACTACAGTGACGTGCATATCGACGACGCGCGCAACGCGTTGACGCGTCTATACACAGCGTTGAAGCAGGTCTCGCCCGACAACGCTCCGCTAGACTGGAGCGAAGCGTATGCGCAGCGTTTCCAGGCGGCGATGAACGACGACTTCAACACGCCGGTGGCCGTGTCGGTGCTATTCGAACTGGCCACCGAAGTGAACCGCACGCGCGAGCCCGCGCTGGCCCGGCAATTGCGCGCGCTTGGCGCGGTGCTCGGGTTGCTCGGACGCGACCCCCGTGCATACCTGCAGCAGGCAGCGGGTGCCGCGGCCGCAGGCGGGCTCGAGCCCGCCGCGATCGAAGCGAAGATCGCAGCGCGCGTCGCCGCGAAGCAGGCAAAGGACTATGCGGCAGCAGACCGGATCCGGGCCGAATTGCTCGATGCCGGTGTTGCCCTCGAAGATAAACCCGGCGGGCTGACCGAGTGGCGGCGCGTGTGAGCGCACCTCGTACTTCCCTCTGATCGACTCGCCAGGCAGGAGGCAGGATGGCAACGGCCACGAAGACGCCGGCTAAACGCGCGGCGTCTGAAACCAGCGCGGCAGCCGCGGCGCCGCGTACCGCGGCTAAGTCGACGCGTGCGTCGACTCGCGCGGGCGGCGCACTCAAGAAAGCGTCGTCGAAAGCGGGCGCAGCGGCGGCGAAAGCCGGTGCCGTGACCGGTGCGACGAAAAAGAACCCGGCCACACGTTTGCTCAATGGCTCGGGCGGCGCGTCTGCCGAAGGCGTGCATGCGCCGGCCGCGAAACGCACGAAGAAGAACGGCGCCGCGCGTGCGAAGGGCAATGGCGCATTGCCGGCCCAAGTCGCCGGCGACGTGCAGGAACTCGCGCGCGACGCGAACCCGGGCGAAGTGGTGCGCAAGACTCGCGTGCCGGCCGCATCGGCTGGCGCGCCTAGCGCAACCCGCGAAGCAGCCAGCGCTAGCGAAGTCGCGGTGCCGGTGCAGATCGCTGGCCTCGCGCCGGAAGTCACGCGTCCCGCGTACTGGGACAAGGCGTGCGCGGACCTCGTCAAGCGCGACCGTATTCTCAAAAAGCTGATTCCGAAATTCGGCCCCGTGCATCTGCTGAGCCGCGGCGATCCGTTCGTCACGCTCGCGCGTTCGGTGGTCGGGCAGCAGATCTCGGTCGCCGCCGCGCAGGCGGTGTGGGCGCGTGTCGAAGCCGCCTGTCCGAAGCTCGTGCCGCAGCAGTTCATCAAGCTCGGTCTCGAGAAGCTGAACGCCTGCGGTCTGTCCAAACGGAAGGCCGAGTACGTGCTCGATCTCGCGCGCCATTTCGTGTCGGGTGCGCTGCATGTCGGCAAATGGACGTCGATGGACGACGAGGAAGTGATCGCAGAACTCACGCAGATTCGCGGCATTGGCCGTTGGACTGCGGAGATGTTCCTGATCTTCAATCTGTCGCGTCCCGACGTGCTGCCGCTCGATGATCTCGGTCTGATCCGCGCGATCAGCGTCAACTATTTCAGCGGCGAACCGGTCACGCGCAGCGAAGCGCGCGAGGTCGCGGCGAACTGGGAACCGTGGCGCACTGTCGCCACCTGGTACATGTGGCGTAGTCTCGATCCGTTGCCGGTCGACAGCTGAAGAACAGCGGGAAACTCGGCCGATTCAGAAGCTATCGTGTATATGGTATCGATAGCCGAGAAAAGGTTTTGATATCGGCGCGCCCGGTTAGAATACGCGCTGCCCGGTAAGTCCAAGGATTAAAACCAAATGAAGACCACGTTTCTGGATTTCGAACAGCCGATCGCTGAACTCGAAGCGAAGATCGAAGAATTGCGCTTCGTGCAGGACGATTCGGCCGTCGATATTTCGGAAGAGATCGAGCGGCTGTCGAAGAAAAGCCAGCAGCTCACCAAAGATCTGTACGCGAACCTGACACCGTGGCAGGTTTCGCAAATCGCCCGTCATCCGCAGCGTCCATACACGTTCGACTACGTGAGCGAGCTGTTTACCGATTTTCATGAACTGCACGGCGACCGCAACTTCGCGGACGATCAGTCGATCGTCGGCGGTCTCGCGCGTTTCAATGGCCAGGCCTGCATGGTGATTGGTCATCAGAAAGGCCGCGACACCAAGGAACGTGCGCTGCGCAACTTCGGCATGCCGCGGCCGGAAGGCTATCGCAAGGCCGAGCGTCTGATGCGCGTTGCCGAGAAATTCGGCTTGCCGATCTTCACGTTCGTCGACACGCCGGGTGCGTACCCCGGCATCGGCGCGGAAGAGCGTGGCCAGTCGGAAGCGATCGGCCGCAATCTGTATGTGATGGCCGAACTGAAGACGCCGCTGATCGCGACGATCATCGGCGAGGGCGGTTCGGGCGGCGCGCTCGCGATCGCGGTCGCCGACACCGTGCTGATGCTGCAATTCTCGACCTATTCGGTGATCTCGCCCGAGGGTTGCGCGTCGATCCTGTGGAAGAGCGCGGCGAAAGCGCCGGAAGCGGCGGAAGCGCTGGGTCTCACCGCGCATCGCCTGAAGGCACTTGGGCTGATCGACAAGATCGTCAACGAGCCGCTCGGCGGCGCGCATCGCGACCCGAAGGGCATGGCCGCGCTGTTGCGCCGCGCGCTCGCCGATTCGCTGCGTCAGTTCCAGGGCATGAGCACCAACGACCTGCGCGAACGCCGTTTCGAACGGCTGATGGCGTACGGCAAATTCAAGGAAACGACGCCGGGCGCATAAGCCCGCGCGCGTTTGTCCTCGTCTATCTTTTTCGCCTAGCAGCGTTGCCCGCGCTAACGACGTGACCTCCACCGCCGATACCCCCACCGAGCGCCTCGTGATCGAGGCGACCGGTGCGGCGCTGTCCGCGCTCGAAGCGCTCGTTCCGAACGCGCGCATCGCGGTCGCGTTCAGCGGCGGCGTCGATTCGAGCGTTCTGCTCGATGCGGCAGTGCGGGTCGCGGACGCGTCGCGGGTGGTCGCACTGCATGTCCATCACGGCTTGAGTCCACATGCCGATGCGTGGCTCGCGCATTGCGAGACGGTCGCCCGCGAGTGTGGAGTCGAATTCGACGCGCGGCGCGTGCAGGTGTCGCGCGCGAGCGGCGTGAGCGTCGAGGCGGCCGCGCGCGATGCCCGTTATCGCGCGCTCGACGCCATGTGCGCGGTGCGCGGCATTCGCACGTTATGGCTCGCGCAGCATGCGGACGACCAGGCCGAGACGGTGCTGCTGCAACTGCTCCGTGGCGCGGGTCTGGCGGGTCTCGCGGCGATGGGGCCGGCGTTTCTGCCGGCGCATGCATCGGCGACGCGCGTGCGGCCGTTATTGCATCTGCTGCGTGCGCAACTCGATCACTACGCGAGCGCGCGCAAGCTGCGCTGGATCGACGACGAATCGAACGCGGACACGCGTTACGCGCGCAATGCGCTGCGTCATCAGGTGACGCCGCAGTTGGCTGTGCACTTTCCCGGATTTCGCGACGCGCTGTCGCGCACGGCCGCGCATGCGGCGGCGGCACAGCGTCTGCTCGACGCGCTTGCACGCATCGATATGGAAGCCGCATCGCGCGACGAAGGGCGCGCGCTCGAACGAGATGCGCTACTCGCTCTCGATGACGATCGCGCGCTGAATCTGCTGCGCTACTGGATGCGCACACTGGGCTTCGTCGCGGCGTCGAGCGCACGGCTTGCCGATGCGCTGCGGCAGTTGCGGGAAGCCGGCGCGGGGCAGGACGGGCATCGTCTGCGCATCGATCATTCGGGTCAGGCGCTGCGCAGCTATCGAGGCGTTGTGTATTGGGAGGCGGGCGATAGCAGCGAACCGGCCGACGAGAGCGCGCTCGTCGAACGCGAGATCGGCGAACTCGTATGGCAGCGCCAGGAGGTTTGGCATTTGCCGCAGTGGCGCGGCACGTTCGTGTTCGCGATCGTTGATCCGACTGCGCAGGCCGCGAGCGTTTCGCCTGGCAACGCGTCGGAGATCGAAGCCACCGATACGGTTTCGCTGAATGTTCTGCGACGCGCATCGCTCAGCGCGCGCGCCCGCCGCGGCGGCGAACGCATGCGCACGGGCGCGGCGGGCGCGCCGAGCCGCACGCTGAAGAACCTCTTCCAGGAGCGCGGCATCCCCGCTTGGAAACGCGACGTGCCACTGCTGTATGTCGGCGACAAACTGCTGTTCGTACCGTTTATCGGCGTGAATCGAGCGGTGTTGCACGAGCTGTCGTCGCCGGCTGGCGAAGCGCGGGTGAAGATCATCTGGCGCGAGGATTTGCAGATCGCCTAAGTGACCGGTCGGACGACCCGCGAAGAAGGGTGCGCGCACGCGGGCTCACGAAAGCGGGTGCGCCAAATAGGGCACAAATCGGGGAAAAACCGCCGTTTGCAGCCGGAATTAACGCGTTGGATCGTTCGTCGCGTCTTGTCTTTTTACGCCTGATCAGGTACTTTAGCTCGTTTGCCCGACCCGATTTCGCCGTCGCTCTTGTCGCTATCTTCGTTATTGCCGGTTTGCGAGCGTGATCCGTCGTTGCCGTTGTTTCCGATCAGCCACTAGCGATCCTGTTTCCGGGCAAATCCGCGTCTGCTGCACGCGCGCTGCACTTCGCCGCCACACACTTTGCCGCCGTTCACGAGACGTTGCGCCCCTGTGCTTTGCGTGCGGACGTCTCCAGCGCGCCAGCGCGGTTTCTCTCTCAGTTCAGAACGACAATGGCACTCATCGTACATAAATACGGCGGCACCTCGATGGGCTCCGTCGAGCGCATCAAGAACGTCGCCAGGCGCGTCGCGAAATGGCACAAGGCTGGCCACAAGATGGTCGTCGTGCCGTCGGCGATGTCCGGCGAAACCAATCGCCTGCTTGGCCTCGCGAAAGAAATCACGGCCCAGCCCAGTCCCCGCGAACTCGACATGATCGCCGCCACCGGCGAGCAGGTCAGCTCGGGTCTGCTTGCGATCGCACTGCAGGAAGCCGGCGTCGACGCGGTCAGCTACGCAGGCTGGCAGGTGCCGGTCAAAACCGATAGCGCGTTCACGAAAGCGCGCATCAGCGACATCGATGGCGAGCGCGTCACGCGCGACCTCGACGCGGGCAAGGTGGTCGTGATCACCGGCTTCCAGGGCATCGACCCGGACGGCAACATCACGACGCTCGGCCGCGGCGGTTCGGATACGTCGGCGGTCGCGGTCGCGGCCGCATTGAAGGCCGACGAGTGCCTGATCTATACCGACGTCGACGGTGTGTACACGACCGACCCGCGCGTCGTCGAGGAAGCGCGCCGGCTCGATCGCGTGACGTTCGAAGAAATGCTGGAAATGGCCAGCCTGGGTTCGAAGGTGCTGCAGATTCGCTCGGTGGAATTCGCCGGCAAATATCAGGTGAAGACACGCGTGCTGTCGAGTCTGACCGATCCGCTGATGTCGCTCGATGAAGAAATGAAGTCGGGCACGCTGATTACTTTTGAAGAAGACGAGACCATGGAAAAAGCTGTCATCTCGGGCATCGCGTTTCAGCGCGATGAGGCGCGTATCGCTGTAATGGGTGTGCCCGACAAGCCGGGCATCGCATACCAGATTCTCGGCCCGGTGGCTGACGCGAATATCGACGTCGACATGATCATCCAGAACCAGAGCGTCGAAGGTAAAACGGCGTTCACGTTCACGGTCGGCCGCGGCGACTACGCACGCGCGATGGAAATTCTCGCCGGTCCCGTGAAGGCGCATGTGCAGGCAGAGCAGGTGCTGGGCGACCCGAAGGTGTCGAAGGTGTCGGTGGTCGGCGTTGGCATGCGCTCGCACGTCGGCATCGCGAGCAGGATGTTCCGCACGCTGTCGGAAGAGGGCATCAACATCCAGATGATCTCCACGTCGGAAATCAAGATTTCGGTGCTGATCGACGAGAAGTACATGGAGCTCGCGGTGCGCGCGCTGCATAAGGCCTTCGAACTGGATCAGGCGTAAATTGCTGGAGCAACGGGGCGCTTGAGAGCCCCCATTTGTTTTATGGCTTCCATGTGAACGAATTGCGTCGCCAACCGCAACGTTGGCACAAAAAATGTTCGGTGCACATTGACCTTGCCGGCCCCGCCCGCTATTATCTTGGCTTCGTCGCACTGACTCCCTGTGCGATAGAAAGTTTGGGAGTCGTGGCCGAGAGGTCGAAGGCACTCCCCTGCTAAGGGAGCATCTGGGCCAAAACCTGGATCGAGGGTTCGAATCCCTCCGTCTCCGCCAAAGAAGGCGGCAGAAACCCCGTAAGTTCAAGGACTTGCGGGGTTTTTGTTTTTTCTGGCCCGTCAATTAGCCCATCATCGGGCAAAGTTTCACGGCCAGCTTGCACGCAAGGCCACGCACTGTGAGTACCTGAACCAGATGCAGGCGCATCTGTCGCTCGCACTGAAGGCGCAGGCACAGAGCCGCGCGACACTCGAAGCGCTCGCGGAGATCAAGAACCCGCGCCGGTTGCGCTCGTCAA
>NZ_DASXHN010000381.1:0-11532 GCF_036488505.1 Paraburkholderia sp. | reverse complement strand
GAAGGAATCATTCAGATCGCGAGCTTTCATCCGCATTATCAGTTCGAAGACAGCGAACCCGACGACATCGAAAACTACACGAATCGCGCGCCCTACCCGATCCTGCATCTGCTGCGCGAGGACAGCATCGAGCGCGCGGTGCAAGCCTTTCCCGACGCCGAAGAGATTTACGAGCGCAACCAGCAGACGCTGCGGCGCATCGGCCTCGCCGGCTGGAACGAGTTGATGAAGCGGTGAACCGGGCGATCATGCAGCCGGCGGCGGGAAGCAAAAAACCGAAGACAACCTGAAAGCCGCGTCTCAAGCCGGCACGAAGAAACGCTCTTTCAACGCGTCAAGCCCCAGCGTATCCAGCACCTCGCCGAGCCGCTCGGCCGGCCGGCGTCGCGGCAGATCCTTGTACTGCGCGATGATCAGCTCGTTTTTCATCGAGTGTTCCCAGCCGACCAGTTCGGTCACGTTGACCTGATACCCATGCGCCTCGAGTTGCAGGCAGCGCAGCACGTTCGTGATCTGACTGCCGAATTCGCGCGTGTGCAGCGGATGCCGCCAGATCTCCGTCAGCGCATTCTTCAGCGCCTTACCCTTGTTTTGCCGCAACACGCCCGCGACTTCGGCCTGGCAGCAGGGCACGACGACGATGTACTTCGCGTGCTTTTCCAGCGCGAAGCGAATGGCGTCGTCGGTGGCGGTGTTGCACGCGTGCAGCGCGGTGACGATGTCGATCTGCGCGGGCAACCGCGTCGACGTGATCGAGTCGGCGACCGACAGATTCAGAAACGACATTCCGTTGAAGCCGAGCCGCGCAGCCAGTTCCTCGGACCTGGTCACCAGTTCCTCGCGCGTTTCAATCCCGTAAATGTGCGAAGCCCCACCAGCGGCGTCCTGAAACTGCTTGAAAAACAGGTCGTACAGAATAAAACCGAGGTATGACTTGCCGGCGCCGTGATCGACGAGCGTAAACGCGCCCTGCGTGTCCTTGAGGTCTTTGAGCAGCGGTTCGATGAACTGGAACAGGTGATAGACCTGCTTGAGCTTGCGGCGGCTGTCCTGGTTCATCTTGCCGTCGCGCGTGAGGATGTGGAGCTCCTTCAGCAGTTCGACGGACTGGTGGGGATGGATTTCGTGGGTTTTGCCGGACATCGGTGTGAACCGCCAGTAATTGCAACGCGAACGTGCGACAGATGACGGAAAGAGGGAAAAGTTGCTGCCAGTTTACCCAAAGTGCGGCACTGCCATCGAGGAAGCCGCGCGGATCACGCAAGACATGCGGTCAACCTGGAATGCTTTCTGCGCGCAAACGCAGTGCACAGGCCACTTCAGGTGTGGCTGAGAACCGCTTGCGCACCGGCTGAGTCCGGCGTGCAAGCGGTGTCGCCGAAAACAGAAAGCTGCCCGGCCATGAGCCGGATAAGCCAGCCGGACGAATGTGGGGAGGACGGCCCCGGAACACGGGTCGAACGTTACGTAACCAGCAGCGCGCCGGCGTGGCAGCAGGCACGCGGGCTCGGACGATAGAAGAGGCGGCAATGGATACGATACCCAACGGAAACGTCGAACAGAAGTTTCAGGAAATGCTCGCGAAGCTCATCGCTACGCCAGCGTGGACGGAGAAGCAGCAGCTCGAACTGGAGATGGCGCGAGACATCTCGACGGAGATGCTGCGGCTGGCCGAGGTGATGCGCGACGGCACCGTCGACCTCGAAACGTGCCTCACGATGCTCAAATACGCAAAGGTGCTCGACTTCATGATGACGACGCTGGCGTCGCGACGCGATATCAAGCCGCAAACGCTGCGGGTCATCTTCAAGCTCGCCGGATTGAAAGTGGACGAGGCCTATCCGGGCTAGCGCCGCCACACCGCGCCATCATTTCGTTGCGAAACGCGAGCGGCTTTGCGCCGCTCGCCGCTCAACGCTTCGCTTCCTTCCCTTGGTCACTGCAACCTCTCATGCGCGCGGCGCATCCACCGGCGGCGTGCCTTCATGAAATAGCGTCTTCAGTTGCGCGCGCAGTTCCGGCGAATCCGCATGCTTGTGGACAGCGACCGCATGCTGGACGGCGGCGTCGAGTAGTTCGTCGGCGTTGTCTGCGGACAGCGCGACGGTGCAGTTCATTTCGCTTGGGAACTCGCGACAGTCGATGTATTTGCGGCTCATGGCAACCTCCTTGGTCGGACGATCGGCTCTCCCATCGATTCACCATGCACGCGGCACGCCGGCTGCCGGGACGGCCTCGATGCGCGCGGCAACGCAGGCGTTGGGCAGCATGAACGGTGACTGAAATGCGGGGGGTGACGCGAATGGCGTCCGATGGAAGGTGTTTGAAAAGTATAGGTCGCGCAGGCCGGGAGCGAAGCGGCTTGCGCTGGCCCGGCGACGCCTGAAACGACTGAATCCAGTCCTTTTCGGCCGGTCTGCGGCGTGCGAGTGCGGGCACCCGCTGGCGAACTGCGTGCGATCGGTTTGCGGCCGTTGCTGCGCCGTCGATGCAACGTTCGCGCAGCCTCAGCCGGTGTTTGTACCGGGTTTGCCTGGCGTTTGCCTGGCGTTTGCCTGGCGTTTGCACGGCGTTTGCACGGCGTTTGCACGGCGGGTGCACGGCGTCTGCTGGCGCTTGCATGGCGTTTGCACGCCGTGTGCCAGGCGTTTAGCCCGCGTTTGCCGCCCACCGCGCCCGGTGTGACAATAACGCCCTTCGCGCCGCCTGCTCATTTGGCCGGTCGGCGCACCGCCCGTCCTCCAGCTACCCGCCGAACCGCATGCCATCCTCGCTCGATTCCGCCCGCGTCGCCGTGATCGGTGGCGGCCCCGCCGGCCTGATGGCCGCGGAGACGCTCTCCCGGCGCGGCGTGCAAGTCCACGTGTATGACGCAATGCCGTCCGTTGGCCGCAAGTTCCTGATGGCGGGCAAAGGCGGAATGAACATCACGCATTCCGAGCCGCTCGAGCTGTTTCTCAGCCGCTACGGCGCGCGCCGCGCGTGGATCGAGCCGCTGCTCCACACGTTCGGACCCGACGCGTTGCGCCCGTGGCTCGACGAACTGGGCATCGCAACGTTCGTCGGCAGCTCAGGGCGCGTGTTCCCATCTGACATGAAGGCCGCACCCATGCTGCGTGCGTGGCTGCATCGGCTGCGCGAGGCGGGCGTGCATTTCCATATGCGCCATAAGTGGTGCGGCTGGGCGCCGGCTGCCAGCGATGCCGCGCACCGACTTCGCTTCGATACGCCCGGCGGCGAGCAGACGATGGACTGCGGCGCTTTGGTGTTGGCACTCGGCGGCGCCAGTTGGCCGCGCCTCGGCTCGGATGCCGCATGGGTCCCGCTAATGACCGCGCGCAACGTGCCGGTGACGCCGCTTCGACCGTCGAATTGCGGCTTCGACGCGGACTGGAGCCCCTACCTGCGCGAGCGTTTCGCCGGTCAGCCGGTCAAGCCCGTCGCGATCACGCTCACCGATGTGGACGGAAAAGTCCATAATCGACAAGGTGAAATACTTTTGACCGAAAACGGCCTCGAAGGGAGCCTGATTTACGCTTTATCGGCGCCGATCCGCGAACGGATTCTGGCCGACGGCGACAGCACGATCGCGCTGGATCTGGCGCCAGGCTTAGCGGTCGAACGGGTCATCGACGAAGTGACGCGGCCGCGTGGCTCGCGCTCGATGTCGAGTCATCTGCATGGGCGGCTCGGAATTGGCGGAGTCAAGCTGGCGCTGTTGCACGAGATTTTGCCGAACGAAGCGTTCACCGATGCCGATGTCTCTCGTCTCGCGCACGCGATCAAGGCGTTGCCGGTGCGGCTCGCACGCGCCCGGCCAATCGACGAAGCGATCAGCACTGCCGGCGGCATTCCGTTCGAAGCGCTGGACCGTAATCTGATGATCGAGCGGATCCCCGGCATGTTTTGCGCGGGTGAGATGCTCGACTGGGAAGCGCCGACCGGCGGCTATCTGCTGACCGCGTGTTTTGCCAGCGGGGTGGTGGCGGGTCTAGGGGTGTGCGCCTATCTCGGCAGGCGCGACGCAACAGCGTGACAGCAACGCCCGACAGCAGAGCTGACGCGCGCTGAAGCGCGGGACGCGGCACACAGCTATCTCGCCGCCGCCGTTCAGCGCAGTACCGCACTCACCGCGCCTTCAGCCGCCACAACGACGTAGCCTCGGCCGCTCGCGCCGCGTACAGCGGATCGCTTTTATCGTTGGCCTTCGGGTGCCGCGGGCGAATATCCTCGCGCCCAGCGACCGTCAGCCCCGCGTTATCGATCGCGGCAAGCAGCCATTCGCGCGTGCGCAAACCCAGGTGCTCGGCGAAATCGGAAATGATCAGCCAGCCTTCACCGCCCGGCGTCAGATGATCGGCAAGGCCGTTCAGAAAACCGAGCAGCATCCGGCTGTCCGGATCGTAGACCGCGTGCTCCAGCGGCGATGCGGGCCGCGCGGGAACCCACGGCGGGTTGCAGACGACGAGCGGCGCGCGTGCGTCGGGAAACAGATCGGCCTGCACGACTTCGACCTGCTGCGCGTAACCCAGGCGCGCCAGATTGTCCCGTGCGCATGCCAGCGCGCGCGCATCCTGATCCGTCGCGACGATCTGCTTCACGCCGCGTTTGGCCAGCAACACGGCCAGCACGCCGGTGCCGGTGCCGACGTCGAACGCGCTGTCGAGTGACGGTAATGGCGTACGCGCGACGAGATCGATGTATTCGCCGCGCACCGGCGAGAACACGCCGTAATGCGGATAGATGCGCTCGCCCAGCGCCGGAATCTCGACGCCCTTCTTGCGCCATTCGTGCGCGCCGATCAGCCCCAACAGTTCGCGCAGCGACACCACCGACGCGTCGCCGGTAGCCGGCCCATAGACTTCGGTGCAGGTCTGTCGCACATCGGGCGCGCGGCGCAGCGGAATGCCGTAGTCGGCATCGAGCGGAATCAGGATCATGCCGAGCGTGCGCGCGCGCTGCGATTGCGCCTGCCGATGCAGATTGAATGCATCGAGCGGCGTCGCGCCCGCTTTGCGCGGTTTGCGTTCGAGCCGGCGGGTGACCGCCTGCAACAGTTGGCGCGCGTTCTGGAAGTCGCCGTGCCACAGCAGCCCGGTGCCTTCGCAGGCGAGGCGATAGGCGGAATCGGCGGTGGTGCGATCGTCGGCGACGACAACGCGCTTCGGCGGCGGCACGACCGCTTCGGAACGCCAACGCGCGCTGCGCGGGCCGTCGGCTTCGGGCCAGGTGAGGATTGCGGGGCTGGTCATGATCAGAGAGGGTCGATGTTGCGTCACCGGTGGCATGGACGGCGGCAGCGGGCCTGAAAGTTCACTCGGCAGATGGGCAGAGCGGGCGACGCCCGAATGGTACCGCACCGGCGCGACGCGATCGCGGCGACGCGGACGCCCGCCCCGGGCCCCGAACGTGAGCGGCGATCCGGTAATTTGAGACAACGGCGTCCAGGAAAGACAAGGTGAAGGCGATTTCCGTGATTTTCGAGCCTTCCCGACCCTCACCTGATGCGAGCGCGCCGTCCGAATAAGGCGATTGAGCAAAGAAATCGCCAAGACGCGGACAAATTCGTCCAAATGAGACAAGGTGAAAGAGATAGCGCGATTTTTGCGCCAGCCTAATGCTCACCTCGCTGCGATAAGGCCGCCCACAAGGGCTTCGCGTTGATCAGCGGCCTGGCACCAACTCCAGAAACGAAAAAAACGCCGTCGAACCCGACGGCGTCGCTTCGACGCGTTTCGCCGCTCCGGTCAACGGGGATCTTGGCGCCAGCGGACGGGATTCCGCCGGCGCAGGCCCGATCAGCCCGTCAACACCGAGTTATACGTGGTCCCCGCCACCACGACGTTCTTGAGCGTGATGCCGTTGGTGTGGACGACGAACAGCGGCCCCGGCACGGTCGACGATGCGGGGCCCATGCAGACCGGCGTACCGAGATCGCAGTCCGAGATCGTCACGCCGGTGATCGGCGAAACGGTCTGCACCGGCAACGGACCGTTGTAGTCCGCCGCTACCGGCTCCTGAGCGACGAGCGCCTGGAAGCACGAGTTCGCCCCGACGGTGAAGCCCGAGGTCATCGCGTAGCTGACGCTGCCATACATTGGCCGCTTTGACGTTCGAGATGTTGACGT
Source organism: Paraburkholderia sp. (assembly GCF_036488505.1). Lineage (GTDB taxonomy): Bacteria > Pseudomonadota > Gammaproteobacteria > Burkholderiales > Burkholderiaceae > Paraburkholderia. Next base: position 5,404 of record NZ_DASXHN010000381.1, on the reverse strand, counting down.
TGTTGATCGTCGCCGGACTCCAGCGCACCGCGTCGCCCGATGGGCTGTAATCACAGTCGAACGTGATGAGCCCGCCCTGGCCTGTCGACGGATTGCTGGCCAGACCGACGGTGCCGGTGCCCGGGACCGATCCCGGGACGCTGGCCCCCAGCGCACCGCCCCCGAATTTGCCAGCGAGGTTCACGCCCTTCGGCAACGTCACACCGTTGATCCACACGTTGTTGATAAAGCCGCCGCGATTCATGTTGGTCTTGAAGCGCAGCGCGATGTTCAGCGGGTTGCTGGCCCAGTTCGCGTTCTGCATCGTCAGGTTGCGTGCGTAGACGTTTTGCACCCCCGCGCTCATTTCGCTGCCGATCGTCAGACCGCCGTGACCGCTTTACATCGTGCAGTTCTGCACCACGATGTTCTGCATCGGGCCGTACTCGGCGTCGAGGCATTTGCCGGACTTGATCGCGATGCAGTCGTCGCCGGTGTTGAACTGGACGTTCTGCACCAACACGTTGTTGCACGCGTCGGGGTTGAAGCCGTCGTTGTTCGGGCCGACGCTGTCGGCAAACACGCCGTCGATCGCGACGTTGGAGCAGCCGGTCGGGTGGTGTTGCCAGTACGGGTGTTCTGCGTGTGATAGTTCTGTAGCAGCACGTTGGTACAGCCGATGAACTCGACCATGCACGGACGCAGATAGTGGCCGTTGCCGAATACGCGGTTCAGAACCGGCACGCCGAGTTCCGACAGCGCCGGCAGGTAGTTCTGATCCTGATTCCAGCCCGACACCGTGAGCAGCGTCATCAGCGTGGTGGTCACGCCATCTTGGTTCGTGAACGACACGTTGGCCTTCGGATTCGTGATCTGCGACGCGGCAGGCTCGTCAACGCGGTGTTGTTCGGGTTCGCGAAGGCCTGCGTCGTCGTCGTCGAACTGGTGCTGCCGTAGGTGTTGTTCGATCCCTTGAAAGTCCACCAGCACGAGGTCGGCGCCTGGCTGCTCTGCTGGATCGGCGTCTCGCCTGGCCGTTAAGCACGCAGGTGTTGTCGTCGGCGGTCACCGCGATGTTTTTCTGCTGGTACGCATAGATCGGCGAGCCGAAATTCAGGCAGTCGTTGGCCTGCCAGCGCGTCCAGTACAGGTTGCCGTTCGCGGTCCGATACGGGCCGTTCTTCGCGTAGTCGGCCGGGTTGGGGCTGAAATAGATCGTGCAACCCGCGGTGAGGTGGAAGTTCACATTGCTCAGCAGCACGATCGGGCCGCCGCAATACCAGTTGCCGGCCGGCACCACCACGCGCCCGCCACCCGCCTGATTGGCGGCGGAGATCGCGGCGTTGAACGCTGAGCACGCGTCGTATGGTGTGTCCGTGTAGTCGCACGGCACTATCACGTTCGAGCCGGGGCTTTGCAGATCGCTGGTCGGATGCGCGGCCTGCTCCGAGCCGCCCGTCACCCAAGGGATCGGGCCACCGGGCCATGCTGTCGACCAAAACCCGCGTATCCGGACTTTCCCTCGCTGCCACAGAAATATGACGTATGTTGACATCGCTCGAAATGGCCCGACTTCCATAGCGACACGCTCGAGCACGTTAGGCCCCAAAGCCGAGGCGACGCAGAGGAAATCCCCGCGTTCGATACAGATGAGACGCAATGAGCGCCAACTCGGGTTTTGTCCGCTATTAGGGAGTCTGATCAGCGGTAAACGCGCCGATCCACCGCAGCATGCAAAGCGGACTTGCCGTGCGCTCTGGCGTGGCAATGCAACTGCGTTCGGACGGCCGAAAAAGAAAAAACCCCGCGATTCAGCCTCGCGGGGTTTTCGGGCAGAGCCAGTTACTACGGGGAATACTGCGGGGAAAGCTAACTGGTGCCGGCTGCAGGACTCGAACCCGCCACCTCATGATTACAAGTCAAGCGCTCTACCTGATGAGCTAAGCCGGCATGAGGCCGTGATTCTACTTCATTTCACGATCTTGAGGCGAGCCCTGCCGCCTCCTTTCGAGCCATCGTCGTCGGGCTGCGGATTGTCCGCCGCGGTATCGGCGGCCGCATCCGCTTCGGACCGTGCGGTTTCAACCGCGCGCGGAGCGGCCGGCGCGTCGACTTCGTCCGCCGCATCCGCGCCCGAATCCTGCGCTTCGCCACCCGCCGACTCGACCGGGAACGCCATGCCCTGACCGTTTTCGCGCGCATAGATCGCAAGGATGTTGGCGACCGGCACCTCGATCTTGTGCGACTTGCCCGAGAAACGCGCGCTGAATTCGATCCACTCGTTGCCCATCTGCAACTGGCTGGTGGCCTCGAAGCTGATGTTCAGAACGATCTCGTTGTCGCGGACGAACTGACGCGGCACGCGCGTCTGATTGTCGACCCGGACCGCGATATGCGGCGTGTAGCCGTTATCGGTGCACCACTCGTAAAGTGCGCGCAGCAAATAAGGCTTGGTGGAAATCTCTTGCATCAGCAGTCCTCTTGCGGGCCCGCGCACGCATCGAGCCAATGCGCGCCCGGGCTCCTAAGCCAAACTCAACGACGCATCACCTTTTCCGACGGCGTCAGCGCTTCGATATATGCCGGGCGGCTGAAAATGCGCTCGGCGTATTTCATCAGCGGCGCGGCGTTCTTCGACAGCTCGATGCCGTAGTGATCGAGACGCCACAGCAACGGAGCGATCGCGACGTCGAGCATCGAGAACTCTTCGCCGAGCATGTACTTGTTCTTCAGGAAGATCGGCGCGAGCTGCGTCAGGCGATCGCGGATCGCGAGGCGGGCCTTCTCGTGATTCTTCTCGGCGGCCTTGCCCTTCTCGTTTTCGAGGGTGCCGACGTGCACGAACAGTTCCTTTTCGAAGTTCAGCAGGAACAGGCGGGCGCGGGCGCGCTGCACCGGATCGGCCGGCATCAGCTGCGGATGCGGGAAGCGCTCGTCGATGTACTCGTTGATGATGTTCGATTCGTACAGAATCAGGTCCCGTTCGACGAGAATCGGCACCTGACCATACGGATTCATCACAGCGATGTCTTCCGGCTTGTTGAACAGGTCGACGTCGCGGATCTCGAAGTCCATGCCCTTTTCGAACAACACCAGCCGGCAACGCTGGGAGAACGGGCAAGTTGTGCCGGAATACAGAACCATCATGTTTACGTTTCCTCAAAAAGCTGAAGGGCCAGCGCACGGAAAAACCGTTCAACAGGTTTTTCCTGGCGCCGGCCCCACGCCGTGTGGCGGCGTGATTATTTGATATCTTTCCAGTACGCGGCGTTCAGTAGCCAGGCGAAAAAGCTCAGGATACCGAGGAACAACAGCACCCACACGCCAAGCTGCCTGCGGGTTTGCTGCGTCGGTTCGGACATCCATGACAGGTACGACACGAGGTCGGCCACAGCAGAATCATAATCTACCGGCGACATCGTCCCGGGTGTGAGCTGCTGGAAGCCGAGGAATTTGTGTACCGTTTCGCCGGTTTTTTCGTCGAGTACGTCGCCGAATTTCGCCGCACGCTGCCCCTGAAGCTGCCACAGCACGTGAGGCATGCTCACGTTTTCGTACACCAGATTGTTCCACCCGGTGGGCCGCGTATCGTCGCGATAGAAGCTGCGCAGATACGTGTACAACCAGTCGGTGCCACGCGCTCGCGCCTCCACCGACAGATCCGGCGGCGCCGCGCCGAACCACGCTTTCGCGTCTTCCGGGCGCATTGCCACCGTCATCGTGTTGCCGACCTTGTCGGTGGTGAACAGCAGGTTGGCCTGGATTGCGTTCGGCGTAATGCCGAGGTCGGTCAACCGGTTGTAGCGCATCAGGCTCGCGCTGTGGCAATTCAGGCAGTAGTTTACAAACAATTGCGCGCCGTGCTGCAAGGAAGCGAAATTGTTCGCATTATCCGGCGCACGGTCGAGCGGGAAATTCTCGTCCGCGTGAGCCGGGGCGGCCAGTATCGCAAGCACCGTCGCGCCGACCAGCGCGCACGTCGAAAGCAGTTTTCTCATCTTCGTATTCTCCTGGCTCGCGATTAGTGTTGCTTGAACCGCACCCGTTCCGGCGGCTGCTTGAACTTGCCAAGCCTCGTCCAGAACGGCATGCCAAGGAAAAACGCGAAGTAGATCAGCGCGCAGATCTGCGCTATCAGCGTCGAGGCCGGCGACGGCGGTTTAGTGCCGAGGAAGCCTAGCGTCAGGAACGCGAGCACGAAGATGCCGAAGAACACTTTGTGGAAAAACGGCCGGTAGCGAATCGACTTGACCGGCGAGCGATCGAGCCACGGCAGGAAGAACAGTGAGATCACCGCGCTGCCCATCACGACCACACCCCAGAACTTCGACTCGGTAAACGCCATCGCGATGATCACGAGCACGGCGAGCACCGGCAGCCCGAGCCGCCACTTGCCGCGCGCGCGCAGCAGCGCGAGCACGCCGAGCAACGCGATGACGACCATCAGCACAATCTTGAACGGATCGGTGGTCGCGCGCAGCATTGCATAAAAGGCCGTGAAGTACCACACCGGCGCAATTTCCGGCGGCGTCTGCAGCGGATTCGCGGGAACGAAGTTGTTCGCTTCGAGGAAGTACCCGCCCATTTCCGGCGCGAAGAAGATGATCGCCGAGAAGATCAGCAGGAAGATCGCCACGCCCATGAAGTCGTGCACCGAGTAGTACGGGTGGAAGGGGATGCCGTCGAGCGGCACGCCGTCCGGGCCCTTCTTCGCCTTGATCTCGATGCCGTCAGGGTTGTTCGACCCCACCTCGTGCAGCGCCACCAGGTGCGCGACGACGAGGCCGACCAGCACCAGCGGGATCGCGATCACGTGAAACGCGAAGAAACGGTTCAGCGTGACGTCGGAGACCACGTAGTCGCCGCGAATCCACAGCGACAGATCCGGCCCGATGAACGGAATCGCCGAGAACAGATTCACGATCACCTGCGCGCCCCAGAACGACATCTGACCCCACGGCAGCAGGTAGCCAAAGAACGCCTCCGCCATCAGGCACAGGAAGATCATGCAGCCGAAGATCCACACGAGCTCGCGCGGCTTACGGTACGAACCGTATATCAGTGAGCGGAACATGTGCAGATACACGACGACGAAGAACATCGACGCGCCCGTGGAGTGCATATAGCGGATCAGCCAGCCCCACGGCACCTCGCGCATGATGTATTCGACCGATGCGAACGCGAGCGTCGCATCGGGCTTGTAGTTCATCACGAGGAAGATGCCGGTGACGATCTGGATCACCAGCACCAGCATGGCGAGCGAGCCGAAGAAGTACCAGAAATTGAAATTCTTTGGCGCGTAGTACTCGGAAACGTGCTTCTTCCAGGTCGAGGTCAGCGGAAAACGCCGGTCGATCCAACCCAGGAAACCCGTTGTCTCCACTTCATGGTCAGTAGCCGCCATTACGCTTCTCCCTTTTCGTCC
>NZ_DASXHN010000367.1:0-1825 GCF_036488505.1 Paraburkholderia sp. | reverse complement strand
CCCTTGGCGATACCGTTATTCAAAACCTATATGATGTCAGGCTAGCATGTTGCACCGCAGAAAGCCCCAGCCATCTCTTACCGTCAATTACGAACCGCTCGAATCATCCGATGACCCCGTCCACCGTGCACAGCGTCCCGTCTTCTCCCGTGCCCCTCGCGTTTGGCGATCTGCAAGGCTGCCGCAAACCCTTCCAGCAATTGCTGGCGAAGGCGGCGCCCCCGGACGGCACGCCGCTATGGTTCGCGGGCGATCTGGTCAACCGTGGCGCCGAGTCGCTGGCCACGTTGCGCGACGTGATCGCGCTGGGCGAACGCGCGGTGCCGGTGCTGGGCAATCACGATCTGCACCTGTTGTCGGTGTCGGCGGGCATTCGCAAATCGAAAAAAGGCGACACGATCGACGACATCCTCGCCGCGCCCGATGCGGCCGATCTGCTCGACTGGATCCGTCACCGTCCGCTCGCGCATTTCGAGAACGGCATGTTGATGGTGCACGCCGGCGTGCTGCCGGAATGGGACGCGGCGATGACGATGGAACTCGCCGAAGAACTGCAACGCGCGCTACGCGCGCCGAAATGGAAGGAAACGCTCGCGGGGTTGTACGGCAATGAGCCCAATCGCTGGACGCCCGGCTTGAAAGGCATCGACCGGCTGCGCGTGACGTGCAGCGCGTTGACGCGGATCCGCTTCTGCACCGCAGACGGCGCGATGGATTTCAGCAGCAGCGGCACGCTCGGTTCGGCGCCGCCCGGATGCGTTCCATGGTTCGACGTGCCGTCGCGCCGGACCGCCGACGTAACCGTGGTGTTCGGCCATTGGGCCGCGCTCGGTTTGACCTTGCGCGATAACCTGATCGGCCTGGATTCGGGTTGCGTATGGGGCGAACAGCTGTCCGCGGTGCGACTCGCGCAAAATCCCGCCGAACGCACGGTGACGCAGGTGGATTGCGAATCGTGCCGGACGGCCGGCGGCGGCAACTAGGGCATCGAAATAAGCGGCCTCTTATCGGACCCCTGGCGCAGCGCCAGGTGAACACCGCTGTCACGCGGAATCACCCGGACCGTCGACCGGCGCGATCAGTTTGCTCGCTGGATCGTCGGGTCGTCGGACGTTACGGGCTCCTCGGGGCGCTGCCCCGCAGCCGCACCGGCGTTCGCGGCGCCGCACCGCATCTCCTGCAATGCGTGGGCGATCGCGTCTTGCGCTTGCGCAGCCAGCGCGCGTCGATCGGCACCGGGCGCGAGAGCCTCGCCGACGTACACGTGCGCGGTCAGCGGAGCACCGCGCAACAGCCTATCGAGCGATTCGGATAGCGACAGATCGTCGATATAGGCAGGCGCGGTCGACTGCCGGCCCTGGGCGTCTTCATACATCAGGCACACCGGCTGCACCGGCACGCCGGCCGACACCGCCGCCTGGAACAGGTTCGCGTGAAACGGCAGCAGCGCGAGCCCGTCCGACGTCGTGCCCTCCGGAAACACGCACATCAGTTCGCCCGCACTGAGCCGTTCCGACAGCTCGTGCATGATCCGCTTCGCGTCGCTGCGCTTTTCGCGCTGGATAAACACCGTATCGAGCTGCTGCGCGAGCCAGCCGACCACCGGCCATTGCCGGATCTCCGCTTTCGATACGAACGGCGTCGGCCGCCACGCATTGATCACGTAGATATCGATCCACGAAATGTGGTTGGCAACGACCAGCGCGCCCGTGTCCAGGCGCGCGGCGTCGTTATGCACGACCAGGCGCAGTCCGCACAGGCGCAGCATCTTCAGCGACCATGCACGGTTGAGCGCGTGACGCCGCTCGGCGCTCGCATTCGGGAA
>NZ_DASXHN010000526.1:0-2067 GCF_036488505.1 Paraburkholderia sp. | reverse complement strand
GCGCTCGGTGGCGGGCGAAGTGATCGCGTCGACGTTCGACGAACCGGCCGCGCGCCACGTGCAGGTCGCCGAACTGGTGATCGAGAAGGCCAAGCGCCTCGTCGAAATGAAGCACGACGTCGTGATCCTGCTCGATTCGATCACGCGTCTCGCGCGTGCATACAACACCGTCGTGCCGGCCTCGGGCAAGGTGCTGACCGGCGGTGTCGACGCTAACGCGCTGCAACGTCCGAAACGCTTCTTCGGCGCGGCGCGCAATATCGAGGAAGGCGGCTCGCTGACTATCATCGGCACGGCGCTGATCGAAACCGGCAGCCGCATGGACGACGTGATCTACGAAGAATTCAAGGGCACCGGCAACATGGAAGTGCACTTGGAGCGCCGTCTTGCTGAAAAGCGCGTCTACCCGTCGATCAACCTGAACAAGTCCGGCACGCGCCGCGAAGAACTGCTGATCAAGCCCGAAGTGCTGCAAAAGATCTGGGTGCTGCGCAAGTTCATTCATGACATGGACGAAGTCGAGTCGATGGAATTTCTGCTCGACAAGATCCGCCAGACGAAGAGCAACTCCGAGTTCTTCGACATGATGCGCCGTGGCGGCGGCAGCTAACGCCTGACGTTGGCGCAGGCGGTATCGGCCCACCGCTGTATTGAATCAAAACCGCTCGTTATCGACGAGCGGTTTTTTTTCGCCCGCCGCCGCCCCTCCCCGACGCACGTGCGGGAACTCGCCGCCAAGCCAACGCGATGTCGGCGGGCTGCCTCTGGGCGGCGACCTTGGACGACGCGGCCGGATCGCTCGATGTTATCCCGCGCAAGTGGACGTGCGATCAGGCGGCGCCGGTCATCGTCGTCGGATAGCATCGCCAGGCGCCGCATCGGGTCAACGCGCAAACTCCACGAATCCGTACAATCCAGTCTTCCAGAGCACGCGCGCAACGCTGACGAAAACCCTTGCGGCAGCGTGTTAGCCGCATTGCAACAATAGATGCACTAGAGGTGCCGTCAAACATGCTGTCGAAACTCACGCACTGGCTGAGTACGCACCGCCGCGAGCGCGCGCTGCGCGACTACGCGATCGACGAACCGCTGTGGCAGGCGACGCTCGCCGGCCTGCCGTTTCTCGCGCATCTCGATGCCCCCGATCTTGCGCGGCTGCGCGAACTGACGAGCCTCTTCATTGCGCAAAAGGAGTTCTCGACCGCGCACCAGCTCGAACTGACCGACGCGATGACGGTCGGGATCGCCGCTCAGGCCTGCCTGCCCGTGCTGAACCTGAGCCTCGAGCTGTACCGCGGCTGGGTCGGCGTGATCGTCTATCCGGGCGAATTCGTGATCCGCAAGACCGTCGAGGACGAGGACGGCGTGGTGCACGAAGTCGAGCACGACGCGAGTGGCGAAGCATGGGAAGGCGGCCCCGTGGTGCTGTCGTGGGAAGACGCGCAGATGACCGATGGCAGCGATGCGTACAACGTCGTCATCCACGAGTTCGCGCACAAGATCGATATGCTGAACGGCGAAGCGGACGGCCACCCGCCGCTGATGCGGCGCTGGCACGCGCCGCTCGACTCTCGCGGATGGGCCGATGTGTTCGATCACGCATACGACCACTTTTGCGCGACAGTCGACGCGGTACCCGAGCGCCGCTGGGCGCGCTTCGAACGCGAATCGCTGATCGATCCGTACGCCGCCGATCATCCGTCGGAATTTTTTGCCGTCTGCAGCGAGGCGCTGTTCGTGAGACCGCAGCCTTTCGAGGCCGAGTATCCGGAGTTGTACCGGCTGCTCGCGCGCTATTACCGGCAGGATCCAGCGCGCGTCGGTTTGACGTTCACGCCGGTTTGACGCAGGCGGGGTCGTCAGACCTTGGTGCATGAACCGCAAATCCGCATCGTCTCGCCACCCGGCCCCAGTAGAAATCGCTGGCACGAAAATCGTCAAGCGACTGATCTTCTGGCATAATCTCCGTTTTTCGACCGTAGGCAAGTGGCTCGCGCCTCAAGGCAGTCCAAGCAAGGCTGCACGCGGGTTGGCTACCGCCAGATTAAAGGAAAGACCATGAAAGAA
>NZ_DASXHN010000353.1:0-4120 GCF_036488505.1 Paraburkholderia sp. | reverse complement strand
TTGACGAGTCAATGGGGCTGGCAACAGTTGCTGATTCCGCAGGCGCTGCGCGGCATCGGCCAACAGTTCTGCATTCCGCCGATCGTGACGATGTCGCTCGGCGCATTGCCGCCATCACGGCTGCGCTCGGCGAGCGGCCTGTTCAATCTGATGCGTAACCTCGGCGGTGCGATCGGGATCGCGGTCAGCAGCACGATGCTGAACGATCGGCTGAACCTGCATTACGAACGGCTCGACGAACATCTGAACACCGGCCGTCCGGCGGTCGAAGCCATCTTGCACAAGCAGGCCGCGTATCTGTCGGCGCTCGGCGGGGACGTACTGAATGCCGCGCACGCGGGACTCGCCGAACTGAATGCGATCCTGACGCGCGAAGCGCTCGTGCTCGCATTTTCCGACGCGTTTCTGGCCGTGTCGCTTTGCTTCGTGGTCGGCTTGCTGAGCGTGCTGTTTTCACGCCCGTTCGGCCATACCCCTCCGCCGCCCGATGCCCATTGAGGAACCCAACATGAAGCGGATTGTGATGAAGGCAGTGGCGAGCGCGGCATGGCTGACGCTCGCTGCGTGCGCGGTGCAACCGGCCACGCACGCGGATTTGCCGCAGACGGTCACGACCGTCGCGCCGGCCGCATGGAGCGTCGACGCGCCGCAGGACAGCGCCGGCACCGATGCGTGGTGGGCGCGTTTCGGCGACCCGGTCATGCATCGTCTGGTCGCATCGGTGCTGAGCGGCAATCTCGACTTGCAGGCCGCAGCGGAGCGCGTCAAGCAGGCGCAGGATCTCGTCACGCAGAATCGCGCGGCGCTCGTGCCCGAACTGAACGCGCGGGCGGGCGCATCGGACATGCGCCAGAACACGCCGCCGCCGCTTGGCTATGTGAGGCAGGCCGGCTTCGGCGTCGCCGCCAGCTGGTCGCCCGACGTGTTCGGCGGCGAGCGGCTCGCGGTGCTGGCGTCGCAGGCGCAGGTGTCGGGCCGCGAGGCCGCGCTACGGGAACTGCGGCTCGCGCTGGCCGCGAATACGGCGGCCGCGTATATCGACCTGCGCTGGGCGCAGACGCAATTGCGGATTCTCAGCGACAACGAACAAATTCGCAGCCGCGCGCTGAAGCTCACGCAGCAGCGTTTGCATTACGGACTGTCGACGCAGCTCGACGTCGCGCGCGCGCAGAACCAGCTCGAGGATTTGCAGGCGCAGATCCCGCCGATGCAATCGACGGTGCAGCATCAACTGAGTCTGATCGCGGTCTATTCGGGGCGCACGCCCGAAAGCGTCGACGAGTTGCTGCTCGCCGATGCGCGCGAGATTCCGGTGCCCGCGCAAAGCGCACCGCAAGCGCTGCCGTCCGACGCGTTGCTGCATCGGCCCGACGTGCGTGTCGCGTATGCACTGGTCGAGCAGCGCGCGGCGCAGGTAGGGGTATCGAAGGCGCAGCGTTATCCGCAGTTCCGGATCGATTTGACTAACGGCTTGCTGGCGTCGTCGTATCTTGGCCTGCCGACCCTCACCGACAACCTGTTTAGCGCCGCGCTGAATGCAACCAGTCCGATCTTCAACGCCGGACGCATCACCGCGAACATCGATGCGAGCGAAAGCCGCATGCGCGAATCGCAGCTCGGTTTGCAGCAGACGATGTTGCAGGCGCTCAAGGAAGTCGAGGACAACCGCAGCGACCTCGTGAGCGGCGCGCTGCAGGTGCAGCGTCTGGGCGGCGCGCTCGACGCGTCGAACCACGCGCTGCGGCTGTCGACCGAGTTGTACAAAGGCGGCGCGTCGAGCTTCCTCGACGTGCTGGCCGCGCAGGAGGCGTATCTGCGCGACTCGGAGTCGCTGAATCAGGCGAAGCGCGAGCATGCGCTGTCGGCGATCGCGCTGTATCGGTCGCTTGGCGGCGGCTGGGACGAGCAGCAGACGGTTGCGTCCACGGCCGCGAATCCATAGTCCGCACGGCAGGCGGACATAAGGCGGACGCGTCGGCGCGGCGCTGCGGTGCAGTGCGTGAGCGAACCGGTTTGCGGGGCTGGTCCCGGTTGCATCGCAGCACGGGGCGCGTTGCAAGCGTGGCCGGAAGCGATGCACGATCTTTGTTACATTCCTCCAGACGCACCGCATGCGCAGCACGTTGGCGTGCGTCGAACGTCGCGGCATGCGTGGTGAGACCCAAATCCTTTGAAGAGGCTCAAGATGAGAATTCTGGTAGTGGGGGCGGGCGCGGTAGGCGGATATTTCGGCGGACGTCTCGCGGCGGCCGGTCAGGATGTGACCTTCCTCGTGCGCCCGGGCCGCTCGGACAGACTGCGGCGCGATGGCCTCGTCATCGAGAGCCCGCGCGGCAACCTCGTGCTGCGCCACGTCAAAACGATTCTGGCCGGCGTGAGCGCCGAGCCGTTCGACGTCGTGCTGCTCAGCTGCAAAGCCTACAGCCTCGACGACGCGATCGATTCGTTCGCGCCGCTGGTCGGCGAATCGACGCTAATCCTGCCGATGCTCAACGGCATGCGCCATATCGACGTGCTGTGCGCGCGATTCGGCAACGAGCGCGTGCTCGGCGGCCAGTGTGTGATTGCCGCGACGCTGAATGCCGAACAGCACATCGTGCATCTGAACGACATGCAGGCGATTTCGTTCGGCGAACTCGCCGGTCGCACGTCCGCGCGCGTCGAGGCGATCGCGCAGGCGATGTCGGGCGCAAACTTCGACGCGTCGGTCAGCGACAACATCCTGCTGCGCATGTGGGAAAAATGGGTGTTTCTGGCCACGTTGGCGGGCAGTACCTGCTTGATGCGCGGTTCGGTCGGCGATATTCTGGCTGCGCCCGACGGCAAGCGCTTGATCGAAAATCTGCTCGCCGAGTGCCGCGCGGTCGCGCAGCACAACGGCTTCACGTTGGCCGCGGACTTCGACGCGCGCGCCGCGCAGACGCTGTTGACGCCGTCGCCTCTGACCGCGTCGATGCTGCGCGACGTCGAAAATCGCTCGCACACCGAGGCGGATCACATTCTCGGCGATCTGATCTCGCGTGGCGGCGACGCACAACAGGGCGAGCACAGCCTGTCGCTGCTACGCATCGCCTATAGTCATCTGAAGACGTACGAAGCCCGCCAGGCCCGTACCTCCTGACGGCTCGCGACGGAGCCGGTGCCGAAGCCGATGGCGGGCGTCAGCGTAGTCCAACGACGTTTCGGAGGTGAAGCATGCCGGCTCCAATCGGATCGGTTCCCGCGCTCAGTGCTGCATCGGCGACGGTGTTTTCGATCGGTATCGTGTTTCTCGGCTACTGGGGCATGTATGAGCCGACCGCCTGGCGCGCCGCCGATGTCGTGGTGTTCGTGCTCGCGCTGGCCGGCTTCGCATGCCTCGGCCTCGTGCCGTGGATGGCGACCAGCCCGGTCGAGCCGGAGACCAGCGACGCCCGCATACGCATCGCACGGCATCTGTTTCTGACGGGCGTGGTATCGATCTGGCTCGCGGTAGCGGTTTCCGCGGTCTTCTGAACACGCCTGAAGCGCAGCGCGCCCGCGTTGCGGCCGTGTTACTCCAGTGTCGTCCTCGACGACACCGAAATCAGGGTCCAGCCGTTGATCGCGACGATCGGCTGCGTCGGACCGCTGATTCCCCGTCCACTGAAAAATGCCGCGAGCGCGGTGTCGATCGTGCTCGTGCCATGGTTTCGTCGAGCGCGAGCATCGGGCGCCCGTTTTCGCATCGATGTCCGTCCGGACGGTGCGGCCGCAGCGGTAAGCTTACGTTTGCCCCTGGTCAGCCTCAATAACCGTTTCGCCGATATTCGAGGTAACTACCCGAATGGACATCCATATCGCGGTCGAAGGACATCACGATCTGTCCGGACAGATTTATCGTCAGTTGCGCGCGGGCATCGTCGAAGGACGGCTCGCCGGCGGCACGCGTCTGCCGTCCACGCGCGATCTCGCGACGCAACTTGGCGTATCGCGCAAGACCACGCTCGACGTGTTCGAGCGGCTGTTGTCCGAAGGCTATCTAAGCGCGCGCGCGGGCTCGGGTACCTTCGTCGCCGACGGGCTCGAGCGTTTGCCGGCCGAGCGCTCAGCGCAGGCGCGCGGCGCGGATGCGTTGCGCGCACGGGCCGCCGCGAAAGCG
>NZ_DASXHN010000344.1:0-8815 GCF_036488505.1 Paraburkholderia sp. | reverse complement strand
ATCCGGGAGGCCGGCCGCCGGGTCATGCGGGCGGCGGACCCCCGCCAGGTCATGCGGGTGGCCGGCCGCCAGGCGGACCGCCACCGGGCAATGCGGGCGGCCGTCCTGCCGGTGGTTCGCCAGGCGGTGCGGGCGGTCATTCACCCGGTGGCGGTTCTCAGCAAGGCGGAGGCGGTAATCGTCCTCCCGGCGGCTCGCATGGTGGTGGGGAAGGTGGCGGACCGCGGCCTCCGGGTGGCGGCGGCTGACCAGCCAATGCCGGGTGCCGCCTCCGATCTGCGATCGGGCCGACGGCATGGAAGCGCCGGTGCCGAGCGGCACACGAGAGGGCAGCGCAACGGCGCATGGCGGTTTCGGCATCGTGTCGTAAAAGCGCAGGGCGGAGCGCGGGAACGGTATAAGACGGTGGCGCTGCGGCGTGAACTACGCACGCGATGGCTCAGCCGGTCAGGCGAAGCGCAAATCGCGACCAGTCGGCGTCCGGCGAGGCGAATGGGTTGAGCAGCGCGAGTGGCGTTGGCAGTTCGAGCAGTCCGAGCAATCCGAGCAATCCGAGCAGTCCGAGCAGTCCGAGCAGTCCGAGCAGTTCGAGCAGTTCGAGCAGTTCGAGCAGTTCGAACTCCGGTCGCGCCCAGTCTCCGCGCGGCCCCGCGACCGCAGGTTCACCGCATGCCTGGGCTGGCTCCGGCCGCCCGCGCTCGGCGCTGGCACGGGCTGCGAGCCGCCGTCCGGTGCGGCGCCGGGGTCCACCGATATTGCCCGCGTCGCTCCTGCCGTGGCGACGCTCGGTCGTTGAAGATATTTGCCGCCGGGTCCGCGTAAACCCCGGCGTGCCGCGTACACTAACTTGCCGACGTTAGGGCGGGGGGCGCATCTATGAGTTGCGAAGCGACATCACATGGCACGACAGGGGCTGAGCCCGAGAGCGTCCGCTACCGGCCGCAAAGGGCCGAGGAAGTGCTCGCATCGGAGCGCAGCGTATTGCGGCTGATCACCCGCAATACGCCACTGCCCGAACTGCTTGCCGAGGTATGCCGCCGCGCCGAGGCGCTGCTCGGCGACGGCGCGTCCTGCTCGATCCTGCTGCTCGACTCCGACGGCAGGCATGTGCGCGTCGGCGGCGCGCCGTCAATGCCGCCCGCGTTCAGCGCGGCGATCGAGGGCGCCGAGATCGGGCCGTGCACGGGCTCGTGCGGTACGGCGATGTACGAGCGGCGTCTGGTGATCGTCGAGGACATCGCCACCGATCCGCTGTGGGATGATTTCCGCGATCTGGCGTTGCCGCACGGCCTGCGCGCGTGCTGGTCGGTGCCGTTCGAGAACGACGCCGGCATCGTGCTGGGCGCGTTCGCCGTCTATTACCGCACGGTCCGCCGTCCTACCCCCGAAGAAGAAGCGATGTTGCGCGACATCGGCAGCAGCGTCGGCCTGGCGGTTCATCAGGACGCGATGGCGCAGCGTCTTGCGCGCAGCGAGGAGCGTCACCGGCTGGTGGTCGATCATTTGAGCGAGGGCATCGTCGTGCAGTCGCGCGCCGGCCTGGTGCTCGCGTGCAATCCGAGCGCGCAGCGCATGCTGCGCACGACGCCGCAAATCATCGGCCGCAGCATCGACACCGTCATGACGCGCACGTTCAACGAGGACGGCTCGCTGGTCGAGGGTGCCGGTGTGCCGATCGTGCAGGTTTTCTCGACCGGCAAACCGGTGCTCGGCGTGACGATCGGGATCGAGCTGACCGGCGGCGACGTCGTGTGGATCACCGAGAACGTCGTGCCGATCATGCGGCCCGGCGACACCCAACCCGACTCGGTGCTGATTTCGTTCTCCGACATCGGCCCGGTGCGCGAGGCGCAGCGCCAGCTCAAGTATCTGGCGACACGCGACTCGCTCACCGGCCTCTACAACCGCGCGTATCTGTCGGAGCGGATGCGCGACCTGTTCGCGCCGCGCGAAGTGGATGACGGCGCGGACGGACTCGCGAGCGTCGCCGTGCTGTTCGTCGATCTCGACGGCTTCAAGAAGGTCAACGATACCGCCGGCCACGAAGCCGGCGACGCGTTGCTATGCAGCGTCGCCGAGCGACTGTCGGCGTGCGTCGGCCGCAACGACACACTGGCGCGCGTCGGCGGCGACGAGTTCGTGATCGTCGTCAGCGCATACCAGCACAGCGGCGAGCTGATCGGCCTCGCGCATCGGATCCTCGACATGATGGCGGTGCCGTTCGCGGTGGCGGGCAACGAGTACTACCTGGGCGCGTCGATCGGCATCAGCCTCTTTCCGGAAGACGGCCAGGACGTCGCGACGCTGATGCGCAACGCCGATTCGGCGATGTATCACGCGAAGCAGCGCGGCCGTAACAACTTTCAGTTTTTCACCGCCGAGCTGAACCAGCATCTGCAGCGCCGCTTCACGATCGAGCAGTCGCTGCGGCGTGCGCTGGCCGGCGACGAGTTGAGCCTCGTGTACCAGCCGATCGTCGATAGCCAGAACGGCCGCACGATCGGCGCCGAGGCGCTCCTGCGCTGGTACAACGGCGAACTCGGCAACGTGTCGCCGGGCGAATTCATCCCGGTCGCCGAAGACGCCGGGCTGATCGTCGAAATCGGCGACTGGGTGCTCGAGCACGCGTGCGAGCAGGTCGCGCAATGGCGGCGCACGCTCGCGCCGCATCTGATCGTCGCGGTGAACCTGTCGCCGCGGCAGTTCAACGACAAGCTGCTCGAGCGCATCGAGCGCTGCCTCGCGCAGTCCGGGCTCGAGCCGGCCGCGCTGGAGCTCGAGATCACCGAGCGCCTGCTGATGAGCGATAGCGACACCGTGCTACCGATTCTCAGCGCGCTGAGCGGGATGGGCGTACGGATTTCGGTCGACGATTTCGGCACCGGCTATTCGTCGCTGTCGTACCTGAAGCGTTTTCCGCTGCATAACCTGAAGATCGACCGTTCGTTCGTCGCCGGGCTGCCCGATCATCGCGACTCGATCGCGATCACCCAGGCGGTCGTTGCGATGGCGCATTCGCTCGGGATGAACGTTACCGCCGAAGGCGTCGAGACGGCCGAGCAGGCAGCGTTTCTGCGCGCGATCGATTGCGACAAGCAGCAGGGATACCTGTACAGCCGGCCGGTCGGCGCGAGCGCATACGCACGCAGCCTCTACGACGCGCAGATGATCGGGATGGCGAAGGCCTCCTGAGCGCGGGCCGGCCCGGCGCGCGAGGCCGCTGCACGAGGCGCGGCGGGCTCGAACACGATTGTTCAGATTGGCGAACAAGTGACTTCGCGTTGCGCCTGTTTATCCGTGGCGGCGCGCTCTCTAAAATGCTCCCATCGAAACGTAACAGGCGCGGTCCCGAAGCGGTGCCGCCCGATGGGAGTGGTCATGTCGGACTTGATCAGGAATCAGCTTTACCGGCCATCGGTCGTGCTGCCGATGGTCGCATTGATGCAGGTGATGGTGTCGCAGGACTTCAATCTCGGCCAGGTCGGCTGGGTGGTCGCGACGCGCGGCGCGCAGGCCGCGCTGCAACGCTCGCGCGAGCTGATCTGCGCAGTGCATTGCCACGAATGACGGACAGCGGTCGAAAGGCCGGTCACTGCGCGGACTCATCCGCGTCGCTGTCGGCGGTGAACTCGGGCGACGGTCGCACACAACGCTCAACTCGCGGTAGCCGCCGCCGATAAGTCAGACACGGGACCCGCATCGTGCCGGGCGCCGGCAGCCTCCAACAGCATCCGCAACACCGGCGACATCCGCGTCCGCGCGCTTCACCCCGGCACAACCCGCGACACCCCGCACTTCCCGCAACATCCCCATTGCAACGTCCGACAGGCATCGCGGCGCGCGGTAGCCAAGCGTAAGATGCTACGACCTGCACCCAGCCTGGGAGAGTTGCCATGCCACAGCACTTCGACGCGGTCGTGATCGGTACCGGACAAGGTGGACCGCCGCTTGCCGTGCGGCTCGCCGAAAGCGGCCGTCAAACCGCGGTAATCGAGCGCAGCGATTTCGGCGGCACCTGCGTGAACGTCGGCTGCACCCCCACCAAATCGTATGTGGCGAGCGCCCGCGCGGCGCACGTCGCGCGCAATGCAGCCGACCTTGGCGTACAGGTCGGCTCGGTCAGCGTCGATCTGCCGGCAGTCAAGGCGCGCAAGGACGGAATCGTCGGACAGTCGCGCAACGGGGTCGAAAAATGGCTGCGCGGCACGAAGAACATCACGGTCTTCAATGGCCATGCGCGCTTTACCGGACCGCATACCCTCGCCGTGACCGACCTCGACGGCCAGCTGCTGAACGAAATCAGCGCCGACGAAATCTTCATCAATACGGGCACGCGCGCGGTCGTGCCGCCGCTCGACGGCATCCAGCGGATTGCGTACTACACGAACTCCACGCTGCTCGAGCTGACGGAATTGCCGAGTCATCTGGTGATCGTCGGCGGCAGCTATATCGCGCTCGAATTCGCGCAGGTGTTTCGCCGCTTCGGCAGCCGCGTGAGCGTGCTTGTGCGCGGTGAGCGCGTGCTCAATCGCGAGGACGCCGATTTTTCCGAGTCGGTGCGCGAGGTGCTGGCGCGCGAAGGCATCGAGTTTCATTTCGGCGTGCAGCCGACGCGGGTCGAGCCGCATCCGCATCGCGCGAAGGACGTGTGCATCGGCTTCGAGCAGAACATCCCGGCGATGGAAGCGTCGCACCTGTTGTTCGCGACCGGCCGCAAACCGAATACCGACGATCTCGGTCTCGACGCCGCCGGCATCGAAACCGATCGGCACGGGATCATCGCCGTCGACGGCCAGTTGCGCACCCGCGTGCCGGGCGTATGGGCGATCGGCGACGTCAATGGGCGTGGCGCGTTCACCCATACGTCCTATGACGACTACCAGATCGTCGCGGCCAATCTGCTCGACGGCGGCAGGCGCAGCGTCGATACGCGGATCATGGCGTATGCGGTATTCGTCGATCCGCCGCTTGCGCGCGTCGGCATGTCGGAGGAGGAGGTGCGCGCGAGCGGCCGCGGCGCACTGATCGCGACGATGCCGATGTCGCGGGTCGGCCGCGCGCGCGAGCGCGGCGAAACCGACGGCTTCATGAAGGTGCTCGCCGACGCGAACAGCAAGCAGATTCTCGGCGCCGCGATTCACGGCAACGAAGGCGACGAGGCGATCCATACGTTCATCGACATCATGACGGCGGGCGCGCCGTATCCGACTTTGCAATATGCGATGCACGTGCACCCGACGATCAGCGAACTCGTGCCGACGCTGCTCGATGGGCTCAAGCCGATGGAGTAGGCGGCGCGCGCCACAATCGTCTTCACCTCACATGATCGATGAAACGCGGATAGACAGAGCGGTAGGCGGGAGGCGGTTTGCCAGTCGCGGCTGCATCGGCGGGGTCGACGCGGTCGTCGTCGGAATGCGGCGAGCATGTCGATGCTTCATCGATAATCAATCGAGCACGATGGCGTGACGATCGGGCGGATCGTTGCGACCGGGCAGGTTCCTCCGCACGGCTTGCGGTACGACAGCTCGCGCGCCGAGTGAGCGCGCATGATTGGCCCATCCGCGCGCATCGACAAAGCGTCGCCGCATCGCCGATAATCGGCAGCGGCGCGGCCCCTGCGCAACGCGCGGGCGGGCTGTGCGCCCCACCGCATTCATCAGGGACAACCGCATGGGCAAGGCACGCGTCGAGGCCTTCAGCGATGGCGTGATCGCCATCATCATCACGATCATGGTGCTCGAACTCAAGGTGCCCGAAGGCCACGATCTCGCGTCGCTGCGTCCGATGGCGCCGGTGTTCTGCGCGTACGTGCTGAGCTTTGTGTACGTCGGCATCTACTGGAACAATCACCATCACACGTTCCATGCGGTGCAGAAAGTCAACGGCCGGGTGCTGTGGGCGAACCTGCATCTGCTGTTCTGGCTATCGCTGCTGCCGGCCGTCACCCACTGGGCCGGCGAAAACCATCTGGCCTCGTGGCCGACCGCGATGTATGGCGTCGTGCTGTTGATGTCGGCGATCGCGTATTTCATCCTGATCCATGCGCTGATTCGCGAACACGGCAGCGATTCGACGATCGCGAAGGCGGTCGGCAACGACTTCAAGGGCAAGGTGTCCGTCGTCATCTATCTAGCCGGTATCGGGGTTGCGTTTGTCGCGCCGTGGGTGTCGGCCGCGCTGTATGCGCTAGCCGCCGCGTGGTGGTTCGTGCCGGACCGGCGCATCGAACACGTGCTGGAAGCCTGAATATGCTGCTCATGCTCAAGCTGCTGCTGGTGCCGGCGTTTCTCGCCGCATTGACGCTCGCCGCCCGACTGTGGGGACCGTCGGTCGCCGGATGGCTGTCGGCGCTGCCCGTCGTTGCCGGACCGATCGTGCTGTTGCTCGCGCTCCAGCGCGGACCGGCGTTCGCGGCGCAGGCGTCGGTTGCGTCGATTGCGGCCATCGCCGCGTCGGAGACATTCAACCTGGCGTATGGCTGGAGCTGCCGGCGTTTTGCGTGGCCGCTCGCGTTGGTCGCGGGCATGGCCGGCTGGCTCGGCGCCGCGCTGCTGCTGGTGCGGCTGCCAGGCTCGTTGGGCTGGGCGATGGCGGTGGCTTGCATAGCGGTCGCCGCATCGCAGAGCGGCTTGCCGCGTGTGAGCGGTGACGCGGCCGCCGCGCGCAGCGGTGGCGCCGACCTGGCGGTGCGCATGCTGGCCGGCGCGCTGCTGACATGTGCGGTAATGATCGCGTCCGCGTCGATGGGCGCGGCCTGGAGCGGCGTGCTATCGGTATTCCCGCTGCTTGCCAGCGTGCTCGCGGTGTCGGCGCAGCGCGCGCACGGCGCGGATTTCGTCGCGCTGCTGATGCGAGGCATGGTAGTGGGGCGCGTGTCTTTCGCGACGTTCTTCGCGGCGATCGCGATATTGCTGCCGCAATACGGCGTGGCGGCGAGCTTTGCGTGCGCGGCGGCGCTGTCGATCGTCGTGCATGGGCTGACGCGCCGCATGGTCGGCGCGCGGCGGCGCACTCAGGCTGCGTCGCGCGATCTGGCCGGGCCGCAGCCCGAATGAGGTTTTTGCCGACCGATATCGACGCCCGATGATATGACTTCACACCGATCACTTTCGGCCGCGACCCGCATCGGCTTGATCTCCGATACGCATAACCTCGTGCGTCCCGAAGCGCTGCGGTATCTCGACGGCTGCGACGCGATCATTCACGCGGGCGATATCTGCAATCCCGCAGTGCTGGATGCGCTTGCCCGGATCGCGCCCGTCACGGCCGTGCGAGGCAACAACGACACCGGCGACTGGGCCGCGCCGCTGCCGACGCATGCGAGGCTGACCGTCCAGCAGGTGACGATCCTCGTCGTGCACGATATCGCGGACCTTCGCTGCGAGCCGCGCGACGAAGGCATCGGCGTGGTGGTGAGCGGTCATTCGCACAAGCCGTCGATCATCGAACGCGATGGCGTGCTGTTCGTCAATCCGGGGAGCGCGGGGCCGCGGCGATTCAAGCTGCCGGTTTGCGCGGCGCGCCTGGTGGTGGATGGGGCGCGGGTGAGCGCGAGCTTCGACGCGCTGCTCTGACGGGAGATAAAAAAACGGGCCGGCGCAGAGTTCGCCGGCCCGTTTCGAGCGCGAGTGAAGCGGGTGTTGCCGTTGAGTCGGCGGCGGATTCGTCGCGTGTCGTTTGCGTCGGCGCCGTTGACTGCGCTTGAGCGGTGCAGACCGGTTCAGCCGTCCGTTACAGCCGTTACCGGGCTCGCGCGTCGACCGGTCGTGCCGCCAATATCGTGCATGCCCGCCTGCATGGGCGCAGACAAAGCCGCATGCGACTCCGCATACAAGCCGGCATACAAGCGCGGTTACGCCGGCAGGACATCTGCAAGTCAGGCCGATGGCTACCTACGCTTTTGTCGACGTGATCGAGACGGTTTCGTTGCTGCCATGCGCGAGTGTGTCGCGGCGCAAGCCGATGCTTAAGCCTGCGCGGCCGCCGCCGTCGCGTAGCGCTCATCCATCTGCTCGGCCTCGCGTTCGCCGCGCAGCACCGCATGCGCTTCGGCGCGCGTCGCGACGCACGGGCCCGAACCCAGTAGCGGCTTGCGCGCGGTTTCGCGCAGCGCGAGCACCGACGCGATACCAATCAGCGATGCACCCATCAGGTAATACGCGGGCATCATCAGGTTGCCGGTGCGCTCGACGAGCCATGCGGTTACCAGCGGTGTCGTGCCGCCGAACAGCGACACCGACACGTTAAAGCCGATCGCGAGCGCGCCGTAGCGGATCCGGGTCGGGAACAGCGCCGGCAGCGCCGACGGCATCACGCCGGTAAAACACGACAGCAACACGCCGAGAATCATCAGCCCGCCGAACACCGGCAGTACGGTGCCCATGCGGATAAGCAGCAGCGCCGGAATCGACAGCACGAGCAGGCCTACGCAGCCGAGCAGCATCACCGGCTTGCGGCCGACCGTGTCGGACAGACGGCCGGCGGCGAGCGTCATCGGCATCATCAGAATCATGACGAGCAGCACGAGGAAAAGGCCGTGCGTTTCGTTGAAGTGCAGCGTCGCCGACAGAAAGCTCGGCAGGTACGACAGCGCCATATAGTCGGTCACGTTGAAGATCAGCACGAGGCCGACGCACAGCAGGAGCGGCTTCCATTGCTGCGCAAGCAACTGGCGCAGCGACTGCTTGGGCACCGCGCGGTCTTCGGCTTCGCGCTGTTCAGCCTGCTTTTTGAACGCGGGCGTTTCCTCGAGCTTCATGCGGATATAGAGACCGACCAGACCGAGCGGGCCGGCGATCAGGAACGGCACGCG
>NZ_DASXHN010000323.1:0-12189 GCF_036488505.1 Paraburkholderia sp. | reverse complement strand
TACGGCCGCGACCGCGCGGCGATCGCGGCGGCGGTGTCGACCTATCGGCCTCGGGGCGCGCTCCGTGAGACCGGCAAAGCACTGGGTGTCGACCCGCAGATCGTCGATGCGGTCGCCAAGTCGCACCACTGGTTCGATACCAGCACCGATCTGCTGAAGCGCTTCGCCGAGTCCGGCCTCGATCCGCAAAAGCCATTGATCCAGGCGTGGGCGAAGCTCGCCTCCCAGTTGCTGAACTTCCCGCGCCATCTGTCGCAGCATTCGGGCGGCTTCGTGATCAGCCGCGGCAAGCTCACGCGCCTCGTTCCGGTCGAAAATGCATCGATGCCGGACCGCTCGGTCATTCAGTGGGACAAGGACGACCTCGAATCGCTGGGGCTGCTGAAGATCGACGTGCTCGCACTCGGGATGCTCTCGGCCATCCGTCGCACGCTCGATCTCGTTTCTGAACAGCGCGGCGAACGCTTTGAAATGCAGGACATTCCCCCGGAGGACCATGCCACGTACGACATGATTTCGGCGGCCGATACCATTGGTGTGTTCCAGATCGAATCGCGCGCGCAGATGAGCATGTTGCCGCGCATGAAGCCCCGAACCTTCTACGATCTGGTGATCGAAGTGGCGATCGTGCGGCCCGGCCCGATCCAGGGCGGCGCCGTCCATCCCTACCTGCAGCGGCGCCAGGGATTCGAGCCGGTCACCTATCCGAGCGACGAGCTCAGGGTCGCACTGGGGCGCACGCTGGGCGTGCCGATTTTCCAGGAACAGGTGATGCAGGTGGCGATGCTCGCAGCGGGTTTCACCGCCGGCGAAGCCGATCAGTTGCGGCGCGCGATGGCCGCGTGGAAGCGTAAGGGCGGTCTCGGCAAGTACTACGATCGCATCGTGCTCGGGATGCAGGAGCGTGGCTACGATCGGGCCTTCGCGGAAGCGATCTTCGAGCAGATCAAAGGCTTCGGCGAATACGGGTTTCCGGAGAGCCATGCGGCCAGCTTCGCGCTGC
Organism: Paraburkholderia sp.; assembly: GCF_036488505.1. GTDB lineage: Bacteria > Pseudomonadota > Gammaproteobacteria > Burkholderiales > Burkholderiaceae > Paraburkholderia. The sequence continues at coordinate 11,186 of NZ_DASXHN010000323.1, read as the reverse complement.
TCGTCTATGCCAGCAGCTGGCTCAAGTGTCACGAGCCGGAAGCGTTTCTCGCGGCGATGCTCAACAGCCAGCCAATGGGCTTTTACTCGCCGTCGCAACTGGTGCAGGACGCGCAGCGGCACGGCGTGCAGGTACTGCCGGTCGACGTCACCGTGAGTGGCTGGGACTCGTCGCTGGAACGCAGTCCAGGCGCCACACGCGCGAAGGTTCGAATGGGTTTGTCGCTGCTGCGCGGGATGAAGGACGGTGCCGCTGAGCGCATCGAGAACGCGCGAGCGGTCCGGCCGTTTGCCAGTGTCAGCGATCTCGCCCGCCGTGCGCAGCTCGACCGGCACGATCTGCAGATACTCGCCGAAGCCAACGCGCTGACTTCGTTAGCGGGCAACCGCCGGGAAGCGCTGTGGCAATCGGTGGCGGCCGTCCCCGACAGGGACTTGCTCGCCACCGCGGCGGTCTCGGATGAGACGCCCGAACTCGGCTCGCCGAGCGAGGCGCAGAACATCGTGGCGGACTACCGCGCGTTTGGCCTGACGCTCGGACGGCACCCGCTGGCGTTGCTACGGCCTCAGCTGCGGGCCAACCGGCTGGAGCCGGCAGCAACGCTGAACACCTACCGCGACGGCCGGCTCGCGCGCGGCTGCGGGCTGGTGACCGTTCGCCAGCGGCCCGGCACGGCGAAGGGCGTGGTGTTCGTGACGATCGAAGACGAAACCGGCAACGTGAATGTGATCATCTGGCCGAGCCTGCTCGAAAAGCAGCGTAAAGAGGCGCTCGGCGCCGCATTGCTGGGCGTGTATGGCACGTGGCAGTGTCAGGGCAACGTGCGGCATCTGGTGGCCCAGCGACTGGTCGACATGACGCATTTGCTGGGCGAGCTGCGTACCAGCAGCAGGAATTTCTGCTGAGCCGGGTATCGCGCTGCTCGCCGATCTCGGGCGCAAGCTCTACGAACACGAACTCGCGGCGTAGGACCTGCGCGCGCACGGTAACGCGAACACCGGATTGCCGGCGTGGCGTAAGTAATGCTGTCACCGGCGTTTGAATTCGGCGGCCCGTTTTTCCTGAAACGCTCTCCTTCCCTCCATCGCATCGGCGGTGGCGAAGCAGATCGTCTGAAGATCGCGCTCATAGGCGATCGCTTGTTCCAGCGGCATGCTCATCGCCGCGCGCAAGTTGACCTTGGCGGTTTCCGCGGCGATCGGCGCGCGCGCGGCAATCGCGCTTGCGATCGCCGCGGTGCGCTCACGCAGCGTGTCGGCGGGCACGACCTCACTGACCAGTCCCCAGCTCATCGCCTGTTGCGCGGACACCGGCTCGCCGGTCATCACCATCAGCGCCGCGCTCGATGCGCCGACCGAATGCAGCAACTGTGCGGTCACCCCGCCGCCGCCGATCCAACCGAGCTTGATTTCGGGCGCGGCGAGCCGTGCGTTATCCGATGCGATGCGGATGTCGCAAGCGAGCGCCATTTCCAGTCCGCCGCCGAACGCATAGCCGTTGATCGCAGCGATCGCGGGCTTCTTCAGCGCGCGAATCAGGTCGCAGTAGTCGCGCCGGTTGCGAAAGTCCCAAGGGGTCGCGTAGCTATCGAGTTCGGTGATGTCGGAGCCCGCGCAAAACGACTTCGGCCCCGCGCCAGTCAGCACGACGACGCGAACTTCATCGCTGCGATTGCAGGATTGAACCGCATCGAGCAGCAACTCCGCCATCTCGGGCGTCATCGCATTGAGCTTTTCCGGCCGGTTCAATTCGATCCAGGCTACCTGATCTCGAACATCGAAATTAACGAGCGAAGTCACGAAGCATTCCTCCAGTCACGATGTGCGAGCACGGCACAGGTCGTTCAAACGGTCGGCCAGACTCGCCGCCGATGCGCCGGCCAGCAATCCTTCACGCAATAGCGCGGATGCGTTGGCCTGCATCGCGATGAACCCGTCATTGCGCGGCCGCAGGCTCGCCGCCTGCACGGTCGCGAGTGTGTTCAGGTAAAAACGGCCACTGGCCGCGTTGATGGCTGCGTCGCGCCAGCTTTCGACATGGCTGGGCTGCCCCGCATGCTGCGGGATAAAACCGCTTTGCGCGGTCTCGCTCAACAGCCACAGCAGGTGGTCGATCAACGGCGCATCGACCCTGGCACGCCTCGTGACCGCGATTCCCGTGCCGCCGAGAATCGAACCCGGCGGCCCGGCGCCGAATCGCGGTGCATCGTGAAACGCCAGCGGCACACCGTGTTGCACCTGCGTGTAATTGACGTATCCATAGACGAGCGGGCACAGCATCACGTCGTTGTGGGTCGTCATATGCTGCAGCAAGCCGATCGGATTCTGCTCGCGCACCGAGGCCGGGCTAAGCGAGGCCAATTCCGCCAGCAATTCGCACGCGCGCAGCACGACGTCCGGTGCGTGCCAGCGTGCGCCATCGGCGAGCGCAAGCCGCGGGTCGAGCGCCGCGCAGATCGATAGCAGCGTCAGGAACACATGCGGCCCCGCGAGCGACATCGCGACCTGGCCGGTGCGCCGCGACAACGCCAGCACATCGTCCCATCGCAGCGGAACGGATGCCTCCGCGCGCGCGAGCAGATCGGCGCGCAGTGCCATCACCTGGGTCGCCGCATCCAGTGGCAATGCCCATTGACGGTCCGCCATCCGATAGCTCGCATAGCTCAGGCCGACGCTGTCTCGCTCGATGCGCTGAAGCGCTTCACGCGGCAGCAGCGCATCGAGCGGCTGCAAACAGTTCTGCGCCAATGCTTCGCCAAGATGCGGATGATCGAGCACGATCAGATCGTATTGCTCGCACAGTCGCCCGATCGGCGCCGACTCGAACCCTTCCAGCGAATGCGTGTGCCATTCGATCAGTTCCGATTGATCCGCGGCGGCCCGCAACGCCGCATAGCCGCGCGGATGATCCCATGTGAGCCCGCGCCAACGCCGGCTCATGCCTGCTCCCCGCGGACGACCGCGCCATGCGCTTCGAACGCCGCAATCTGCTCGGCATCGAAACCGTATTCGCGCAGAATCTCCGCGGTGTGCTGACCCACCAGCGGCGCACCGCGCCGAATCTCGGCCGGACTCTTGCTGAAGCGAATCGGAAAGCCCGGCGTTTTCACGTGGCCTTCCGTTGGATGCTCGTATTCGACGAACGTGCCGTTATGCGCGATCTGCGGGTCCGCGACCAGTTCGGCATAGCCATAGACCGGACTGCACCAGATCCCCGCGCTGCCCAGCCGGTCGAGCCAGTCTTGCGTGGTGCGCTGAGTCATCGCCTCGCGCACGAGGCGAAAGATTTCATCACGCCGGGTCCAGCCGGCCGCTTCATCGGCGTAGTCGAGCAGCGCCGGCTGCTCCAGTTCTCGCGCGAGTGCGCTGATGTCGGGCATCGCCAGCGCAAGATAGCCATCGCGTGTCGCGAAGGTGCCATACGGCGCGCGGATATAGCTGTGCGCATGTGGTTCGGCGCTGCGCGTCTGTGGCTTCGCGCCGACCGTGAAAACCGACAGCTCCTGCATTTGCAGCGTCGTGATCGCGTCGAGCATATTGACTTCGACCTTCTGCCCTTCGCCGGTCCGCTCGCGATGCAGCAGCGCGGCGAGTACGCCCTCGAACGCGCAATACGCGGTCACCGCATCGACCAGATACTGGCCCGCGGCACGCGGCGCCTCCCCTTCGCAACCGGTTGACAGCATCGCCCCGGACATCGCCTGCAACAGCAGATCCTGGCCGGGCCTGCGCGCATACGGACCATCCTCGCCATAGCCGGACATCGACACGTAGATGAGCCGGGGATTGATTCGTGCGAGGCTTTCATAGTCGACCCCCAGACGCTTTGCGACGCCCGGCCGGTAGTTCTGGATGAACACGTCGGCCTGACTGGCCAGCTGGCGCATGATCGTCTGTCCGTCGTCGCTTTTCAGATCGACCGCCAGCGAGCGCTTGTTGCGGTTCAGCGAGAGGAACGACACATTGATCTTGTTGCCCTTGATGCCGCCGGCTGGCGCGTGACGCTGCCACTCCCCTTCCGTCGGCTCGATCTTCACCACGTCGGCGCCGAGATCGCCAAGCCGCTGCGCGGCGAACGGCCCGGCCATCGCGATCGAACAATCGAGCACCTTGTAACCCGTCAAAATACCCATGTAGATACCCTTTAGTGCATGACCCAGCCGCCATCGACAGCGAGCGTTTGTCCGGTGATAAAGCTGGCTTCCTCTGAGGCGAGAAAAATAATCGCGGCGGCGATGTCGTTCGCATGACCGCGCCGTTTGATCGACTGGCGTTCGAGCACCATCCGCTCATAGCCCGGCAAGTCCGGATGGATCGCCTCCGCGGCGGTCGGGAATGCACCGGGCGAAATCGCATTGCAGGTGATGCCCGCCGCGCCGAATTCCCGCGCGAGCGCGCGCGTATTGCCGAGCATCGCGCCTTTCGATTCGACATACGGCTGCAAGTGCTCCCAGCCACCCGACAGCGTGATCGACGTGATGTTGATAATGCGGCCCCAACCTTGCGCGCGCATGCCCGGCAGCGCGGCACGGATGACCTGCAGCGCGGCCGATACATTCACGCGATAAACCCGCGCGCGTTCGTCATCCGAATACGCGTCGAAGGGCCGCGATGGATAAATGGCCGCGTTGTTGATCACGACGTCGAGCGGTGCATCGGCAGTGAGTCGATCCAGCGTGTGCTGTAGCGCGGCCTCATCCGCGAGATCCACTTGCAGCGTTTGCATCTGCCCGGCGGCTGCGGACTCGGCGGCGCCGCGTAATCTGGCGAGCGAGTCGGCATCGCGGTCGAGCGCGAATACGCGCGCGCCCTGGCGCAGCAACGCGAGACTCACGCCGTGCCCCAAGCCGCCGCCTGCTCCGGTGAGCAACACGCGCCGGCCGCGCAACGAAAACTGCATCGGCCGTTCGCTCATGCAGCCCCCCGTTGCCCTTCGCTTCCATCGCGCCCGCTCAGCGGCACGAAGCGGCCCGACAGTGGCGGATAGTCGTCGAGCGGTTGCGGCGAGACCGCGCGAATGCGCGCTTCACTGCGGGCGATTTCTTCGTCGCCGGCGAGTATGCGAATGCGTGTGTCGTAGTGGCGTTCATCGCCGTGTTCAAGCCAGATCAACTCGCCGCGCTCGCGCGCGCCGCCTTCGCCGAGCACATGATTCGTCGACGGTTCGAGCCCCAGCGCGTACTGGCCCGCCTGCAGGTTTTGCCACTGGTATTGACACGGAAACTGATCCTTGCGAGTCGTGACCTCCACGCCGATACCCAGCCGGTCGTTGACCAGCGCGACGGGCACGAGACCCGCGTCGTCGGCCTTCATTTCGTGCTGCCACACCTGCTCGTGAAAACCCGTTTGTGGCGCTGGCATCCGCTGATAGCCGACCTCTTGCGCGCGGTACGAGTCGGCATGCGCGGCCCACACGACGTCCTGAATCGGCGCGAGGTAGCGCGAACCGTCGTCGAGCACCGGATAGCCGATGTTCATGTGGTAACACAGCATGTGCGGCGTGCGATAGAAACCGCGATTGACTACGCGATCGGTCAACTGGATGTCGTTGGTGCCCGCCTCGATCTCGATACGGCGGTGCAATTCCAGATGTTCGCCGAACACCGTGCCCTGCGAGACCACGCCTTCGGCCCACAGAAAGCAGCGCTCGCCTTCCCAACGCTCGCCATAGCCGTTGAGCCGTGCGGGGATCGTCGCTACCCGCCCATGGATCGAGTGCTGCACTTTCTGGCGCGGTTTATACACGTAGTTATCCGCCGGCGAATCGTGCATGAACAGGATGTGGTCGAGTCCGCAGGTAACCAGCAAGCCCGAAAACGACCGCAACCAGCCGAGCCCCCCCTCGCCTTCGTACTCGTGCAAACCGGGATGCCGAAAGCCGGCCGGCGAATGCCAGCCCACCGCGTAGCCGCGAAACTCGCACTCGGCGATATCCATCGCGCGATCGACCAGCACGGTAAAGCGCAGCCCCGTGCCGCTGCGAAATTCGAGCAGACGGATCCCGCGTTCGAGTCCATCTTCCAGCGTAACCAGCCTCACACCGGCAAACTGGGCGAGTTGTCCGCAGCGCGCTTCGATCTGCCGCCTGCTCATCTCCGTCGCGTATAGCTGCACCATGTGTGCGTTGACTCCGGATACCGGCACTCGCGGTGCCGGTTGGGTTGACGAATGAAACCTGGCAAAAACGTCGGCGCGTTTCGCAGAAACGCAAACCGAAACTTAGACGCCGTTGGCGCGCAGCTTGCCGTCGAGAAATGCCTTCGCGCGCGGCACGTCGTCTTCGGTCAGGTGCTCGATGATGATCGGGATATTCGGGTGGCGCTTCGCAAGACGCTGCAAGTACAGGTCGTAGTTCAACGCACCGAGCCCCGGCGCGGGCAACTCGATTTCACCGACACCGCGGAACGTGTGGCTCTCGGCGGCATCGGCGTCGCCGATATCCGAGTGCTTTTCCGACTTGTCGCCGCCGGCGCGCTTGACGTCCTTCGCGTGAGCAATATGGATCTTGTCGGACAGCGCATCGAACACCTGGTTGAGCGTCTTGTCCATCTGATCGATGTTGTGATCTTCGAAGTAATTGGTCGGGTCCATCAGCAAACCGAGCCCCGGGTGATTGACTTCGTCGAACATGCGCAGCGTTTCCTCGACCGACCCGACCACGTTGTTCACATAGGTTTCGAGCAGAAACACCGCGCCATGGTCATAAGCGTGTTGCGAAAGTTCCTGAACGACGGCGCGGCATTGCTCCCAACCTTCCTCGGTCTTGTTATCCGGATGATGGACCCAGTCGCTTTCGGTCGCGAACGTGCCGGTTTCCGAGATCACATACGGCGAGCCCAGATACTGCGCATGCGCGATGATCTCCTTCAGGTAGCCATTGCGCCGCTGCCGTTCCGCCGGATCCGGATGCACGATGTTCGTATAGCCGGAGATGCACGAGACCGGCAGATTGTGATCGCGGAACGTGTTGCGGATGCGCTCGCATTTGTCCTGCGTGATCTGGCCGCGGCCGAGATCCATGTCCTTGAAGTGCAGATCGAGTTGCACCGTGTTGAAGCCGTGCGCGCGAATCTTGCCTGCCGCGGTGTCGAGGTCGTACGGAAAATAGCCTGAGAAGATACCGGGTTGAATCATGCTCTGTCTCCTTGGAATAAGCCGGGCGGCCCTTGCATGGGCGCCCGTTGGCCTGCCTGGAACTGAACTCGCGCACAGGATCGACGCGGGGCGAAGCCCTTAGTCGTGAAGCGGAATTTCGGCCATGCGCACGGTGCGGCGCTCGGCTGCGGAGCGATACGCTGCCTCCACCAACGCCATCGTCCTGACGTTGTCGGCGACCGTCAGTGCAGGCTCGGTGCCGCTCGCCAACGCGTACTGCAACTGCTCCATCACGCCGACGAACGCGTGTGGAAACCACATCGTCGACCACTCGGGCGTGACCCACTGGCCGTCAGTCATCTTCTGCGATGCATAGCTCAGCGTCGAAGGCTTGCCATGCGGCCAGCCGATCGTGCCTTTGGCGACGCCCTCGGTCCCCTCCACGCGCCAATGGATGTACTGATCGTCCGCGAAGCCGTCATGTTTCGGGCCGGCCCACACGTCTTCCAGCGAGAATGCGAGTAGGCCCGAGCCGAATCGCAGCGTCGTGCCGACGATGCCGTCTTCATGCGCGAAGCGCGTGCGCGGGTCGGTGCGAACCACGCTGGTCACTTCATCAGGCTCGCCGAACAGATGACGCAGCACATCGAGGTGATGCACGCTCATGTTGGACAGCGTGAGCCGGTCATAGCCTTCGAGGAAGCCCTGCCAATGGGGGATCGCATGCATGTCGATCTGCGCGAGCACCGGTTCGCCCAGCGCGCGTTGATCGAGCAGTTGCTTGAGCACACGCATCGACTGGTCGTAGCGCATGTTCTGGTTGACCGATAACAGCTTGCCGGCTCGGCGTGCTTCATCGCGCAACGCCACTGCTTCGGTCAACGACAGTGCGAGAGGCTTTTGAGCGAGTACCGCCTTGATGTGAGGCGCCGCGAGCGCGGCGCGGATCAGCGCGGGTTGCTGGTCGGGTGGGAACGCGATGTCGACGATCTGCACTTCGGGATCGGCGATCAACGCGCCCGGGGTGTCGTGCACGCGCCCGATCGACCATCGCTGCGCGACCGCCTGCGCCCGCGCTGGCGTGCGCGACGCAATGGCCGCGACGTTGAAGCCCGCTTCTCGATAGGCGGCCAGATGGCACTCCGCCATGATCATGCCGGCGCCGATGCAGCCAATGGTGTAGCCGCGCTCGCGCACGGGGGCATCGGGTTGAAGCCCGGTTACGGACATGCTCGTCTCCTGCTGGTATGGGCCGGTGCATGCCGCACCGCTCGAACCACCTGAGTACTGCGCTGTTCCTGATTTTCTCTGGTGAAACTATCACATCTTTTTTATAAACAAATCACATCAACTTGCATGATCGGTTTACCGTATTGACATCAAATCGGCGGGCATTCGCGGCTTATCCGGCGGCCATTAGCGGGCGAAAAGGCTTTCCAGAGGCAGTGTCTGTTAAATTTCCGCAAAATAAGTTGCATCGGATGTTTAACCACAAAACCACATCACCTTGATGGAATCAAATCAAAATGATGTGATAGAGTTGATTCCATCTTCCGTTCAGTAAGTCAATCGAATCAACCGATGAGCCGAGCCACCATCACCACCATTGCCGAAACCGCGGGAGTGTCGACCGCCACCGTCGACCGTGTTCTGAACGGACGCGACGGCGTACGCAGTCATACGCGCGACCATGTGCTGACCATCGCGCGCAAGCTGGGTCATCGCGGCGAAGCCAACCCGGGCGCGATTCGCCTGAGCTTCGTTCTACCCGCGGGCGACAACAGCTTCATGTCGTTGCTGCGCGAACATCTGCTGGCCGAAGCGCAATGCCGGCCCGAGGTCCACGCGCAGTTGCATCTGGTCGAAGGGTTCAACGCCGAAAAGCTCGCCGCGCAGTTGCATCAACTCAAGGGCAACACCGACGCGGTCGGGCTCGTCGGGCTCGATCATCCGCAGGTCCGCGACGCGATCGCGGCGCTGCAGGCAAGCGGCGTCCATGTGTGCACGCTGGTATCGGACATCCCGACAGCGTCGCGCATCGCGTATGTAGGCATCGATAACCGTGCGGCCGGGCGCCTCGCGGCATGGCTGCTCGGGCGCTTCCTGCCGCACGGCGCACCCCAGGAAGTCGCGGTGTTTCTGGGCTCGCTCGCCTACCGCGGACACGAAGAGCGCGAGATGGGATTTCGCGCGTTGCTCAGCGAAGAGTTTCCGCACATCAAGATCAGCCGCATGCTGGAAATCGGCGACGACCGCGCGCGCGGCTACCAACTGACCCGGCAGTTGCTGCAGACGGGTGCGCCCGCCGGCATCTACAACGTCGGCGCGGGCAACTCGGGGATTGGCCGCGCGTTGCAGGAAGCGGGTCTGCAACGCCAGATCATGTTCGTCGGGCATGACCTCACCAGCGCATCCAGACAATTCCTGCTCGATCGGACCATGGACGCCGTCATCGAACAAAACCCCCGCGTCGAGGCGCGCGAAGCCGTTCGGCTGCTGGCATCCGCGGTACGTGGGCAAACCGAGCCGAGCTATCTGCCCCGGCTGCAGGTGGTCTTTCGCGAGAACATCCCCGTGGATTGATGCTGACTGCATCGGCTAAGCCCAGGGTTTTCACCGATGCCTGTCAAAAAATATCGTAAATATATTTGCCGGATATTAGCTGTAGCCACGTCGGGAGTCTCCATGAGTTCCACTCCGAGCACCACTCGCTGGACCGGCATTTTTCCGGCTATCACCACGAAGTTCCACGCTGACGAAAGCATCGACGCCGAAGGCACGATGCGTCACATCGACTTCCAGATCCGCAACGGCATCCACGGCCTCGTCACCTGCGGATCGCTCGGGGAAGCCAGCACACTCACCCTGGAAGAAAAGCTCGAGGTCGCGCGCATCGCGCTCGAGGCGGCGGACGGGCGCATTCCGGTGCTCGCCAACGTGTCGGAAACGAGCACCCGCGAGGCGCTGCGCTACATCGACGGGGCCAACAGGCTCGGCGTCGCCGGCTTCATGCTGATGCCCTCGGTGATCTACGTGGCCGACGCGCGCGAGGCGATGCTCAATGTGCGCACGATGGCCGAGGCCGCGCAAAAGCCCTGCTTGATCTACAACAACCCGGTCGCATACCGCGTCGACTTGCAGCCGCAGCATCTGGCCGAACTGGCGAGCTGCGAATGGCTCGTCGCGATCAAGGAAAGCACCGGCGACGTGCGCCGCGTGACCGATCTGCGCAATGCGCTGGGCGACCGCTATCAGATCTTCATGGGCGTCGACGACCTCGCGTACGAAGGGCTCGCGATCGGTTGCGACGGCCTGCTCGCCGGGGTCGGCTGCGCGTTTCCGCGCGAAACCGTCGCCCTCTTCGAGCTGGTGAAGGCCGGCCGCCATCAGGAAGCGCTGGCCCTGTACCGCTGGATGACGCCGATGCTGCATCTCGACGTGTCCACCAAGCTGGTGCAGAACCTCAAACTCATCGATGCAATCGTCGGAGTCGGTACCGAGTACGTGCGCCGCCCCCGCCTGCCGCTGGCAGGCGAGGAGCGAGCTCACGTCGAGCGGATCGTCCGGCAGGCCCTCGCGACGCGTCCGCTGCGGTACCAGTCGGTCGCCTGAAATTGCAGCCGTTCACGCAGACAATTTTTACGATCGATCAGGAGCAAAGAAGAATGAAACGCAGAACCTTGCTGAAAATGGTACCGGCTCTGTCAGTCACGTCGATGGCCGGCCTCGGCGCGCGCTCCGCATTCGCGGATAACGGCTCGCTCACGCTGCTGACCTGGGGCGGGCTGTGGGGCAACGGGATGGCCGAGAACGTCGACGCGCCATTCCAGAAAGCCACTGGCTGGCGCGTCGTGCAGGATCGCAGCTCGAGCCCGGTGGAGCGCGTGACCAAGATGAAGCTTGCGCTCAACAACCAGATCTACGACCTGGTTCAATTGCATGACGGCGTGGTGCCGATGGCTGAGTCCCAAGGCGTGCTGGAAACCCTCTCCGAGACTTCGCCGAATCTGCCTTTCCTCAAGCAGATTCCCGCTCGCTTCAGGGCACAAGGCTGGGCCGCCAACATCTATTCGGCGCTCGGCATCGTGTACA
>NZ_DASXHN010000320.1:0-2992 GCF_036488505.1 Paraburkholderia sp. | reverse complement strand
TGCGCAGGTGGCGGCCGAGCCTGCGAAGCGTGCATCGGCAGCCACGGGGCCCGCGAATACAGTGGCTGTTGTGCCCGACAAGTCTGCCGCGGCCACTCATTCTGCGCTGCCCGACGGTATCGATTTTGGCTGGCGCGAAGTGCCGTCAGCAACGCTCGGCTTGCAGTTTGCCGCCATGCCTGCGCCGTCCTCGACGTGGTCGTTCCTGTCCTCCGCCGTTGCCGACGAATCGCCGGTGGCGAAAAGTTGTGTGAACGACCGACCGCGCATTTCCCTGGCAATGAAGTCGGTTGCCGACGACCGCGCGGTTCCGGTACGCGACCATCTACCGAACCTCTATGGAAGCAGCTGGGGTGAGGCGCTAAACGGCCAGTATCTCGCGATTACCGACGTCTCGGTGTTGCGAAACGGCACAACGGCAGGGGCAAAGCCGACGTTGCTGGTGTGGAAGGATTTTGACCGCGCCACTGGGCCGAAAGGCTCTCCCGAGCTGCGATTGTCACCGGACGTCACCGCGTATGCGGTGAAGGGAGGCGTGCTTTATCGAGTGTTTGTCCACAGCGACGGTCTGTTCGATTGCGCCGACATTCTCTTCTCGAATGGCAAGGCGATGTCGGGCGAGCTCGTACGGCATAAGCGCAACCAGTACTTTACGGTGGACTACGTGCCGGTTATCGCACGCATATAACAAAAGGCAAAGGCGATCATGATGGACTTTATTCAGGCAAACCTCAGTACTTTGATCTGGTGGGGCATCGTAGTACTGCTCGCGGCCGGCGCATTCTCTTTCCGCTCGACGCTCGAGTTCTGGCTGAACCACTGGAAGTACACTTTCCCGGTGATTGGCAAGACAGCTCGGCTCGCGCGTCATGGCGTCAGCGGACAGAACGGCTGGACGGATTCGGAACGTACACTGTGCGGGGATTACAACAAATTCATTTCGTATCTGTCGAAAGCCGAATTCACCAAGCGCAACGAGTATCTGGCGAAGGCGGATGACAGCGGACGCTCGCCCACGCCGCTGTGGCTACTCGTGTTGCTGACAGTACTGGTGATCGCCGAGGGTCTGGGCTTTTCATATCTGCTCGGCAGCTGGATGGCCCGGGACGGCAGTGCCAATACCCACACATTGCTGATGCTTGCGATCGTGTTCGTCATCTGCGTCATCATGGTGTTCCTGACGCATTTCGCGGGGCATCAGCTTTATCGTTCGAATCTGGTCGTACGATGCCGCAGACAGTGGAAGCAGGACAAGGGCCAGGAGCGCTTTTCGAGCCGCAAAGTGAAACTCGACGACGAGCAGTCCGTCGACGACAGCGAGCCGGACTATACGCAGACGGTAAACCGGGTCGGCACGAATCACAGTTACTTTATGGTCGCGCTGACGGTGGCCGTGATTATCGTCATCGCCGGTACATCGACGTGGATGCGCTGGAGCGACCTTAACGCCGAGCAGACGCGCGAAGCGATGGGTATGAGTCAGAGCGCCGACCCGGGCAATCCGTTTGGGACGGCGAACACGATGCCGGCAGAGTTGGTGGCGAGCCAGAAAGCGGCCGACGACCGCGCAAGGGCGGAAGAATCGTCGTCGACGCGCAGCGAAGGTGCCGCAGCTTTCATTACGCTGGCCGTGATTTTCGTGGTCACGCAGATCGTCGGGATTTTCGGTGGCTTCGCGTGGGGCTTCGGTGGCCGGGAAAGCTACGCGGCGTGGAAAACGACCAAGGGCTTCAAGACGTTCGAGGACTACAACAACTATTACGCGCCGCTGCGGGCGATCGCACAGTCGCAACTCGAAAACCTTCAGAAGCGCCTGGGTGAAAACGCGGACATCTCGGGCAAAACCTTCACCAAGACCTTTCGCGACTACGTGATCGAGCAGCGCGACCTGTCCGATCTGGAAGCGTCCACGGCCCGCGTTCAAGCCCAGACGCCGATTGCAGCCATACCGCAGTCGTCCCCTGCCGTCAGCCATTTCGGCGCGCAACGCGCCAGGGCCGGCGAGCCGGACGACAGTGTTGAACCGGCAGTCACCGTATCCGCTCCGGCGTCGACACGCGCGTCGATCGACATGATCGTTGCAGAAATCGAAGGGACGCCCGACATCGCGCGCAAGAAGGAACTGATTCATCGCCTCGACGAATCGGTGCGGACCGAAGTCGTCAGTGAGATCAAACTTCGGAAGGAGCACGCCGAGAAACAGAAACACGCGCTCGATGCGGAACTCGACGATCTGTTCAAGGCCTGATCTCACAACCATGATCAAACATCTTGCAATAGCGCTAGCGGCCGCGTGCGTTGGCGCGGGCGCGACATCAGCGTTAGCCGGCGTCACCAACGATATTCCGAGCTGCTACGTGGCGAACCGCATAAAGCCGGCGGTGGCTGGCGCCGATCGCGAGCTTTTCATCGCGATCGACCAGACGACTGTATTCGACGAAAAGCTGCAGGCACAGATCGCCGAAGCCGCAGTGAAGGCGATCAAGCCTGGGACTGCCTACACGCTGTTCGACTTTTCGGCTTTCTCGCAAGGCCACTACACCGAAGTTGTCACGCGTGGGGTGATCGAATCGCCGATAGCTGACAAGCTGCGTGACGACATTAGCGAGCGTGCGCTGCGCAGTTTCGACGCTTGTATGGTGGGGCAGTCGAACTATGCGAAAAAAGCCCTGCTCGCGGCGGTCGGGCAAGTCGAGTCGGCGGCGACGAATGAGCTCGCGAAGTCGGACATCCTGGCCGCGTTGAAGGATATCAGCGATAAAGTCCGGGCATCGTCCGCTTCGAATAAGGTCGTCCTACTTGCGTCCGACATGCTGGAGAACAGTTCGCTGTCCAGTTTCTACGCGCACAATGCAGTTCGCCGCATCGATCCGGAAGCGGAGATGAAGAAGGCGGTGGCCGCGGGATTGATCGGCGATTTCGGCGGCGCGCGAGTGTATGTGGTTGGCGCGGGATTGCTGACCGGCGACGCGAAAACAAAAACTGTCTATCG
>NZ_DASXHN010000260.1:0-14366 GCF_036488505.1 Paraburkholderia sp. | reverse complement strand
GGGGAAAGCTGGAGCGGAGGTAGATGAATGCGGCTTTTCCACCATTCGCTTTAGCTGTTTCGGGTTGCCCCGCGTCCGCAAGCTGAGATCAAATCGACGCAAGCCGCCATGTTAACACGCTCGCGGTGCGTTGCGGCATGTCGTGCGATGCCGCAGCGCACCGCGAACGGATGATATGGCTCGGGTCAACCAACGCTTGCTTACCCCACCGACAGTTGCAGATGCAGTTGCGAACGCGCCGGGCCGCCACCGTCCATCGCTTCGCTTGCGGCATCGCGGTCCGATTGCGACGATGGTGCGAGACGCGCGGTTTCGATGCGGTCGAGGTACTCGGTCGTCACGTCGCCAGTCACGTAGTTGCCGTCGAAGCACGACGCCTCGAACTCCTTCAGCGCCGGGTTGATGTCGCGCACCGCCTGCTTCAGCGCATCGACGTCCTGATACACGAGGTGATCCGCGCCGATCATGCGCGCGACTTCGTCATCCGAGCGGCCGTGAGCGACGAGTTCGCCGCGCGTGGGCATGTCGATGCCGTACACGTTCGGGAATTTCACCGGCGGCGCCGCCGACGCGAAAATAACCTTGTTCGCGCCCGCATCGCGTGCCATCTGCACGATTTCGTGCGAAGTGGTGCCGCGCACGATCGAGTCGTCGACGATCAGCACGTTCTTTCCCTTGAACTCGATGCCCATTGCGTTGAGCTTCTGGCGCACCGACTTCTTGCGCACCGCCTGGCCCGGCATGATGAAGGTGCGGCCCACGTAGCGGTTCTTGAAGAAACCCTCGCGATACTCGACGCCCAGCTTCTTTGCGACCTGCATCGCGGCCGGACGGGACGAATCCGGAATCGGCATCACCACGTCGATCGCGACGTCGGGCAGTTCGCGGCGGATCTTCTCGGCGAGGTAGTCGCCCATGCGCAGACGCACGTTGTAGACGGGCACGCCGTCGAGCACCGAGTCCGGACGCGCGAGATACACGAGTTCGAAAATGCAGGGATTCAGGCTCGGGTTCGTCGCACATTGCTGCGCATGCAGATTGCCTTCCATGTCGATGAAAATCGCCTCGCCCGGATGCACGTCGCGCACGAATTCGAAGCCGATACCTTCGATCGCCACCGATTCCGACGCCAGCATCCACTCGACGCCTTCGGCCGTTTCCAGCTTGCCGATGCACAGCGGACGGATACCGAACGGGTCGCGGAAACCCAGCAGACCGTAACCGGCGATCAGCGACACGATCGCGTACGAGCCGCGCACCCGGCGATGCACGCCGGACACCGCCTTGAACAGCGCAGCCGGATCGAGTTGCAGACCCGAACTCGACAGCTGCAACTCGTGCGCGAGCACGTTGAGCATTACTTCGGTATCGGAATTGGTGTTCACATGGCGCCGATCGATGCGGAACATCTCATCTTTCAGTTGCTGCCAGTTGGTCAGATTGCCGTTGTGCGCGAGGATGATGCCGAATGGCGCGTTCACGTAGAACGGCTGGGCTTCTTCTTCGCTCGACGCCGAACCGGCGGTTGGATAGCGGACCTGGCCGATGCCGGTAGTGCCCGGCAGGCTGCGCATGTTGCGCGTGCGGAACACGTCGCGCACCATGCCGTTGGCCTTGTGCATGTGGAAATTACTGCCGTTCGCCGTCGCGATGCCGGCGGCATCCTGACCGCGGTGCTGCAGCAGCAGCAGGCTGTCATAGACCAACTGGTTGACCGGAGAATGGGAAACTACGCCTACGATGCCGCACATGGCATGTCCTTCAAAGGTACGAAATACGTGATGGCGGGCGGCGCCTCCGACTGCGTACATCCGCTGACGCGGCGGTACGCGCTACGACGTCAAGGCACCCGGTGCGCGCCGGAGTCCTGCTGCGCATTGCTCTGGGCGCCCGGATCGTCCACGTGGACGTGTGCGGCGAGCGCCTCGGGAAGCAGTGGTTTCATCGCGCGCACGCCCTCGACCGTGTACGGAAGAAGCAGCGCGTTGCGCCAGAATTCCTGTTTGGGCAAATCGGTCAAGCCTGCGAGGGCGACCAGAATCAGCACCAGTACAACCCCGCGCACGAGGCCGAACATCAAGCCAAGCGAACGGTCCGCGCCGCCGAGCCCCGTGACCTGCACGAGGCGGCTGAGCAACGCGCTTACCACGCTCGTGACCAGCACGACGCCGATTACGATGAGCGCGAAGGCCAGCAACCACTGGGTCAACGCGCCGCCCGGCCAGTGGGACGGGATGTAGGGGACCACGTAGCCAACGAACTCGCACCCTACGAAAAACGCCGCCACCCAACCGATCAATCCGAACACTTCCGACAGCAAACCGCGCCAGGCGCCACGCAGCGCCGACAAGCCGATCACCGCCATTACAGCGTAGTCGAAGGCAGTGAGCATCGCTGGCTTACTGTGCGGTGCCGCCGCTTGAGCCCGACATCAAGCCCGCCCCGCGCACCTTCGCGATTGCCTCGGTAGCGGCGGCGCGGTCGGCGAACGGGCCGGCGCGCAGCAGCGTCAACGTCGAGCCGTCTGCCTGCTTACGATGCTCGATATATGCGGGTACACCCGCCGCTTTCAACTTTGCGGCCCAGTTGCGCGCGTTCGCTTCGTTCGCGAACGCGCCGAGCTGAACCGCGAAACGATTGCCTGGCGGCGACGCCGGCGTGCCGGAGTTCGCGTCCGCGCTGGCTGCCGTGTTGGTGTCGTCGTCGTTCGACGTCGCGGCGGCTGGTGCTTTTGCCTGTTTCGAGGGGGTCGCGGGAGCGGCAGGAGCGGTGTTCGCGGCAAGCGCCTGAGGTTGCGGTTTCGCGGCGGGCCTGGCCGTGGGGGTGGTGTTCGTGTCCGGTTTGGCGGAGCTCGACTGGGCCGGCTTCGTGGCCGCGGCGGTTGCCGGGGCCGCTGCGGCGGCAGTTGCCGGCGCGAGGCCGGAAGCGGCGGCGCCAGTACCGGCGGCAGGCGGATTGTCGGGCGCGACGCCCGCTTGCACGTCTTCGCTGCTGCTCGATCTGGCGAGCTTCGGCGCCGGACGGCTAGGGATATCGATGGAGATGTCGTCGGTGACCGGCTTCGGATGCGAATCCAGCACCATTGGCAGGATGATTACCGCCGCCACGACCAGTGCAATCGCACCGACCAGCCGGCGACGCGCGCGCTGCTTTTCCGGCAGCGTGGGGTCCAGCAGCATCGCATCGGCATCGACCGTGCGCTCGGTGCGGCGGGTGCGCCGCTCGACGCGCTCACCCCGGGCGGTCCGACTGGAACTGGTGTTTGCGCCGCGCCGGCTGGACGCGTCGTCTTTCTTGCCGAACGAGAAAATTCCCATGAATCGCTTGGTTCGAGCGTGGCGCCCGTTCAGTGTTGCTGCGATTTACGGTAGGACATGACGCCCGCTACCGTATAGAAACTGCCGAAAACCACGATTCTATCATTCTCCGACGCACGTTTTAGCGCTTCCTGGAAAGCTTCGGCGGGGCTCGCATGGCGCGTCACGCTGCTATCGGCGCTGTCTTCAACACCGAGTTCACGCAACGCGGTTTCGAGTTCCTGCGCCGACGCGGCGCGCGGCGTCGGCAGATCGGTCACGCACCAGTGATCGACCTCGCCTTTCAGATGACCGAGCACGCCGGCGATGTCCTTGTCGCGCATCGCGCCGAACACCGCGTAGGTATAGGGAAAAAAGCCCATGTTGCCGAGATTTTGCGAAAGCACCGCAGCGGCGTGCGGATTGTGTCCGACGTCGAGCACGATGGACGGCTTGCCGGGCAGCACCTGAAAACGCCCGGGTAGATCCACGTTGGCGATGCCGAGCCGGATGTCCTGCGCGGACACCGGCAAGCGATCGCGCAACGCTTCGAGAGCGGCAAGCGCGGCCGACGTATTGATCAGTTGATTCGCGCCACGCAGCGACGGATAGGCTAGCGACGAGCGTCGCATGGTCGGGCCGACATAGCTCCATTGCTGGCGCTCGCTGCCCGCCTGGCCTTCGTAACGGAAATCACGGCCGAACAGCCACAGTTCGGCGCCGATCTTTTCCGCGTGATCGATCAGCGATTGCGGCGGCACCGGGTCCGCGCAGATCGCCGGCTTGCCCGGACGGAAGATACCGGCCTTTTCGAAAGCGATTTTGTCTCGTGTATCGCCGAGATAGTCGGTGTGATCCAGGTCGATGCTGGTGATGATCGCGCAGTCGGTATCGAGGATATTGACTGCGTCCAGACGACCGCCGAGGCCCACTTCGAAAATCACCGCGTCGAGGCCGCGCGAAGCGAACAGACTCATGATCGCGAGCGTGGTGAATTCGAAGTATGTCAGCGTGACCGGTTCGGCGAGGCTTAGACGCGCGGCTTCGACGGCTTCGAAGTGCGGCAGCAAATCAGCGTCGCTTGCCATCGCGCCGTTAATACGCGCCCGCTCGTTAAACGACAGCAGATGCGGCGACGTATGACAGCCGACTGAATAGCCGGCGCGCAGCAGGATCGCTTCGAGAATTGCACAGGTCGAGCCCTTGCCGTTCGTGCCGCCGACCGTGACGATCGGGCAGGCGAACGACAGTTGCATCGCGTCGCGCACTTTGGAGATTCGACCCAGACCCATGTCGATGCCGACCGGATGCGCGGATTCAAGGTGCGTGAGCCACGCGTCGAGGGTGGGGAATGTCGTCATCGGGTGAATCTTGAGTGGATCGCGGGTGGTTTCCGGGGATTCTGAATTGCGGTTGCGCGGCTTTGCGGTCTTTGCGAATGAATGCCGGGGAGCGGCCGTGCCGCATGGCGGGTTGGTGACGGTGAGGGCTGCGAGCCTGCAAAGCCACCGCGCGGCGGTTTATGCGCAGAAACCGGTGCGCAGCGTCGCATTCGCTTCAGCGTTAGTCGCCTGCGCATCGCAAGCGCCCGTAATTATCCCGGAAATGACAACGCGCCGCTTGATTGCTCACGCGGCGCGCCGTGTTTTTGATTGCTTCTCAGGCCATCACCGCACGCATTTCAGACGGCGGCCGATCGGCGATAAGGCCGTACTGCGTGGCTTACGCGACCGCATCCGCCGGCTGGTGGCTCAGCAGCGCCAGCAATCGCGCGATCTCCTCGCGCAGCTTGCGGCGGTCGACGATCATATCGATCGCGCCCTTCTGCATCAGGAACTCGGCGCGCTGGAAGCCTTCCGGCAACTTCTCACGCACCGTCTGTTCGATCACGCGCGGGCCGGCAAAACCGATCAGCGCCTTCGGCTCGGCGATCACGACGTCGCCGAGGAACGCGAAACTTGCCGATACGCCGCCCATCGTCGGGTCGGTCAGCACGGAAATGAACGGCAGCTTGGCCTCGGCCAGCTTCGTCAGCATCGCGGTGGTCTTCGCCATTTGCATCAGCGATAGCAGGCTTTCCTGCATCCGCGCACCGCCCGATGCAGTAACGCAGATGAACGGCACCTTCTGCTCAAGCGCGTTCTGCGCACCGCGAGCAAACCGCTCCCCGACGACCGAACCCATCGAGCCGCCCATGAACGAAAACTCGAAACATGCGACCACGACCGGCAGCGTGTGAATCGCGCCGCCCATCACGACCATTGCATCGGTCTCGTCGGTTTCGTCCATCGCCTCCTTGAGCCGCTCCGGATACTTGCGGCTGTCCTTAAACTTCAGCGCATCGACCGGAACGATTTCCTGGCCGATTTCGTAGCGGCCTTCCGCATCGAGCAGGCCATCCAGCCGCTCGCGGGCGCCGATGCGCATATGGTGATCGCACTTCGGGCAAACATGCAGATTGGCCTCGACGTCATTGCGATACAGCACGGCTTCGCACGACGGGCACTTGATCCACAGGCCTTCCGGAATCCCCTTGCGGCTCTTCGGGTCGGTTTGTTTGATTTTCGGCGGCAGTAGCTTATCGAGCCAGCTCATAGGAAATCCTCTGGGTCAGCAGTCGCGCAAACGGCGGGACAAGCCCGCCGCTCACGTTACCGCGACAAAAATAACTGTTATCGGGCAGTCGCGACGCTATCGAGCGCCTCGCGTACTTCGGCGATGAAGCGCGTCAGCGTGTCGACCGCAGTGTCGGGCGCCGTCTGTTCCAGTAGTTGGACGATACGGCTGCCGATCACGACCGCGTCGGCCACACCGGCCACTGCGCGCGCCGTTTGGGCATCGCGAATGCCGAAACCGACGCCCACCGGCAACGGGACGCGCGACTTGATCGCCGGGATTTTACTCGCGATGCTGGAAACGTCCAGATTTGCCGCGCCGGTCACCCCTTTGAGCGACACATAGTAGACGTAGCCGCTGGCAATCCGGCCGACCTCGGCGATGCGCTCGTCGGTCGATGTCGGCGCCAGCAAAAATATCGGATCGATGCCAGCGGAACGCATCTGCTCGGCGAATCCGGCGCTCTCTTCGGGCGGATAGTCGACCACCAGCACGCCGTCGACACCGGCCTCCTGCGCGGCCTGCGCGAACGCTGCCACGCCCATTCGTTCGATCGGATTGGCGTAGCCCATCAATACGACCGGAGTCTTGTCGTCGGTTTCGCGGAAGCGCTTCACGTCTGCGAGCACGTGGCGCAGCGACACGCCCCGTGCCAACGCGCGTTCGGACGACTGCTGGATCACCGGGCCGTCGGCCATCGGATCGGAAAAAGGTACGCCGAGCTCGATCACATCGGCGCCGCCGGCGGCGAGCGCGTGCATGAATTCGACGGTACGAGCGGGATCCGGATCGCCGGCCGTCATGAACGGGATCAAGCCTTTCTTACCCTGGGCGGAGAGCGCGGCAAACGTGTTCTTGATGCGGGACATGGAAATATTCTCGAATTTGGGTGGTTGCGCGCTGGTTCCGGGGCATTGGGCACAGCTGGCAGCAGGGTTCACGCTTTCACTGCATCTCGATCGGCGGCTGCACTTTCGGCCTGGCTCGGGACCGACGCGTTACCGGAGGAGAAGCGGCGGCGCTCACGCGCTCGCGCGCTATCGCGCAATAGCTTTCGTTGATCTCATAACCGACGAATTCGCGCTGGTGACGAACGCAAGCGACCGCGGTGGTGCCGCTGCCCATGAACGGGTCGAGCACGCGGCCGCCCTTGGGACAACTGGACAGCACCATCCGCTCGACCAGTTCCACCGGTTTCTGGGTCGGGTGCGCGACGCGTTCGGCATGCTGCCGATGCAATCGCGATATCGACCAGACGTCCTTCGGGTTATAGCCAAGCTCCAACCACTTGCTTCCTTCGAACAGCTTGCGCGAACGCGCCTTCTTCGTGACTGCGTCGTACGGGATGCGGACGGGATCGAGATCGAAGAAATAGTCCTTCGACACCGCGAAAAAACCGATGTTGTCGTGCACGGACGTGAAGCGGCGCGTGGTGCCGCCCATGCTCGGCACGCGCCGGTCCCAAATGATTTCGTTGATCATCGTGAGCCTGGTCTTCAGGAAGCTGAAGATTTCAGGCGCGTACTGCCAGGTGCAGAAGATGTACAACGACCCGGACGGCTTGAGCTTCGGAATTGCGAGCTCAAGCCAACTGCGCGTCCAGAGAAGAAATTCCTCGCCGCTGCGCATGTCGGAGTCGTTGCCATAGTCCTTGCCGAGCCCGTAGGGGGGATCGCAGACGATCAGGTCGATCGAGCCATCCGGGATATTGACTACATCGGTCAGGAAATCGCGGTTCAACAGCCGTATACCCGCCGGCACCTGCGCAAATAGCGGCGCGGGTGCCACCTCCACCGCTACGTCCAGAGGCGGATTGGCGGTTTCAGCCCCGGCTGCGGGCGCCGGCTGCGGCTCGTCGAACTCGTCACGCATCGTCGCGGCTCAGAACTGGATGCCCGATCGCTCGGCAACCGTGTGCATGTCCTTGTCGCCGCGGCCGGACAGGTTGACCAGCAGGATTTTGTCTTTCGATAACGTCGGCGCGAGCTTCGTCGCGTAAGCGAGCGCGTGGCTCGACTCCAGCGCCGGGATGATGCCCTCGATGCGACAACAATCGTGGAACGCCTTGAGCGCTTCTTCGTCGGTGATGCCGACGTATTGCGCGCGATTGATGTCTTTTAGCCACGCATGTTCAGGGCCGACGCCCGGATAATCGAGGCCGGCCGATACCGAATGCGTCTCGATGATCTGGCCGTTTTCGTCCTGCAGCAGGTAAGTGCGGTTGCCGTGCAGCACGCCGGGGCTACCGCCGATCAGCGATGCCGCGTGACGGCCGGTTTCGATGCCGTCGCCGGCCGCTTCCACGCCGATCAACTGCACTGACGCGTCGTCGATGTACGGGTAAAAAATGCCCATCGCGTTCGAGCCACCGCCAACGCACGCGATCACCGCGTCCGGCTGGCGGCCAGCTTGCTCGGGCATCTGAACCCGGCATTCGTCGCCGATCACGCGCTGGAAATCGCGCACCATCATCGGATACGGATGGGGACCGGCGACCGTGCCGATGATGTAGAACGTGTTTTCGACGTTCGTGACCCAGTCGCGCATCGCTTCGTTCAGCGCGTCCTTCAGCGTGCGCGAACCCGATTCGACCGGCACCACGGTCGCGCCGAGCAGTTTCATGCGGTACACGTTGGCGGCCTGGCGGCGCACGTCTTCGGAACCCATGTAGACCACGCATTCCATCCCGAAGCGGGCGGCGATCGTTGCGGTAGCCACGCCGTGCTGGCCGGCGCCCGTCTCCGCGATGACGCGCGGCTTGCCCATGCGTTTCGCGAGCAGCGCCTGGCCAATCACGTTATTGATCTTGTGCGCGCCGGTATGGTTAAGGTCTTCGCGCTTCAGATACACCTGCGCGCCGCCGAGCAATTCGCTCCAACGTTGGGCGTGATAGATCGGGGAGGGACGACCCACGAAGTACTTCAGTTCGCGCTCGTATTCCGCGACAAACTCCGGGTCTTTCTGAAATTTCTCGTAGGCTTCGCGCAACTCGTCGAGTGCGGAAAACAGCGTTTCGGCGACGAACACGCCACCGAACTGGCCGAAATGGCCTCTCTCGTCAGGCAGGTTGTACATGGTGATCACTCTTCTCAGTGGGCCCGCGGCTTTCATTGCGAATGCGCCGCGAGCCAGAATCATTCGGCGTCCGCCGCGCGCACCGCGCGTACGAAAGCCGCCATCCGGGCGTGATCTTTCACGCCCCTGGCGCCCGGCACTTCGATGCCGCTCGAGACATCGACCGCGTACGGGCGCACGCGACGGATCGCATCAACGACGTTTTGCGCGTTCAACCCACCACTCAAAACGGCCCGATGCGCGAGTTCTGCAGGAATAAGTGACCAATCGAAGACCTTCCCACCGCCCCCGTAGCCTTCGACATGCGTGTCGAAGAGAAGACCACTGGCGGCTGAATAGCTGAAAGCGGATTTTACCAAATCGGCCGGTTGAGTATCCGCCGCAATCCGCAACGCCCGCAACCAAGGCAAACCCGCAACGCTGGCCAGCGCCTCGCACTGCTCGGGCGTCTCGTCGCCATGAAACTGCAGCAGCGTGAGATTGACGTTGCTCGCGACTTCGCGAATCCAGTCGGGGGTCGCATTGACGAACAGACCGACGGCCGACATGAACGGCGGCACCTCATGCACGAGCTCGACCGCCTGCGCCACGCTGACCGAGCGCCGGCTCGGCGGATAGAACACGAGGCCGATCGCGTCGGCGCCGAGATTGATCGCGTGGAAGACGTCTTCTGGCTTGGACAGTCCGCACAGCTTGATGCGCGTGCGACGCGGCACGCGCTGCGGGAGATTGGCATCCGCCTCGCTCGCGGGCTGGTTGACTGCTTTCATGTTTCCGTTTGATCGGTCCATACGCTACTCCACGGCACGCTGCCTGTTACCGGTACGGGCACGGCGAATCGTTCAGGATAGCCCACCTGCGCGAGGTACAGGCCGTCCGGCATGAAGGTCGGCGCGGCGCAGTCGCGGCTGCGGGTCGCGAGCACGTCGGCCATCCACGCGGCCGGACGGCGCCCACTGCCGACTTCGATCAGACAGCCCATCACGTTACGCACCATATGGTGCAGAAATGCATTCGCGCGAAAGCGGAAATGCACGAAGTTGCCGTGCCGCTTCACGTCGATCTGATACAGATGCTTGAACGGCGTCTTCGACTGGCATTGCGACGAGCGGAACGCCGAAAAGTCGTGCTCGCCGATCAGATGCGCGGCGGCCGCGCGCATCGCCTCGACATTGACCGGCGTATGCACCCAGCCGGCGCGCGCCGTGAGCATCGGCGAACGCACGGGGCTCACGTACAGCACGTAGTAATAGGTCCGCTCGAATGCCGAAAAGCGCGCGTGAAAGTCCTCGGGCATCGGCTTGGCCCATTGCACGCCGATCGTTTTCGGCAGAAATGCGTTCGGGCCGCGCACCCACGAGACGTCGACGCGGTCGAGTTCGGTATCGAAATGCACGACCTGCCCGAGCCCGTGCACGCCGCGGTCGGTACGACCGGCCACGGTCGTATGCACGGGCGTCCGCGTGAATTCGCGCAGCGCCCGTTCGAGTTCGTCCTGCACGGTGTTGCCATGCGGTTGCGATTGCCAGCCAGCAAACGCCGCGCCGTCGTACTGAACGCCTAGGGCGATGCGCTTCACGACAGCGGTGCGAGGGTCGACAGCAACGCGCGCGCTTCGTTGCGCGTGGCCGGATCGTTGGCTTCGATCACTTCGTTGATCAGCGCGCGCGCGCCGGCGAGGTCGCCAAGTTCGATGTACTCAGATGCCAGTTCGAGCTTGTTGCGCGCGATGCGGCCGAGGTCGGCCGGCGTGAACGCCGGCAGAGGCTGGGCCGGGCCTGGTGGCAATTCGAGATCGAAGTCGAGCTTCAATGCGCCAAAGCCAGCCGCGCCGAGACCGGCGACAGCGCCGTGGCCCGCCGTTCCGGCGGCGATTTCATCGGCGATGCGCGGGGCGTCGCCGTCCGGATCGGCAGCGGGGAAAGCCTGCTGTGCGGTCGTTTCGGGCGATGCGACCGGTTGCATCGACAGCGAGGCCGGGGCGTCGGCGCTGCTAGCCGGCATTTCGATGCGCGGAGGCAAAGGCATGTCGAGGCTGTTGAACGCGTCGATGGCATCGCGTGGAAAGTCGGCCGGCGCGGCTGCCAACGGCTCGCCGTGAGGCTGGCCGAACGACAACGTCGTGCGCGGTTCGATTTGGGGTTGCGTGAAATCGATCGCAGGGGGCGGGACGTTGAATGGGGGCTGCGGTTGCGCCGCTGGTACTGCAGACGCGGCCGAAGGGGTTTGCGTCAGATTGTTGTCTGTCGTTGCGCTCGTGCTTGCAGTGGGCTCATCGTCCCATTGCAGACGATGAGCATGCTCGTCCTGCGCCTCGACCGGCTCAAGCTGCCCTAGCGGCAACGCCTCCGCGCCAAGTTCCGCAGCGGCGGCAAGGCTTGCCGCCGTGGCCGCGCTGCCCAGGTTTTCGTGATGCGCAACTGCGGGAGAGTCGGCGGAGGTGTCGCCGTCGGTGGAAGGGGCGATGTCCTCCGCGTTCGGCTGCGTCGGCGCGGTGGATTCCGGTGCTGTTTGCTCTGCCGTTGTGCGCTCGGCGGCCGCGCGGTCGGCCGCGGCCTGTTCCGCTCGGTGCTCTGCTGCCGCAGGTTCGTCTGCCGCCTGTTCTGATGCTGCCTGTTCTGCTGCTGCCTGTTCTGCTGCCGCGCTATCCGCTGCGGCTCGGTCTGCGATTGCGCGCTCCGTGGCGGCACGCTCTGCCTGTGCCTGCTCCGTGACTGCGTGCTCTGCCGCCGCACGGTCAGCCGCTGCCCGCTCCGCTGCCGCCTGTTCCGCCGCTGCCTGTTCCGCCGCTGCCTGTTCCGCTGCTGCCTGTGCCGCTGCTGCCTGTGCCGCTGCTGCCTGTTCCGCTGCTGCCTGTGCCGCTGCTGCCTGTGCCGCTGCTGCGCGCTCGGCGGCGGCCTGCTCTGCCGCCTGCTGCCCAGCTTCGCGATCAGGTCCATCGTCCGGCTGTGCCGATTTAGCCGTTTCGGCGTTCGCCGCCGCATAAGCATTGGCATCGGCCGCCTTCCGGCGGTTGCGTCGGCCGATGCGCAGAGCCGCCAGCAAAACGACCAGCGCCGCGCCGACGGCAGCGGCGATGCTCAGATCGCGCTGCGACATGCCGCCAGCGTTCGACGGCGCCGCCACCGCACTTGCGGGCGCCGGCCCCGGTGCCGCAGCCACAGCCGCGGACGACGTACCGGCAGCCGGTTGCGCCGCGCCCGCCGGCGCAGTGCCCGAAGCCGCCGGCGCACCGCCGATGCCGTGTTTCTGCAACTCCATGAGCACGCGGTTTTTCAGCGCCAGCAGTTGCTGCAGGCTCGACACCTGCGGATGGGAAGCCGGTTGCGCGCTCGCCGTCGCGGGTGCCGTGGCGGCAGGCGCGCTCGCAACGGGTCGCACCGATCCGGCCGATTCCTGCGTGGCACTCGCCGGCTGCGCCGCCGACCCCGCTGCGGGCGCAGACGAAGCCCCGCTCCCCGCAGCCATTCCAGTCGATGTCGGCGCACTCGTTACCACCGGCGCACTCGCAGAGCCGGAAAGCTGAGATCCGGCCGGCGCCGTTGCGCGTGCCGCCGCGTTCGGCTCGCTCGCAGCAGCGTCATTGACCTGTGCGGCATTGCTGGCGGTAGTGGTCGCCGCGGTCTGCGGCGCGGCGGGCGCGGACGCCGCCGCTGCCCCAGACGCACCGTCGACACTAGCAGCGCCAGCCGACGAAGCCGCCAACGCGCCCGACGCATCGAGCGCCGGCACCGTCAACGTCGCGCCCACACGCATCCGACTCGGATCGTGATTCATGAACGCGGCCGGATTCGTATCGAACAGCGCCCGCGTCGCGCGAGCAAGTATCGCCCGGTCATGCGACTGGGTAACCGCAATCGCGACGTCGTTCAGCGATTGACCGGCCCGCACCGTGTACTGGCTACCCGCCGCCAGCGTAGCGACAACCGCGGCTGAACCGGCATCCGGCGCGCTCGCCGCATCCGCCGGCGCAGCAGTCGCGCTTCCCGCACTCGCTGCCAGCGCAAAAGCGAAAGCGGCACCTGCGGCCATGGCTGCCGAGCAGCGTTTGAATCGATTGTTGTCGTGATGGATGGACATAGGGGGAAGAGCGGAGCGTCGAAGGTTCATCGGAACTCCTGGCGCGTCAGCGCGCGGCCTATTTTGCGAATGGAAAGAGACAAAATAATCGGAGCACACAATGAAAAAAGCGCCGCGCAAGCGCGACGCTTCTTGAGTCGTCTTACGCGTCGAGCGCGTAGTTTACTTTACTTGTCGAGCACAATGCGAAGCATGCGACGCAGCGGTTCAGCCGCGCCCCACAGCAGCTGATCGCCGACCGTGAACGCCGACAGATATTCGCCGCCCATCGCGAGCTTGCGCACGCGGCCGACCGGCACCGTCAACGTGCCCGTGACAACCGCCGGGGAGAGATCCCGCATCGACGCCTCGCGTTCGTTCGGTACGACCTTCACCCAGTCGTTGCCCGACGCGAGAATGCTGTTCACTTCGTCGAGCGGCACGTCCTTGTTCAACTTGATCGTCAGCGCCTGAGAATGGCAGCGCATCGCACCGATCCGCACGCACAGACCGTCGACCGGAATCGAACCCGGGGTGCCCATTGCCGGCTTGCCGAGAATCTTGTTGGTTTCAGCGCCGCCCTTCCACTCTTCCTTCGACATGCCGTTGCCAAGATCCTTGTCGATCCACGGAATCAGCGAGCCTGCGAGCGGCACGCCGAAGTGGTCGGTCGGCATGCTGTCGCTGTTCATCGCGTCGAGCACGCGGCGGTCGATGTCGAGAATCGCCGAAGCCGGATCAGCCAGTTCGCTTTTCACCGCGCCGTGCAGCGTGCCCATCTGCGACAGCAGTTCGCGCATGTTCTGCGCGCCAGCGCCCGATGCGGCCTGATACGTCATCGCGGTCATCCAGTCGACGAGATTTTCGCGGAACAGGCCACCCAATGCCATCAGCATCAGGCTGACCGTGCAGTTACCGCCGATGAAATTCTTCTGACCTTTGACCAGCGCGTTCTTGATGACGTCGAGGTTGACCGGATCGAGGATGATGACCGCATCGTCCTTCATGCGCAGCGATGACGCCGCGTCGATCCAATAGCCGTTCCAGCCTGCGGTGCGCAGCTTCGGGAACACGTCGTTGGTATAGTCGCCGCCCTGGCACGAAATGATCGTGTCGCACTTCTTCAGGTCGTCGATGCTTGTCGCATCCTTGAGCTTGGTCTCGTTTTTGGCGAACGATGGCGCGTTGCCGCTCGCGTTGCTGGTGCTGAAAAACACCGGTTCGATCAAGTCGAAATCGCCTTCCTGCTGCATGCGTTGCATCAGGACGCTGCCGACCATGCCGCGCCAACCTACGAGACCTACGTTCATGACTTCAAAC
>NZ_DASXHN010000246.1:0-3124 GCF_036488505.1 Paraburkholderia sp. | reverse complement strand
GCAGGGCCAAACCGCAGCAGAGGGCCAACGGCAGCAGGGCCCATGCTCGCCTCAGCGCGTCCGCAACAGCCGGTCCAGCGCCTCCAGCTGCGCCTGCGTGCCGACGTTCTCCCACACCCCTTCATACAGCTCGCCGCTCGCGAGACCGCGCGCAATGGTCTCGCGGTAATACGGCGTGAGCGCGCGCCGCGAGCCGCGCGGCAGATCACGGAACATGCGCGTGTCGTAGAGACCGAAGCTGCCGAACGTCGAGCGCGGCGATGTATCGAGCGACAGCACGCCATCGGCGAGACCAAAGTCGCCGTTCGGATGAAACGCCGGGTTCGGCACCATCACCAGATGCATGCCGGGCTGCGGCAACGCCCTCAACTGATCGGCGCGCGCATGCAGCGCCGCGTAATCGAAATCGGTGTACACGTCGCCGGCGACCGCGATGAACACGTCATCTTCGCCGTGGCTGGTCAACAAAGGCAGCGCCTGCGCGATGCCGCCCGCAGTTTCGAGCGCCTCGTGCTCGGGCGAGTAGCGCAGTTCCACCTGCCAGCGCGAACCGTCGCCGAGCGCGGCTTCGATCTGCGCGCCGAGCCACGCATGATTGATCACGATGCTGCGGATGCCCGCCTGCGCGAGCCGTTCGATCTGCCACACGATCAGCGGCTTGCCGCCTGCTTCGAGCAAGGGCTTCGGGCACGCGTCGGTCAGCGGACGCATGCGCTCGCCGCGGCCCGCGGCGAAAATCATCGCTTTCTTTACGGGCATTGTCATCGGTCAGAAGGTGTAGCCGACTTCCAGCGCGCGGCCTTCGAGATCGTCGAGCAGCTTCGCGAATCCACGCAGCGGCGCGTATCGCTCGGCCACCTTGCGCGCATAGCCGATGAAGCGCGGCAAGTCGTTCATGTAATGCGGCTTGCCGTCGCGGTAGTTGATCCGGCAGAACAGGCCGAGCACCTTGATGTGCCGCTGCAAACCCATCCATTCGAGCTGACGATAGAATTCGCCGAAATCGGCATCCACCGGCAGGCCGGCTTTTTTCGCGCGCTCCCAGTAGTACGCGAAGCAGTCAAGTTCGAACTCCTCGTCCCAGCTCAGGAACGCGTCGCGCAGCAGCGACACGACGTCGTAGGTGATCGGCCCGTACACCGCGTCCTGGAAATCGAGCACGCCGGGGTTCGGCTCGGCGATCATCAGATTGCGCGGCATGAAATCGCGCAGCATGAAGCTTTGCGGCTGCGCGCGCGCACTTGCGATCAACAGCGCGAACGTGCGATCGAGCAGCGCGCGCGTGTCGGTGTCGAGCTCGCGGCCGAGATGCCGGCCGATGAACCATTCCGGCATCAATTCCATCTCGCGGCGCAGGAACGCTTCGTCGAACGGCGGCAGGACGTCTTCACGGGAACTCGACTGCCAGCGGATCAGCGCGTCGAGCGCGTCGCGCATCAGCTCGCGCGCGCGGCGCGAGTCGCCAGCGGTCTGCGCGTCGGTCAGCGCGCCGAGGTAAGACGCGCTGCCGAGGTCGGTGACGAGCATGAAGCCGGCTTCGAAGTCGGCTTCGAGCACGCGCGGGACATGCACGCCGGCGTGCGCGAGCAACTGCGCGATCTGCGCGAATTCGCGGCATTTTTCGGGCGGCGGTGCGTCGACCGCGATCAGCGTCGCCGCGCCGCCGGCTTGCGGTGTCTTGCCGGCGAGCCGGAAATAGCGGCGGAAACTCGCGTCGGACGAAGCCGCAACGAGCGTGTCGGGTTCGAGCGCATGGCGCGCGGCGTGGCCTTGCAGCCAGGCTTTGAGCAGGGAGAAACGGGGGTCGGTGAGGTCTTGGGTGGCGGGCAGCGTCATGAAAACCAGCGGCAAATTCAGGGGGGCAACGTCTTGCCATATAATACCCCACGACTTTTTTGACGCGACTCACACGCCAGCTTTCGCGTGTTCCGTTCTACCGCCCGCCTTATCATTCGGCAACTGGTCAATCCTGATGTACAGCCGACTGTCAGGGTCGCGGTGCGCAGGCGGTGGATCGTGACCACGGAAGCTTGCGCACGGGCCGATTCGCCAAACGATACATGCCGCCTAGACAGCTTTCCGATACCACTCCCTCCTGTGCAGTCGTGCCGCGCAAAAGGCGGCTCGTCGCGGCGCTCATCGCCGTACCGGGCCTGATGCCCGCGCTTGCGCACGCGCAGCTGGCCGGGGAAGCTGCGCAGCCTCAACCGATCGACGCGCCGTGGGGCATGCGGCTCGCGCCCCAGCTCGAAGACCATCCGTTGCAAAGCGGCCAGCGCCCGGCCACCTTCGTGCTCGGCGACCAGGCGAGCGGCACGATCGACCAGGATCTCGCGGTCAAGGGATCGGGCGAATTGCGCCACAACACGGCCGTGATCAAGGCCGACGCGCTGCACTACGATCAGGACACGGACATGGCCGATGCGTACGGCAATGTCCACGTCACCAACACCGGCAACACCTTCATCGGTCCCGAAGCGCATCTGCGCGTCGATTCGACCGAAGGGTTCATGACCGCGGCGAAGTATCACTTCAACGTGACGGGCGGCTCGGGCAGCGCGCAGCGCGTCGACCTGCTCGACGCCGAACGCTCGGTATTCACGAAAGGCACTTACACCGCGTGTTCGTGCACGGACAACCCGGCGTGGTACATCAAAGGCAGCGAGTTCGACTTCGACACCGGCGCGGACGAGGGCATCGCGTACAACAGCGTGCTGTTTTTCCAGGGCGTGCCGGTGTTCGCGTCGCCGTGGCTGTCGTTTCCGCTGTCGGGCGACCGCCGCAGCGGTCTGTTGCCGCCCACGTTTTCGCTGAGCTCGACGAACGGCTTCGAGCTGTCGGTACCGTACTACTTCAACATCGCGCCGAACCGCGATCTGACGGTCACCCCGCGTCTGATCTCGAAGCGCGGCGTGCAGCTGCAAAGCACGTTCCGCTATCTGTCGCCGACCTACTCGGGCTCGATCACCGGCGAATTCCTGCCGGACGATCGCATGACGCATACGAACCGGTACGCGCTGTACATCCAGCACAACCAGAACTTCGGCAACGGGTTCGGCGGTTACATCTACTACAACAAGGTCTCGGACAACACGTATCCGGAAGACCTGTCGTCGTCGGTCAG
>NZ_DASXHN010000510.1:0-1881 GCF_036488505.1 Paraburkholderia sp. | reverse complement strand
TCGCGGCAAGATCAAGAGCGTGCAAAACACGCGCAAGATCACGAAAGCGATGGAGATGGTGGCCGCATCGAAGATGCGCCGCGCTCAGGAGCGCATGCGCGCTGCTCGCCCGTATGCCGACAAGGTCCGCGACATCGCTGCGCACATGAGCCGTGCGAACCCCGAGTATCGTCACCCGTTCATGGTGTCGAACGAAGGCGCGAAGGCGGCCGGCATCATCCTCGTCACGACCGACAAGGGTCTGTGCGGCGGTATGAACACCAACGTGCTGCGCGCGTCGACACAGAAGTTCAAGGAACTCGAAGGCCAGGGCAAGTCGATCGAAGCAACCGCGATCGGCACCAAGGGTCTGGGTTTCCTGAACCGTCTGCGCGCCAAGGTGGTGTCGAACGTCGTGCAACTGGGCGATACGCCGCATCTGGAAAGGCTGATCGGCGCGGTGAAGGTGCAGCTCGACCTGTACTCGGAAGGCAAGGTTTCGGCGGTGTACCTGGCGTACACGCGCTTCGTCAATACGATGAAGCAGGAGCCGGTGATCGAGCAACTGCTGCCGCTGTCGGCGGACCAGTTCGAGCGCAAGGAAGAAGACGGCACGACGCCGAGCACGCAGTGGGACTACATCTACGAGCCGGATGCGCAGGCAGTGGTGGACGAACTGCTGGTGCGTTATGTCGAAGCGCTGGTCTATCAGGCCGTCGCGGAAAACATGGCATCGGAACAGTCGGCGCGAATGGTCGCGATGAAGGCCGCTTCGGACAACGCGAAGACGGTCATCAACGAACTGCAGCTCGTGTACAACAAGAGCCGTCAGGCCGCGATCACGAAAGAACTGTCGGAAATCGTCGGTGGCGCGGCGGCAGTTTGACCTTGATGGTCAGGCAGGCTGCTTCGTGTGCGCCTCGTGGCGCACCCCATCGAAACTGCGCCTTTGCGCGAGTGAAGAATTGAGTATCTAAAGGAAAAGCGATGAGTACTACTGCTTTGGTAGAAGGCAAGATCGTACAGTGCATCGGCGCGGTGATCGACGTGGAATTCCCGCGTTCGGACATGCCGAAGATTTACGACGCGCTCATTCTCGAAGGTTCGGAACTGACCCTCGAAGTCCAGCAACAGCTGGGCGACGGCGTCGTCCGTACCATCTGTCTGGGTGCATCGGACGGCCTGCGTCGCGGTACGGTCGTAAAGAACACGGGCAACCCGATCAGCGTGCCGGTCGGCAAGCCGACCCTGGGCCGGATCATGGACGTGCTCGGTCGCCCGATCGACGAAGCCGGTCCGATCAACTCGAACGTGGTTCGCGGCATTCACCAGAAGGCTCCGGCGTTCGACGAACTGTCGCCGTCGACCGAACTGCTCGAAACCGGCATCAAGGTCATCGACCTGATCTGCCCGTTCGCGAAGGGCGGCAAGGTGGGTCTGTTCGGCGGCGCCGGCGTGGGCAAGACCGTGAACATGATGGAACTGATCAACAACATCGCCAAGGAACACGGTGGTTACTCCGTGTTCGCCGGTGTTGGCGAGCGTACCCGCGAAGGGAACGACTTCTATCACGAAATGAAGGACTCGAACGTTCTCGACAAGGTCGCGCTGGTGTACGGCCAGATGAACGAGCCGCCGGGCAACCGTCTGCGCGTCGCGCTGACCGGTCTGACGATGGCTGAGCACTTCCGTGACGAAGGCCTCGACGTGCTGTTCTTCGTCGACAACATCTACCGCTTCACGCTGGCCGGTACGGAAGTTTCGGCACTGCTCGGCCGTATGCCGTCGGCAGTGGGCTATCAGCCTACTCTGGCTGAAGAAATGGGTAAGCTGCAAGAGCGTATTACGTCGACCAAGACCGGCTCGATCACGTCGGTTCAGGCCGTGTACGTCCCTGCGGAT
>NZ_DASXHN010000176.1:0-20740 GCF_036488505.1 Paraburkholderia sp. | reverse complement strand
TGGCGAATGACTGGGGCAATCCGCCTCTGGAAACGCGCCATTTGTGACTGTCCTGGAGTCGCGTAGTCTCAGGGCGCTCTTCCAGCGTGTTGAGCGATTCCAGGTTCACGGGCGTCTAGCTGATATCGTTCCGAAGTGAACTGAGCGAAGTCGGCCCGAAACTGCGCAGGTTCATCGAGTGTTCCCGCATAGATTGTCACGATTTCCGGTGCGTGATGTGGTGTGCCAAAGAGCAGGCTACCGCAATGTGCACAGAAGTTTCGCGTCGTAGGCATCCCGCTGCCGCCGGTTATCGTATAAGACCTGATTTCTCCTTCGAACGAGAATTCCGAAGCACGCACGACAACCACTGGCAAGCCCGCTGATCCCGACGCGCGCTGGCAATCCCGGCAATGACAAATGAGCTGCGCTAGCGAAGCGCCGGCAGCCTGATATTGCACGCTGCCGCACAGGCAGCGTCCTTTCCAGGAATTTGACATCGATCTGCTCCCCGAATCGAAATGGATCACGGCGCATTCACCAAGCCATTGTCGGCGGTCTGAGCGGCCCGGTCGAACGTCTCTTGTCGGCCGGTCAGCGACCGACGGCTGACCGCCTTCCCGTCATCAAACTTCGGTCTGCTCGGCCACCTCCAGCGCGTCGTCAACCTCGATGCCGACATATCGAACGGTACTTTCCAGCTTGGTTACGCATCGCTTCCTATCAGGCAAAAAACGCTAGCGCTGACGCGTATCGGCGTATCTACATGCTGATGACGCGCAGACCATGAATACCGGCTCACGCCTGCGCATCAGCTCAACTGTCAGGATTCGCTGCGACGAAGGTCTGGAAAGCACTGTAGGTCGGCTGGATCGGCACCAGGCCGTCAGTGACGATGCCGTACGTGTTATCACCGCTGTCCAACTCGTAGTACATCACCGACTGAATCGCATCGGTCTTCCGTGCCGCATAGAATTCGCCGAGTTGCTGCGTGACGTAGCTCGCGCGGAACGTCTCGGTATTCTCGGGGCTGGCGTTCCACTCGGAGATGATGAACGGCACCCCATAGCGCGCCTTGCAATAGACCGGCAAGTTGAAGCCTGGACTGGCACCGTCCGTGCCCAGATCGAAGATATCGCCGTAAGGCTGATAGTTGTGCCACGTCGTAATGTCCCAGCGCACCAGAGGGTAACCGCTGGTTCCATCCGGCTGCAGTCCATCCCAGAGCATGTCGGAAGCGCCGATATCAGCCACGCAGAAGTTGATGCCGCACCTCGCGCCCGGCTGCACGGACTTGATGCCATCGATCATCCCGCGCATCGCGCCGCGCATGATCGGCCAGTTAGCGTTGTTGAAGTCGCCGCGGCCCGTTCCGGCCGTTGCCGAATTCAGGATGATCGCCGCGTCGCGGGTCAGTTCATTGCCGCACTCGTACATCGTGACGCCATACGGCGCCAGCGCCGTGGCAATCGCCGCGGCTCCCGCGAAGGAAGCCTGATAGGCCACCGATTCGCTCGTGTACAGGTTGTTGTTTGCGTCGCGGAGCCCATACTCGACGAGCGGGAAAAGCGTCAGTCCGGCAGATTTGAAGGCGCTTGCCAGCGCCACCAACGAGTTCAACTGAGCCGATGTGTTGACACAACCGACGCGATAGGTCGTGCACCCTAGCGCGCGCAGGGCGCCCACGACCTGAGCAGGCGTAAACGGATAATCGTAGTGCCCGTTGATACCGTAGAACGCACCGGGCGCTGCCGCCGCGGCGATACGCGGGTCCGTACACGGTAACCAGTTGCCGTTGCAGCTGAGGACAGAGAACTGCCCACCCGTGCCCGACTGGAAGATCATGCCGCCGTACCACAACAGCAGGCTCACGTTGGAGGAGGACGGATCCTTGACCTTGTTCTTGTAGATACAGCCGTTCGAAAGCGTCCAGATGTTGCTGGATTTGTCGACGATGTAGGAGGCAGGCGAGATCGTCGTGCCGTCTGCCGAAGTGCCGCCGAGGCGCGGATCGATACAGGATGTCCAGCCCGACCCAAGCCACTGATAGAAATCCCCGCCGGTGTTTTCCTGGTACACGCTGCCGTTGTACCAGAGCAGCATCGCGACGTTGTACGAGCCGGAATCTTTGATCCCATTCTTGTAGATATACCCGTTGGAAGTCGTCCACACATTCCCTGCGGCGTCGACGATGGAGGTCGCCGGAGGGGTTGTCGTGCCGTTGGCCGAGGTATTGCCCGCGAGGCGAGGATCGACAGAACTTGCCCACCCCGTGCCAAGCCACTTGGAGAAATTCCCGCTCGTGTCCTGCTTGTAGAGGCTGCCGTTGTACCACAGCACCAGCGCAACGTTGTTCGAGCCGGAGTCTTTGATCCCGTTCCTGTAGATGTACCCGCTGGAGGTCATCCACACATTGCCGCTGGCGTCGACAATGGACGTCGCAGGCGGGGTGGTCGCGCCGTTGGCCGAAGTGCCGCCGAGGCAAGGATTAGAAGACCCTGTCCACCCCGACCCGATCCACTGATAGAAATCCCCGTTGGTGTTTTGCTGGTAGACGCTGCCGTTGTACCAGAGCAGCATCGTGACGTTGTACGAGCCCGGGTCTTTTGTGCCGTTCTTGTAGATATACCCGTTGGAGGTCGTCCACACGCCTCCGGAGGCATCGACAATGGCTGACGCCGGCGGGGTTGTCGTGCCGTTGGCCGACGTCGTGCCGTTGGCCGAAGTGAGGCGCGGATCGACAGACTGGTTCCACGCTGACCCGAACCACTGAAAGAACTGCCCGCTGGTGTTTTTCTGGTAGATGCTGCCGTTGTACCACAGCAGCAGCGTGACGTTATACGAGCCGGAGTCTTTCGTCCCGTTCCTGTAGAGATACCCGTTTGAGGTCGTCCAGACCGTGCCGGCGGCATCGACAATGGAGGCTGCGGGTGGCGTTGTGGTGCCGTTAGGTGACGGCGAGAGGCTGGTCTTCGCGTTGGCCGCACTGCTGTTGCTGCCGGGCGCAGTGGCGTCGCCGCTGCTACCGCCGCCGCACGCGACGAGTACAGAGTTGCCTGCGGCGGCCGTGAGGCAGCCGAGAAATCTTCTTCGATTGATCACAGAAATCATCCGTGCCGGAAGACCCGGCAAATCCAGTTGTTAGGCACTCGAGTCAAGCGGGTCTCGCGTGCGTTCAAACTGGTTCTTGGTCTAGGGGTGCTTATCAATTCAGCGGCGCGCGACATAGCGGCGGCTCCGAGACGTGCATCAAGGCGCCGCGTTCTATCGAACTGCGTGTCGGACGGCATCCGATTGCGCGAGCGGTGCCGCTTCATTGACCCTTGGGCACGAAGCGAATCGCATCAGGCAATCGACGCGGAATTAATTACCTGTCTATCGTCTATATAGGTAACAGCTACTATTTGGATGTCGGCGGGAAATCGTCTGACCTGATACCGACCGCGCAAATAGGTTTTTTCTTCCGATAAAAACTTGGCGGAAGGTCACTTTTTCTTCGCCGCATGGCCTTGAGAGACGAACACGCGAAGAGGTGCTGTGCACCTGCCTGAGGAGGACACTCGGAGCGCACGTTGGCTCGATCGAGAAGGGGACCGTGCGCGCGACCAGTGTGGTTAGCTGATGGGAGACGCTGGCGCCGCGCAGATCGATGCGTTGGGCGTCGGAACCGTCGATTTGCTGACACGTAGGGCAGCACGTAGGGCAGCACGTGCCAATGTGCGCTGAGGCTGGCGACCGAGGCTGGCTCTCGGCAGGCGACGACCGCTCGTGAAGTGGGGACTGCCTCTCGAAGGTCATGTGCTAGTCGCTCGGTGCGACCTTCCCGAAAAATCGCCATAAATTCAACGACGCATTTTTCGGTATTGGTGAGTCGGCCCAGTTACCGGCTTATTGGAAATTGACAGACCTGTCAGCCGCTGCACCGCTTTGCCTGTCGTCGCTCACGAGCCGTCGCGGGCGGGATCTGCCGCGCGCTTGCAACGTTTGCATGAAATTAGCCAGCGGCATGAAGCGGTACGTAGTGGCACGTAGCGGCGAACGGGCGCGCGCCACACCAATGCGGCGGCGCTACGCGTGAGGACCGTGCCCGTGCGCATTCTCTCGCTTACGAATCGTCGGCCTCTTCTATTCGCGCCGCATCGGCGGTCCGCTTACCGCCGCTTGCATCCAGCGTGCTGCGATACGCGCGCGACTGCATCTCAGCTAGCCGGCTCAACGTGCGCGACAGATCGTGCGCCCCTTCGAGTCCGATCAACGCGCTGTCGATCGGCTGATCGGACGCGATAAACAGCGCGCGTTTGTGATCGTAGAAGATATCGATCAGCCAAATCAGGCGCTGCAACGTATGCGACTGCGTGAGCGCGGACGTGCGCAGGTTATCGATGATGAGCCCTTGCCATTGTTCGGCGAGATCGAGGTAGTCGAGGTGCGAACGGCTGGCCACGCACAGTGGCTCGAAGTCCGCCCACAGCAGCAGGCTGCCCGCCGCGCGGGCCGCGAGCGGGCGGCCCGCGGCGCTTAACGTCAGCGCTTCGATGCGCGCGCCGCGTTCATGGCGCGCGAAGATGTCGCGCAGCGCATGCCGGCTCGATGGGTCGAGCGGCGCAAAAAAACGCGGCACCTCGGCCGCTTCAACGCCGAAGCGGTAGTCACGCGCACCATCGAAATGAATCACCGTGAAGCAGCGTCTGATCTGCGCGATGGTCGGCAGGAAACGCTGATGAAACTCGGGGTCGGGCAACAGATCGTCGGGGGCGTAGTTCGAGGTCAGCACGATGCGCGTGCCCAGTCCGATCGCGGTATCGAGAAAGCGGCCCATCAGGAATGCATCGGCGATGTCGTGGACGTGGAATTCGTCGAAGCACAGCAGTTCGACCCGATCGAGCCACTGCCGTGAGACGTCGCCAAGCCGGTCGTCGCTGGGCGGTGCGTTGACGAGCCGGCGGTTCATTTCGCGCAAAAATTCGTGGAAGTGCACACGCCGCTTGCGGCATTGCGCGAGTTCGAACGCGGTATCGACGACGAGGCTCTTGCCGCGTCCCGGCAGCCCGTGGCAGTAGACGCCCTGCGGCGCGAAGGCGGCGCTCGACCATGCGTGCCGCGCGCGTTGCTGTGAGCCGAGCAGCGCGGCGAGCGCGCCGATGGCCTCGCGTTGACGGGTATCGGGCGCGATGCCGCGCGCGGCCAATGCGCGCGTGATATCGGTGGGATCAGGCATCGGAGACGCCGCCGATGGGTGGCGGCGTGACGTGGGCGGCGTGACCGACGCGAACGACGTGCGCGTATTCGAGCATGAAATGACGGCCGATGTGAGAACGTGTAATGAGTGGCTAAAACAGACGTGCGCGAGCGGCGCGGACCATTCTACCCGCCACGGTCGCGGCCGAAACCGTTACGCCCGCGCCTCGGTTCCTTTCGACCGTTTTAATAACTAGCTGGTTTTGATTTTCGGCTGCGGCGCATCGAGCGGTTCGCGGCCGAAGCGCTCGTATTGCGAAATCACCTGCGCGCCGAACAGCAGCAGCGTCGCGAGCCATTCGAAGCTCAGCAGGATCACGATCGCCATCGTCAGCGATCCATAGACGACGCTGACCTGCGATAGCGTGGCGAAATACCAGACCAGCACATGCCGGGTGATCTCCCACAGCACGCCGGCCACCACACCGCCGATCAGTGCATGCTTGATCGATGGACGCCCGACCGGCATCACCAGATAGACCGACGTGAGCACGAAGATCTCGCCGGTGAGCCCGAGCAGATACAGCAGCACGCGCGTGAGACCCTGCAACGACACGTGCA
This sequence comes from Paraburkholderia sp., assembly GCF_036488505.1. Lineage (GTDB taxonomy): Bacteria > Pseudomonadota > Gammaproteobacteria > Burkholderiales > Burkholderiaceae > Paraburkholderia. Next base: position 14,962 of record NZ_DASXHN010000176.1, on the reverse strand, counting down.
GCCCGAACAGTTGGAGACCCTGCGCGCCGATCGCATCGAGCGCGCTCGATACGCACGTGACGATCAGCAGGCCGATGCCGAGAAACAGGATGTAGCAGTAAGGCAGCAGCGCGGACACGAGAAAGTGCCGGCGTTTCACGACGACGCGATGCACGAAGATCAACGACATCGCATTTTCCAGCACGGTAAATGCGAGCGAACTGAAAAAGATCATCGTGATCAGCAGCACCGTGCCGATCACTGCGCGATGCGCGAGAAAGTTGGAGAGTTCGCGCAGCAGCGCGTTCGATTGTCCCGGCACGAGCCAGCGCAGCAGATGCGCGAGCGCGTCGAGCACCAGTTGCTGCGGCACCACGCGCGACAGCACGATGACGATCAGGATCAGCAGTGGCACGATCGACAGCAACGCGTAATACGCAACCGCGCCGGCCAGCAGCAGCCCCTGGTTCGCGCGGAACGCTTTGAGCGTCTGCAGCACGAAACGCCCGGGGTGCCTGGCGATTTGCAACGCCTGCGGGTCGAGCATGATCTGCATGGGTCCTCGCGGTGCGCGGCGGGCGCCGCCGGATGGCAGCCGGCCTCGACACGCGTGTGTGCTTTATATACCGTAAGCACGAACGCGGCCATGTCAGGCGCGGGGCGACGCCGGCTCGCGCGCGTGCGGCGGGAATGTACTTTGCTTGGCGCACGATCGGATGCTTTCGTTTGCATGGATCGTCAAGCGCGTCGTCAGCGGCGTTGCAAACGAGTCGCGCAACCCGTCGCTAATCGTGCAGGAAAAAGGCCGATGGATCAGCCGCAAGCCCAGGTGAAGATTGCAACGCAAGCCGCGGATCTGGTCGTCGCGCGTGCGGAGGGGCTGTATTGTCCGCCGGGCGATTTCTATATTGATCCGTGGCGGCCGGTCGAGCGCGCGGTGATCACGCATGCGCATTCCGATCATGCGCGCTTCGGCCATCGGCATTATCTGGCCACCCGCGCGGGCGCGAACGTGCTGTGTTCGCGCCTGCCGGGCATCGCGTTGCAGACGCTCGACTACGGCGAGCCGCTCATGATCGGCGCCGCGCGCGTGTCGTTGCACCCGGCCGGCCATGTGCTCGGTTCCGCGCAGGTGCGTATCGAACATGCGGGGCGCGTTTGGGTCGCATCGGGCGATTACAAGCTCGACCCCGATCCGACTTGCGCGCCATTCGAACCGGTGCGCTGCGACACCTTCATCACCGAATCGACGTTCGGGCTGCCGATCTACCGTTGGGAAGCGCCGCAAACCGTGTTCGATTCGATCGATTCATGGTGGCGCCACAACGCGTCGGAAGGGCGCGCGTCGGTGCTGTTCTGCTATTCGTTCGGCAAGGCCCAGCGCGTGCTCGCGAGCGTCGATGCGGCGATCGGGCCGATCTTCTGCCATGGCGCGGTCGATCCGCTCAATCGCGCGTATCGCGGCGCGGGCGTGCGCTTGCCGCCGGTCGGCCTGGTTGGCGACATCCCGGCGAAACACAAGGCGGCATTCAGACAGGCATTGGTGATCGCGCCGCCGTCCGCGCAGAACAGCGCATGGCTCAAGCGCTTCGGCGACTATAGCGATGCGTTCGCGTCGGGCTGGATGCGTCTGCGCGGCGCGCGCCGCAGGCGCGGCGTCGATCGCGGCTTCGTGCTGTCGGATCATGCAGATTGGCCGGCCTTGCAAACGGCGGTGCGCGAGAGCGGCGCGGCGCGCGTAATCGTCACCCATGGATCGGTCGAGCCGATGGTGCGCTGGCTGAACGAGCAGGGTTTGCAGGCGGGCGCGTTCGCGACGCAATACGGCGGCGACGCGGTCGAAGCGGATGCCGCCGGCGCGGACGGCGACGCTGCTGAAACACCGGCGGAACCGTCCGCGGAATCGCCAACCGAATCGTCCCCCGAATCGTCCGCGCAACGCTTAGCCGAATCGCGCGGCGCGAACCCATCGTGAGCGTGCGGTGAAACGTTTCGCGGCCCTCTACACCGCGCTCGATGCGACGACCTCGACGCACGACAAGCTCGCGGCGCTGACCAGTTATTTCGCGGCCGCCGAACCCGAGGACGCGGCGTGGGCCTCGTATTTCCTCGCTGGCGGCAAGCCGCGTCAACTGGTGCCGACCCGCTTGCTGACCGAGATCGCGCGCGAGCGTGCGGGCCTGCCCGAGTGGCTGTTCGAGGAGTCGTATCACGCGGTCGGCGATCTGGCGGAGACGATCGCGCATATCCTGCCGCCCGCGCAGCGCAGTTCCGAACTGGGGCTGACGCAATGGATCGAGCAACGGATGTTGCCGTTGCGCGGCGTGCCACCCGACGAGCTGCGCACACGCCTGCTCAGCTATTGGGACGAACTCGACTGGAGCGGGCGCTTTTTACTGACCAAGCTGATTGGCGGCGGCTTTCGCGTGGGCGTCGCGCGGCAGCTGGTGGTCAGGGCACTCGCGCAAGTCGCGGGCGTCGATCATAAGAGGATCGCGCAACGCATGGTCGGGTGGACCGATTCGCAGCAGAAGCCCGACGCGGCGCGTTATCTACGCCTGATCGCGCCGCAGACCGGCGACGACACGAAGCCGGACGAACCGCACGACAGCGATATGGGCTTGCCGTATCCATTCTTTCTCGCGCATCCGCTGCAGGCCGATCCGGCGACGCTCGGCGAGCCGTCCGAATGGCTGATCGAATGGAAGTGGGATGGCATTCGCGCGCAACTCGTCAAGCGGGGCGGCCGCGTGTGGTTGTGGTCGCGCGGCGAGGATCTGATTACCGATCGCTTTCCCGAAGTCGCGGCGTTGGGCGACGCGTTACCGGACGGTTGCGTGATCGATGGCGAAATCCTCGCGTGGGAGCCGGGCGAGAAAGTGCCGTTGCCGTTCGCGCGCCTGCAACCACGCATCGCGCGCAAGACGCTCACGCGCAAGATCCTCGCGGATTCGCCCGCCGCATTGCTGGCGTACGACTTGCTCGAATACGGCGGCCGCGACTTGCGCATGACACCGCTGATCGAGCGGCGCGCGCGGCTCGATGCGTTGGCTGCATCCGTCGACGGTACGCTCGCGCGTGGTCTGTTGCGCGTGTCACCGCTCGTCAACGGCGCGCACTGGCCGGCGCTCGCCGCACTGCGCGACGAAAGCCGCGCGCGCGGCGTCGAAGGTCTGATGCTGAAGCAGCGAGAGTCGATGTATGGGGTGGGCCGCACGAAGGCATCGGGCACATGGTGGAAATGGAAGATCGAACCCTATGCGGTCGATGCGGTACTCGTCTACGCGCAGCGCGGTCATGGCCGCCGCGCGAGTCTGTATACGGACTTTACGTTCGCAGTGTGGGACGAAGCCGACGGCGTGCGCACGCTCGTGCCGTTCGCGAAGGCTTATTCAGGACTTACCGATGAAGAAATGCGCCACGTCGATGCGATCGTGCGCAAGACCACCGTCGAAAAATTCGGCCCGGTGCGCAGCGTGACGCCGACGCTCGTGTTCGAGATCGGCTTCGAAGGCATTCAGGCGAGCTCGCGCCACAAGTCCGGTGTGGCCGTGCGTTTTCCGCGCATGCTCCGCTGGCGTACCGATAAACATATCGACGACGCCGATACGCTGGCGACGCTGAAAGGCTTTATCGACAATCGTGCGGGATAACCCGCTGAGCGCAAACCCCTAACACGCGGGACGTTTCTTTATCGGCGGTGTCGCATATTCTGTCGTCATGACCGCCGATACGATACGCGCCACTCAAAGCGCTAGCGGCATGCATTCGAACCTCCCCGCGCCGTTGAAAAACTCACATCGTGCAACGTCCCCTAAATGGGCGTGCTGCATCACCGCGGTACATCGAGCGACGCGGCGCGAGCGCCTATCCCGGGCGCTGTCATTGAAGCGCCGCGACCGCAGCGCAAGCTGACTTGCGGGTTCCGGGGCCCACACGTGGGCGCTTACGCGCTGGCGATGCCGTTCCCACCGCGCAATGAATGACGCATAAAGAAGCACCTAAAAAAAATGCGCTGGAGAAGCGCAATAGGAGCAGATCTTGCGCGCGTGGCGCGAGATGCCCTTCAGGGCGAAATGGAAAAGGTCGAGAAAAAATGACGATGTTCAACGACAACCTTGACAGCAACGACGACGTGCTCGTGTGGCGGCCGATTCGTTACGCGATGGCCGCGCATCGCCGCGTGCTGGTGGTCGACGATTACCATGAGGCGGCCGAAGCATTGCAAATGCTACTGAATGCGGACGGCTTCGACTGTCGCGCGCTCGACGATCCGTTTGCCGTTTGCGAGACGGCGCGCGAGTGGCAACCGTTCGCGGTGGTGCTCGACATCAAGATGCCGGGGCTCGACGGGCTCGAACTGGCGCGGCGTCTGCGCGCACATCCGCAAACGTCGCATATGTTGCTGGTCGCCTGTACCGCGTTTGCGTCGCGCAAAGACCGCACACTGGCAAGAGATGCCGGCTTCGACGCGCATTGCGCGAAGCCTTTGACGCCGGAGCGGCTATTGCGCGTGCTCGAACTGGCTGCGGCCTTGCACGCGGAGGCCCCTCCTTGAAGAAATGACGCACGCGCCAACCGCGGCCATCCGGCTGCCCCGATGGTGCCACCGCGGATGCACCCTGCATTGCCTGTGCGTCACCTGTACGTTACCCATGGGTTTGAATCATCTGGCTCGAGCGAACAGCGCTGGCGTGAAGATGCTGTCCTCGATGACCGTGGTTCAAAAAAGCAAAAGCCGACTGTCTCGCGGCATCGCCTTTGCGAACGCACGTCGAACGCACGCTGGCCCACTGGTTGCTGAACCGATCGTGACGCGGTGCTGGTCAGGCGCCGCCCCGTCCGCAATCCAGGAGATCCGTCATGAGCGATACGCAACGTCCCACGCCACCGTTTTCTGAACAGCAGCAGGCCCGCACGCCGGGCAAAACCGCGCCGATGGACCCGCCGCCGGACCATGGCGAGAAGAGCTATAAGGGCTCGGGAAGGCTAACCGGCAAGGCGGCGATCGTGACCGGCGGCGACAGCGGGATCGGCCGCGCAGTGGCGATCGCGTTCGCGCGCGAAGGTGCGGACGTGCTGATCGCGTATCTCGACGAGGATGACGATGCGCGCGAGACCGCGCGCTGGGTCGAGGACGCGGGTCGCAAGGCAGTGCTGGTGCCGGGCGACATCCGCGATCGCCGGCACTGCGATGCGATCGTCGACAAGGCGATCGACGCGTTCGGCCGGCTCGACGTGCTCGTCAACAATGCCGCTTACCAGATGACCTATCCGTCGCTCGATGCCATCAGCGACGAAGAATGGGACAAGACTTTCGATACCAACATCGGCGCGATGTTCAGGATCACGCGCGCGGCAGTCCGCCATATGAAGCCGGGCGGCGCGATCATCAACACGACGTCGATCAATGCCGATCATCCCAATCCCGGTCTGATTGCCTATGCGACGACGAAGGGCGCGATTCAGAACTTCACCGGCGGCCTCGCGCAATTGCTCGCGGAAAAGGGCATTCGCGCGAATTGCGTCGCGCCGGGGCCGATCTGGACGCCGCTGATTCCATCGACGATGCCGCAGGAAAAGGTCGAGAAGTTCGGCTCGCAGGTGCCCATGAAGCGTCCCGGACAACCGGCGGAACTGGCGCCGGCCTACGTGATGCTGGCGTCCGATGAGGCCAGTTACGTGTCGGGCGCGACGATTGCGGTGACCGGCGGCGCGCCGATCATCTGAGTGCCCGGCAGACGTCGTGCGTGCCGCTCGCCGTCGCATTCGAAGCACCCGCGCATGCGCATCGCGCGAGTTCGACGAGGCAATCGATCTGGCGGGGCATGGCTGACCCCGAGCGTTCGGCCGGCGACGGCATCGCGCTTGCCTGGCCGTCATCGATCATCAGGAGGATTCCAATGGGCATCGCCGATGTAGAAACTTCGCGGGGGCAAGCAAACCCGGCACATGCAGCCAACGCGGCGCAGCGGACGCAAGACGCTGAAGCCACCTACGCAGTCTCGTTCGAAATCAACGGCACCACGCAGCGTTTCGACGTGCACGCATGGACCACGCTGCTGGACCTATTGCGCGAACAGGCGCATCTGAGCGGCACCAAGAAGGGCTGCGATCATGGCCAATGCGGTGCGTGCACCGCGATCGTCGACGGTCAGCGGATCGACACTTGCCTCGCGCTTGCGGTGGTATGCGATGGCGCGTCGATCACGACGATCGAAGGCCTCGCGCAAAACGACACACTGCATCCGATGCAGCAGGCGTTCATCGATCACGATGCGTTCCAGTGCGGCTACTGTACGCCCGGACAAATCTGCTCGGCGCTCGCGATGCTGGAAGAGGGCCACGTTCATTGCGCGGACGACATCCGCGAGCAGATGAGCGGCAATCTGTGCCGCTGCGGCGCGTACACGAACATCGTCGCGGCGATTCTCGATGCCGGCGGCTTCGCCGACGACAACGACACGCGCGACGCTCCTAATGCCGAGCCGCAATCGCCCACGCGCGAATCGGGAGGACGCTCATGAATCGCTTCTCGTATACACGCGCTGACGGGGTGCCCGACGCAATCGAGCGGCATCGCGCAAACGCCGCCGCTGCGTTTATCGCAGGTGGCACGAATCTGGTCGACCTGTGGCGCGAGAATGTCGCGCACCCGGCGTTGCTCGTCGATATCAACCGCTTGCCGCTCAGGCAGATTGAAGCGTGTCCGAACGGCGGCCTGAAAATCGGTGCGCTCGTCACCAACAGCGCACTCGCGTACGACCCCACGGTTGCGGCGCGCTACCCGCTACTGTCGAAAGCAGTTCTCGCCGGGGCGTCCGCGCAAATCCGCAATGTCGCCACGGTGGGCGGCAATCTGTTGCAACGCACGCGCTGTGTCTATTTTTACGATGCCGGTACGCCGTGCAACAAGCGCGAGCCCGGCAGCGGCTGTCCGGCGGTGACGGGCGTGAACCGCATGCATGCGATCCTCGGCGCGAGCGAGCACTGTATCGCCGTGCATCCGTCGGATATGTGCGTCGCGCTCGCGGCGCTCGATGCGACCGTGCATCTGCGCGGCAAGGACGGCGCGCGCACGCTGCCGCTGCTGGCGTTTCATCGTCTGCCCGGCGACGCGCCGCAGCGCGATACCAATCTGCGCGACGACGAACTCGTGACGGCGGTCGAGCTGCCAGCACAAGGCTTTGCCGCGCATCACGCGTACGTGAAAGTGCGCGACCGGGCGTCGTATGCGTTCGCGCTGGTTTCGGCGGCTGTGGGGGTCGAACTCGATGGCGACTCGATCCTCGACGCGCGTTGCGCGCTCGGCGGCGTCGCGCATAAGCCGTGGCGCGATCCCGGCGCCGAAGCCGCACTGCGCGGCAAGCCGCTGAACGCGCGGACCTTGCGCGACTTCGCCGCGGCGCTATTGCACGGCGCGCATGGCTATCGCGACAACGCATTCAAGATCGAACTCGCGGCGCGCGTGATCGTGCGGGCGTTCGCCGAGGCCACGCAACGTTCGTTCGAGGAGGCCGTGCGATGAACCGGGCCGAAACGCTGCCGGCCACGCCGGCGACAGGCGTGCCGCATTCGCGCGTGGACGGCCGCCTCAAAGTGACCGGCGCCGCGCGCTATGCCGCCGATTTCGCGGCCGACGACCTCGTCTATGGCTGCGTCGTATCGAGCACGATCGCGGCAGGGCGGATCGTGTCGATCGACACGTCGGTGGCGCAGGCATTGGCCGGCGTGCTGCTCGTGCTCACGCATCGCAACCGCCCGGACTTACCGGCGGATGACGACGCGTTCAAAGATATGGTCGCACCCGGCGGCGTACCGCTGAGGCCGCTGTGGGACGAGCGCGTGTGGTACAGCGGGCAGCCGGTCGCGCTGGTGGTCGCGCAGTCGCTCGAACTCGCGCGGCATGCGGCGTCGCTCGTGAAGGTGCGCTATGAAGCCGCGCCGCATCAAACCGATATCGACGCGGCGCTGCAAGACGCGGTGCCGCCGTCGACCGAAAAGGGCGGTTTCGACCCGCCACCGCCCGCGCGCGGCGACGCGGCCAGCGCGCTCGCGGGCGCGGCGGCACGCGTGGATGCGTTCTACAGCACGCCGGCCGAATATCACAATCCCATCGAGATGCACGGCTGCACCGTCGTGCCCGATGCGCAGGGCCGCTTGACCGTCTATGAGAAAACCCAGGGCGTGGTCAATACGAAGGGCTATCTGACGCGCGTGTTCGGCCTCGCTGACGACGAGTTGCAGGTGATCTCGCCGTTTGTCGGCGGCGCGTTCGGCTCGGGCCTGAGGCCGCAATATCATCTTGCGCTCGCGGTGATGGCCGCGCGCGAGCTGAGGCGGCCGGTGCGGGTCACGCTGACGCGCCAGCAGATGTTCACGTTCGCGCATCGTCCGCAATCCGTGCAGCGCGTTGCGCTCGGCGCGGCGGCGGATGGCCGCTTGCAGGCGGTGATCCATCAGGCGGTGTCAGAAACGTCGCGCTATGAGGACTACTGCGACGTGATGGTCAACTGGGCCGGGCAGTTGTATCGATGCGAGAACGTGTCGATGGGCTACAAGGTCGCGAAGCTCGATGTGCCGACGCCCGCCGACATGCGCGCGCCGGGCGCCGCGCAAGGTCTGTTTCCGCTCGAAGTCGCGATGGACGAACTGGCCGCGGCGCTGCGGATGGACCCGCTCGAATTGCGGCTCATCAACTACGCGGAGCGCGACGCCAACAAGAATCTGCCCTTTTCCAGCAAGGCGCTACGCGCGTGCTATCGCGAGGGCGCGGCGCGCTTCGGCTGGAGCAAACGGCCGCTTGAACCGCGTGCGCGCCGCGAAGGGCACGAATGGATCGGCTGGGGGATGGCGACCGGCATCTGGGACGCGATGCAGAACGAAGCGGCCGCGCGCGCGGTGTTGACGCGCGACGGACGCGTGAAGGTGTCGAGTTCAACCGCGGATATCGGCACCGGTACGTACACCGCGATGACGCAGATTGCGGCCGACGCGCTGGGCATGCCGATTGGCGAGGTCAGTTTCGAACTCGGCGATACGCGCTTGCCGAAGGCGCCGATCGAAGGCGGCTCGTGGACGGTGTCGTCGGTGGGCAGCGCGGTCGATGCGGTGTGCGCGCGCTTGCGCAACCGTCTTGTCGAACTCGCGCGTGAGCATGGCGGCGTGCGCTTTGCCAACACGCGTCGCGAAGACGTGCGCCGCGACGGCGACCGGCTCGTATGCGGTCCGCACAGCGATGACTCGATCGCCATTGCAACGCTGCTGGAACGCGCCGGCCTCACCGAACTGGAAGAGCAGGTCAGCGTAAAGCCGCATGAAAAGCAGCAGGCGTATTCGATGGGTACGCATTCGGCGGTGTTCGTCGAAGTGCGCGTCGACGCAGCGTTCGGCACCGTGCGAGTGACGCGCGTGGTCAGCGCGATCGCGGCGGGACGCATCATCAACCCGAAGACCGCGGGCAATCAGATCGCCGGCGGCGTGGTGTGGGGCATCGGCATGGCGCTGCATGAGCAGGGCCAGTGGGATCACGCCCTAGGGCGGCAGATGAATCACAATCTCGCCGAATACCATGTGCCGGTGAATGCCGATATCCACGCGATCGACGTGCTGTTCGTCGACGAACCGGATGACATCGTCAATCCGCTCGGGGTTAAGGGTGTCGGCGAAATCGGCGTGGTGGGCGTGGCCGCGGCGGTCAGCAACGCAATCTGGCACGCGACCGGCAAACGCATTCGCGATTTGCCGATCACCCCCGACACACTGCTCGGCTGAAGCCGATCGGAGCGCGCCGTATTGATCGACATCAATCCGGCGCGTACTTGAATTCAGGCAACGACTCGAGCGATTGCTTCGTCGCGTCCGACAGCACGACGCGGCGGTTCTCGATCTGTAAATCGTTGAACGGCACCGCCACCAGGTGCTTGCCCATGCCGAGGAAGCCGCCAACCGACAAAATCGCATACGTGGTGCGCTCGGCGCCCGGCGACACGATCAGGTCGTCGAGCGTGCCGATGCTGTCCTTGTTGCGGTTGTACACGGTTACACCGGTCAACTTCGACGCGCGATAGCCGCTCGCCAGTTGCACGACGTCCGTGCGCTTCGCGGTGACCGCTTGCGGCGCGCCTTGCGCATACGCGGCGCCCGGCGCTGCCAATCCGTACATCAACGTCATCGCGGCAAGCAGCGATGCGCGGGCTGCCAGCGGTTTGATCTGCATATTGCACATGATGTTGTTCTCCCTGGTGGTATGCCTGTTGTGCGTGTCGGGCCTGCTGTACGGGTCAGGGTTGCGGCGTCTGCGCAGCGGGTTGTTCTGGCGCGCGCGTCCACGGTGGCTGTACCACGCGCTGCAAGGACCGTGCCGCGCTCTTTCGTCTGCGGTACCCGCGCGGGGGTGCCGCGTCTACGCGGCACAATCAGGTCTGGTACTTGCTGCTTCTTCCGGCTTGCGAGAGCAACGCGCGGCGGAAAGTCCGCATCGCCCGCTTTCACTGCATACACTGGAAAAACACTGGAACCCGCATGCAAACGTCTGTTGTATCCACAGGAACCGCCATGTCATCGCAGACCCACTATTCGACGCGCATCGCGGAAGGCACGCCTTTTCCGCTAGGCGCGACATGGAACGGCAGCGGCGTCAATTTCGCGCTGTTTTCCGCGCATGCGACGAAAGTCGAACTCTGTCTGTTCGACGAAACCGGCCAGCATGAAATCGAACGAATCGAGCTGCCCGAGTACACCGACGAGGTATGGCATGTGTTCGTGCCGAACCTGAAACCCGGCGCCGTATACGGATATCGGGTGCATGGTCCGTACGAGCCCGAGCAAGGTCATCGCTTCAATCCGAACAAGCTGCTGCTCGATCCGTACGCGAAAGCCCATATCGGCGAATTGAAATGGGCGCCGGAAATTTTCGGCTATACGCTCGATTCTGAGGACGGCGATCTGTCGTTCGACGAACGCGACAGCGCGCCATTCGTGCCGAAATGCAAAGTGGTCGACGCGAACTTTTCGTGGACGCATCCCGAGCGCAACGCGCTGCCGTGGGATCGCGTGATTTTCTACGAGACCCATGTGCGCGGCTTTACCAAGCGCCATCCGGAGGTGCCCGAAGCGTTGCGCGGCACCTTCGCGGGGCTCGGCGAGCAGCCGGTGGTCGACTACATCCGCAGCCTCGGCGTCACTTCGGTCGAGCTGCTGCCGATCCAGACCTTCGTGAACGACAGCTATTTGCTCGACAAAGGCCTCACGAACTACTGGGGCTACAACACGATCGGCTTTTTCGCGGCCGACCCGCGTTACTTCGCGTCGTCGAACAATTCGGTCGACGAATTCAAGCAGATGGTGGACCGCTTTCATCAGGCGGATCTCGAAGTGATTCTCGACGTCGTGTACAACCACACGGCCGAAGGCAACGAGCGCGGCCCGACGATCTCGTTCAAGGGTATCGACAACGCGTCGTACTACCGGCTGATGCCGGGCGAAGCGCGCTACTACATCAACGACACGGGCACCGGCAACACGCTGAACCTGTCGCATCCGCGCGTGCTGCAGATGGTCACCGACAGCTTGCGCTACTGGGTCACCGAGATGAAGGTGGACGGCTTTCGCTTCGATCTCGCAACGATCCTTGGCCGCGAGGATCACGGCTTCGACGAAGGCGGCGGCTTTCTCGACAGTTGCCGCCAGGACCCGGTGCTCAGCAGCGTGCGCCTGATTGCCGAGCCGTGGGATTGCGGCCCCGGCGGCTACCAGGTGGGCGGCTTCCCGCCGGGCTGGGCCGAATGGAACGATCGATTCCGCGACACGGTACGCGAATTCTGGAAGGGCGACGAAGGCAAGGCCGCCGATCTCGCCACGCGCCTGACCGCGTCGGGCGACCGTTTCAATCATCGCGGCCGGCGGCCATGGGCGAGCGTGAACTTTATCGCCGCGCACGACGGCTTCACGCTGAACGATCTGGTGTCATACAACGACAAGCATAACGACGCGAACGGCGAGGACAACCGCGACGGACACTCGGACAACAAGTCCTGGAACATGGGCGTCGAAGGACCGACCGACGACCCGGACATCCGCCAGCAGCGCGAGCGCCAGAAACGCAATCTGCTGGCAACGTTGCTGCTTTCGCAAGGTACGCCGATGGTGCTCGCCGGTGACGAATTCGGGCGCACCCAGCAGGGCAACAACAATGCGTACTGTCAGGACAATGAGATCAGCTGGGTCAACTGGGACGACATCGGCGACGACGGCCGGGCGCTCACCGAGTTCGTGCGCAATCTGACCACGTTGCGGCATCGTCTGCCGGTGCTGCGGCGCGGCCGTTTTCTCACCGGCGAATACAACGAAGCGCTCGACGTCACCGACGCGCGCTGGCTGTCGCCGGACGGCACGGACATCTCCGGCGAGCAGTGGGACGATCCGTTGATGCGCTGCTTCGGCCTCGTGATCGACGGTCGCGCGCAGGCGAGCGGGATTCGCCGGCTGGCCTCCGATGCGACGTTGCTGCTGGTGCTCAACGCGCATCACGACGTGGTCAATTTCACGCTGCCCGATATCCCCGAGGGCGAACGCTGGACCTGCCTCGTCGACACCAATATGCCGGTGCGCGCGGAGCTGCCGCAGTTCAGCGCGGGCGACGCGTATCAGGTGACCGGCCGCTCGCTGCTGGTGTTCGCGCTCGAAGCGCCGAGCCGCGCCACGCAGCGTGTGTTCGACCGCCTGGAAGAACAGCTCACCTCCGACGAAGGCGAAGCCGGCGCCGGCTGATCACCGCGCGCGGCGCCCCGAACCTCGCGGGCGCCGCGCGCGATGCGTCATCAGGTATGGCACTTGCTAACACGGTCAGCGACGCTGCATGCGCCTGTCTTTTCCGCATTTGCCTCGTGCATGTGCGGACACGGCGTGGGCGCGGAAGCAGCCGATAACACCCTTCACCAGATTCAGACAGGGGCGATGAAATGGAACAGGACTCAAGCGTCGACGAACAGGTGCGCACGCGTGCGTACTACCTGTGGGAGCAGGCGCCGGAACCGAAGGGCACGCCTGAGCAGTACTGGCAGCAGGCCCGCGAGGAGATCGAGAAGGAAGCACCACCGGTCGAAAGCGGACCGGTGTCCGGCGACACGATGAAATAGCCGTCTCTCCTTCCTCGTCGCGAAATCGAACCTCGAACCGGCGCGCACCGCGCCGGCTCGGCGTTCGACCTATCACATGAAAGACACACCCGAGCCGCGCGGCGCGAGCCCGTCCGCGCGCACTCCAGCGGCAGCCGCCGCATTCGGTATCGAAGGGCTCATCACGCTCGTGGTGGGCGTGACGACCGTCGCCTGTCTGTACTTCGCGAGCGCCGTGCTGATTCCGATCACGCTCGCGATCCTGCTGAGCTTCCTCATCGCACCGCTCGTCGATGCGCTTGCGCGCCTGCGGCTCGGTCATGTGGCGTCGGTGATCGCGGCGGTGCTGATCTCGGTGTCGGTGATCGCGTTGCTCGGCGCGCTGATCGGCGCGCAACTGACTGACCTCGCGGCCGGCATGCCGCGCTATCAGGTGACGATCGAACACAAGCTCGACACGGTGGACAGCCTGACGGTCGGCAAGCTGAACCGCATCGCGAACGCGGCGGGGCAGGCGCTGCAGCGGGCGACGGTCGAACCGCCGCAGCCGGGCGTGCCGAGCGGCGTGGCCGCGCCTGCCGGCGCGCGCGGGTCGGCCGCGGTGCCGGTCGAGGTGCGCGAGCCGGTGCCGACGCTGATCGAACTCGCGAGGCGCGTGCTGTCACCGGCAATCAGCCCGCTCGCCACCGCGTTCATCGTCTTCGTCGTGACCATCGTGATCCTGCTGCAACGCGACGATCTTCGCGACCGCGCCATCCGCCTGTTCGGTTCACGCGACCTGCACCGCACGACCACGGTGATGGACGAAACGGCGCGCCGCCTGAGCCGCTACTTCGTGTCGCAACTCGGACTGAATACCGGCGTAGGCGTCGTGATCGGCGTGGGGTTGTTCCTGATCGGCGTGCCGAATCCGATCCTGTGGGGCATTCTCGCCGCGCTGCTGCGACTCGTGCCGTACGTCGGCATCTGGATCGCGGCCACACTGCCGGCCGCGCTCGCGGCCGCGGTGAGTCCCGGCTGGGCGATGGCGCTGTGGTCGCTTGCGTTGTTCGCAATCGTCGAGCTGCTGGTCGGGCAGGTCGTCGAGCCGCTGCTGTATGGCCGCAGCACCGGCTTGTCGCCGTTTTCGGTGGTGGTGGCGGCGATTTTCTGGAGCTGGATCTGGGGGCCGATAGGCTTGATCCTGTCGACGCCGCTGACACTGTGTTTGCTGGTGCTCGGCCGGCATGTACGGCGGCTGGAATTTCTCGACGTGCTGCTCGGCGATCAGCCCGCACTGACGCCGATCCAGAACTTTTATCAGCGAGCGCTCGCGGGCGATCCGGACGAGGCGATCGAACAGGCCGAGCTGTGGTTGCGCGAGCGCTCGCTGTCGGCCTACTACGACGAAGTGGCGATCAAGGGTTTGCAGCTCGCCGCGGCGGATGTGATGCGCGGCAGCGTCACGAGCACGCAGCTCGCGCGCATCGAATCGACCACCAACGACCTCGTCGACGGTCTCGACGGTTACGAGGATCGCGAGCCGGAGCCGCTCGCCCAGCAGGAAAACTGGACCGCGGTCGGGCCGATGGCGCCGCCGGACGAACAAGAGGCAGCCCATGCGACGCCGCGCGAAGTCGCCGCGGGCGCGAACAGGCTGGCAGCCACCGGCGCGCCCGACGATGCCCGCGCTCGCGACCCGCAACCGGCGTTGGCGATGCACGAGCCGGCGGCGCCCGCGAGCCTTCGGCATGCGCCGGCGAGCCGGGTGTTGTGCATTCCCGGCCGCGGGCCGCTCGATGCGCTGGCGGCGGTGATCCTGTTGCAGTTGCTCGGCAAGCATGGCTTTGCCGCGCGCTCGTCGCCGCACGAGTCGGTGTCGCGCG
>NZ_DASXHN010000504.1:0-7146 GCF_036488505.1 Paraburkholderia sp. | reverse complement strand
GCACCGCGCTCGTCGCCGGCGCGCTGTCGGTCGATGCGGCGATGGGTTCGGTCAAGCCGTTCGACGCACGGATCCACGAATTGCGCGGCCATCAAGGCCAGATCGACGCGGCGGCCGTTACGTGCGCGATCATGAAGCCGGAGTTCACGCCGCCATCCCTGACGAGGAAAGGCGGCAGGCCCGACAGCGTCGCGTCGATCAGGAGCGCGATACGGCGTTCGGCGAGCGCGCCGATTTCGGCCGCGGCGAGCGCGAGATTGTCGGCCGCGAACGCGACCGGCTCCGCGTGGAAGTTGCCGCCCGACAGCACTTCGCCGGTGTCCGGGAAAATCAGCGGATTGTCGGAGACCGCGTTGGCTTCGGTGAGCAGCACGGCGGCGGCATTGCGCATCTGGTCGAGACACGCGCCCATCACCTGCGGCTGGCAGCGCAGGCTATACGGGTCCTGCACCTTGTCGCAATCGGCGTGCGACACGTTGATCGCCGAGCCTTGCAGCAGCGATCGGTAAGCGGCCGCCGCGTCGATCTGGCCTTGATGGCCGCGCAATTCGTGGATCCGTGCGTCGAACGGCTTGACCGAACCCATCGCCGCATCGACCGACAGCGCGCCGGCGACGAGCGCGGTGCGATACAGGTCTTCGATCGCGAACATGTTGTAGAGCGCGAGCGCGGTGGATGCCTGGGTGCCGTTCAGCAGCGCGAGGCCCTCCTTCGCCTGCAGCGTCATCGGCTCGAGACCCACCAGCGCGAGCCCTTCGGTGGCCGCCATGCGCTCGCCGTTTGCGAATACTTCGCCGACGCCGAGCAGCACCGCCGACATATGCGCGAGCGGCGCGAGGTCGCCCGATGCGCCGACCGAGCCTTTGACCGGAATCACCGGCAGCACGTCGGCGTTGAATAGCGTGATCAGCGCTTCCATCACTTCACGGCGGATGCCGGAATGTCCGCGGCCGAGGCTCGACAGCTTGAGCGCCATCAACAGACGCACGACCGGGCGCGACATCGGTTCGCCGACGCCGACCGCGTGCGACAGCACCAGATTGCGCTGCAGCAGTTCCAGTTGGTCGCGCGGGATATGCGTGCTGGCGAGGCGGCCAAAACCGGTGTTGATGCCGTAGGCCGGCTCGCCTCTCGCGGCGATGTCGGCCACGGCCTGCGCGCAGGTGTCGATGGCGGCGTGGCTGGCGGGGTCGAGTTGCAGCGTGAGCCGTTCGCGCGCGATCCGGCGCAGTTGCGGGAGGGTCAGGTGGCCGGGCGTCAGAATCATGGTTGCGTCCTGTCTATACAAGTGCAGATAAGTCTAGCCGGGCGGTCTTGTATATACAACTCGTTTTTCGAGATTTCGTGCTTGGGGATTTCCATTACCCTGCCGTGTCGTCGCATGACAGGCGGGGAGAGTCGCACAACGGCGTTGTAAGAGGCCGGGCGCTTTGCGTTCGCCAGAGCGCGCCCGGCCTCGCGCTCAAACTTGTATATACACCTTCATCGCGCCGATCGCCATCCGTCAAAAATCGCGCGCTGCCGCGACGGCGAGCCCGGGCCATTAACAGAGTTATAGGAGAGTGGGCTGATGACGTGAAAGAACGTCTGTCGGCAACCGGTCGCAGCGGGCCGGCGGGGACGGACGACGTCGACTGGCTCAGTTAGAGCCTGACCCGCGCCGCGATGAAATCCAGAAAGCACTGCACGCGCCCGGTAAGCGGCGCGCTCTGGTAATACACCGCGTTCACCGGCTGCCGTTCGTCGACGTGCAGGTTGGCGAGAATCGGCACGAGGCGCTTGTCATGCACGTCGGCAGCGGTCATGAAGTCGGCGAGACAGGCGATGCCCCAGCCGGATAGCGCCAGTTGCCGCAACGTCTCGCCGCTCGACGCGGTGATCGACGGCTCGATTTTCAGCCGCGCGGCGGCGTCTTCGCGAGTTTTGCCGCCGTTCTTGCCGTCGCTCTTGCTGCGCCTCTTGCCTCGGCCGCCCTCGCGCAGCGGCCATCGGTTCAGATGCTCCGGCGCGGTAAAGCCGATCAGCCGATGCGCGTGCAACGCGTCGAGCGTCGCCGGCTCGCCGTGTTCCGCGAGATACGCGGGGCTCGCGAGCACCCGCAACCTGCTGCTGCCGAGCGCGCGCGCATGGAGCGTCGAGTCCTGCAGCGCGCCGATGCGAATCGCGATGTCGACCTTGTGTTCGAGCAGATCGACGATCCGCTCATTGCTCGTCAGCTCGAGCCGGATCTCCGGGTACAGCGCCGAAAACGCGGTCATATGCGGCGCCACGCAATGCAGCATGAACGGCGACGCCGCATCGACACGCAAGCGTCCCGACGGCCGTTCGCGGCCACGCGCGACAGATTCCTCGGCCTCCTCCAGCGCATCGAGAATCGCGCGAGCGCGGCCGAGGAACGCGTCGCCCTCCTCGGTCAGATGCAGGCGCCGTGTCGTGCGCCGCACCAGCGCGGTGTCGAGTTTGCGTTCGAGGCGCGTGAGCGCGCGGCTCACGCCGGAAACGGTTTGCCCGAGCTTCTCGGCCGCCGCCGTGATCGAGCCGCTGTCGATCACGGTGACGAACACCAGCAACTCGTCGGTCGACGTTTTCATTATTGATTGCGAGTCAAGATTGATTTGAGACTAACACGCTTTTTGCGAAAATCCAGCCGCGCGATACTGCAGACCTGTCATCGTCTTTGAATCAAGGAGAACGTCTTGAAGATTTTCGTTACAGGCGCAAGCGGTTTTATCGGCGGCTCGATCGCCGCGCACCTGGTGCGCGCCGGCCACTTGGTGCGTGGTCTGATTCGCAAGCCCGAGCATAGCGAGGAGCTGAAACGGCTCGGCATCGAACCGGTGCCCGGCACGCTCGACGATCGCGCGCTGCTGATCGCCGAAGCGCAGGCCGCCGACGCGGTCATCAACGCCGCGAGCAGCGACCACGAAGGTGCGGTGCGCGCGCTGATCGACGCGTTGGCCGGCTCCGGCAAGGTGTTCCTGCATACCAGCGGTTCGAGCATCGTCGGCGATGCGTCGGGCGGCGAACGGGGCGACGCGCGCATCTACCGCGAAGACGCGCTGCCCGAGCCGAGCGCCGACAAGGCCGCGCGGGTCGCGATCGATCGGCTCGTGCTCGCCGCCGCGCAACGGAACATCCGCTCGGCCGTGCTGTGCAATACGCTCATCTACGGCCACGGCGCGGTGGCGGGCAGCGCGAGCGTGCAATTGCCGCGGCTCGTGCGCCAGGCGCAACAGAGCGGCGTGGTGCGGCACGTGGGCAGCGGCGGCAATATCTGGTCGAACGTGCATATCGACGACGTCGTCGAGCTGTACCGCCTCGCACTCGAGAAAACCCCTGCCGGCACGTTCTATTTCGTCGAAAGCGGCGAAGCGTCGTTCCGCGACATGAGCGCCGCGATCGCGCGCGCGATGAAGCTCGGCGCGCCGCAAGACTGGCCGCTCGAACAGGCGAAGCAGGAATGGGGCTATGAAATGGCCTCGTACGGCCTCGGCTCGAACAGCCGGGTGCGCGGCGAGCGCGCGCGCAAGCTGCTGGGCTGGCAGCCGCGGCGCACGTCGGTGATCGAGTGGATCGAGCGCGAAATGCTGGCGCAAACGTAATCTGTGTAAGCGCAATCGTTGCGAATCCGTAAGCTCATTTCGATAGAATCGCGCCGATCTGACCGTGCGATTCGATCGTTCGTATCGCAGCACATGAGCCCCGCTTCGATCGATGAACCTTGCGCTGAACTTCGACTGGCTGACCAACCTGCTGGCGATTCTGTTCGTCATCGCGTGCCTGTACGACGCGCGTTACGACGAGTACGGCGTATTGACGCTCGCCGCGGCCGCGATGAGCCTGGCGGTGATGGCGATGGAGCTGTTTCTCAGGCCCGCCTTCGACATGGCGCTCTAGCGCGCTGATGCATCGACGGTGCACGCTCAGCAGCCGCCGCGCGCCGCACCGTCGACACATCGATAGCGATCGCAATGCCTGAATCCGCGCCGAGGCCCAGCGCGAATCACGAGCGCGATTACGAGCGCAACCCGGCCCGCGGCGCGAACCAGCGAAACCCGCTCAGATCGCCCAGCCGCCCAGATAGAAGCCAACCAGCACCGCCGCGATCGCCACCGTGCCGGCATTGAGCTTGCGATACTCGCCGCTCACCACCCGGCCGATCACCAGCGTCGCAAAGCCGAGCATGATGCCGGTCACGATATTCGCGGTCAGCACGATGAACACCGCGCACACGAGCCCCGACATCGCGTCGACCATGTCGTCCATATGCAGCTTGCCGACGTTCGACAGCATCAGCAGCCCGACATACATCAGCGCCGGCGCGGTCGCATACGAAGGCACCAGCGCGGCCAGCGGCGAGAAGAACATCACCACCAGGAACAACAGACCGACCACCGCCGCCGCCATCCCCGTCTTCGCACCGGCCGCGACGCCGACCGTCGATTCGATATAGGCCGCCGCCGGCGCGCCGCCGAGCAGCCCCGAGAAGATCGAACTCAGCGAGTCGGCGGTCAGCGCGCGGCCGCCGTTGATGATGCGGCCGTTCTCGTCGAGCTGGCCCGCCTGCCCCGCGACCGCGCGGATCGTGCCGGTCGCGTCGAACACCGCGGTCATCACGAGCGCGAGCACGCTCGGCAGCACCGCCATCGACAGCGCGCCCTTCACGTCCATCGCGCCAATCAGCGATGCATGGCCCGGCGCGCTCAGCGACGGCACCGCAAAGATGCCGTGAAACGCGACGGCCGGATCGACCGCGAGCCCGAACGCCGAAATCGAGACGATCACGATCAGGATCGAGCCCGGCACGCGCCGGCGCACCAGCCCGACGATCGCCGCGAGCCCCACCACCGACATCAGCGCGGGCAACGACGTGATATGACCAAGCGACACCGGCAGGCCCGCGCCCGGATTTTTCACGACGAGTCCGACGTCGTTCGCGGCGATCAGCAGCAGAAATAGACCGATGCCGATGCCGGTGCCGTGCGCGATGCCGGCCGGCAGATTGCGCAGGATCCACGACCGCACGCCGGTCACCGAAATCGCGGTGAATACGACGCCCATCAAAAACACCGCGCCCAGTGCGACGGTCGGATGCAGTCCCTTGCCGAGCACGAGGCCGAATGCGGTGAACGCGGTCAGCGAGATCGCGCAGCCGATCGCGATCGGCAGACGCGCCCACACGCCCATCAGCAGCGAGCCGAATGCGGTGGTCAGGCACACGGCGACGAACACCGCGCTGGTGTCGAAGCCGGCCTTGCCGAACATGCCGGGCACGACGAATACGGAATAGACCATCGCGAGAAAAGTCGTGATGCCGGCGACGACCTCCTGACGCTGCGTGCTGCCGCGCGCGGAGATGTCGAAATAGCGATCGAGAAAGCTCTTGCCGGTCGACTGAGCGGAAGACTGAGCGTCGAACGCTTCGCTCGCGACTTCCGGATTCGCGAGGGCCTGGGGTTCCATCATGATGAGTGACTCCTTTATCAGCGCGCTGAAACGGCTGCGGAGCGGCCGTCATCAGGTTCGTCTCGTGGATATGTTTATCGGTACCGCTTTTCTGTCTCGAAATGTAGGGGAAGAGAAATATGTGTCCAATCGCATGGATGGCATGCCGGACATGTCGCGCGCGTTATATCCGTGGCGCGGCGGCGCAGCGCGCTGAAGCGCCGCGCGTTTACACCTACGGCGTCGGCGCGCCTGAAACCGCGGCTGACAACGGATTCGCGCGCGCATTGCGCGCACGCGGCCGTTCGGTCACGTTGCGCGCATAGCCGCGAAAGCCGGCCCGCGCGGCAGCGCAGGTTAAACTCTGGGCCGTAACTCATCCAACCGCGGCGGCCCATCGCGCCCGTCCGCTTCAGCCCGTGGAGTTTTTCCTGATGACTGGCGGTTTTTCGCGCCCTCCGCGGCGTCTGCCGATGGGCCCGCTTGATTCGCTCGATCTGCTTGCCCTTGCCAACGCGCTCAGCGTGTTTCGTCTGTTTCGTCTGCTGTGCACTGTCGCCGCGCTGTTCGCGCTCGCCGCCATGTCGGGGTGCAGCAGCCTGCTGTGGGGCAACCAGCAGGCGCCGATCGTCGATGCGACGGTGATGCCGGTCGAGCCCGCCAGCGCGCCGGTCGCGGCTTCGGCGCCGGAGCCGGTCGAGAGCCAGGCCGCTGGCGAGCCGGAGCAGCCCAAGAAGCCGGTCGTGAAGCCACACAAGGTCGAGCCGCACAAGATCGAGCCGCCGCCGCCCGTCGTCGCGCCCCCGCCGCCCCCTCCGCCGCCGCCGCCGCTGATCGTGCTGCGCACGATCGAGCGCAGCGACGCGCGCGCGCTGCTCGACAGCCAGGTGCAGAAGCCCGATGGCAAGGTGGTCGGCCGCGCGGTCGACATGATCGCCGACGCGGCCGGCAAGCCGCGCGAGATGGTCGTCAATCTGCAGGGCTTTCTCGGCGTCGGCGACCGCAAGGTGAACTTCGCATGGGGCGCGTTCCGCTTCACCCCGACCGCGAGAGGCGCGCCGATTACGCTGAACGCGACGGCGGTGCCGAACACCGCGCCCAAATCGGACGCGCCGCAATTGCTGCCGCTGCTCGACGCGACCGTCGAGCGCTCGAACGGCGCGAAGGTCGGCCGCGTCGTCGATGTGCTGATCGACGGCAACGCGCAGCCGCAGGCGGTGGTGCTCGACGTGAGCGGGATGGTGAGCCCCGACCGGCGCACGATCGCCGCGAACTGGTCGGCGCTGCGCTTCGTCATGCGCAACAAGGAACTGCGGCCGCTGCTCGATCTGAGCGACGCGCAGATCAACGCGACGCCGCCGTATGCGACCGACAAGCCGATCCGCGCGGTGTCGCCGGCACCGCCGCCGGCACCGCCGCCGGCCCGCGCGGCAGCGGCCTCTGCGCCCGCCACGCCCGCGGCGGCCTCGCCGCCGGCCGCCGCATCGACAGCGGTAGCGGGGTCTAACGCACGGGCGGTCCGATGACGGGCCGCACTTTGGTCACGGCGCGCAGTCTGCGCGCGCTCGATTGGCTCAATTTCTTCGTCGCCAACGTGCAGACGGGCTTCGGGCCGTTCATCGCGTCGTATCTCGCATCGCATAAATGGACTCAGGGCGAGATCGGCATGGTGCTGTCGGTCGGCACCATCAGCGCGATGGT
>NZ_DASXHN010000116.1:0-17115 GCF_036488505.1 Paraburkholderia sp. | reverse complement strand
TTCCCGATCGCGTTCGTCGTCGCCACGTTGGGCGTCGACGTGCTCTACTGGTGGACGGGCGATCCGTTCTGGGTGCGCGCCGGCCTGTGGGCCGCCGGCTTCGCATTCTGGAGCGGCGTGGCGGCGAGCGTGGTCGGCACCGCCGAGTTGCTGCTCGTGCGCGGCATTCGCCTGAAGGAAGCAAGCTGGTCGCATGCCGTGGCTGCGATGACGCTGGTCGCGATCGCCGGCGCGAATTGGGGTGTACGGCTTCTCTACCCCGACCAGATCCTGCCGCATGGGCTCGCATTGTCGGTGCTGGCCTCGGTCATGACGGGCTTCGCCGGTTGGCATGGGGGCAAGCTCGTGTTCGATCATGGCGTGGGCATTCTCGTTTCGCCGAAGGAATGATGTAGCCATCGGCCAAGTCCGCCTGGCTCGAACAGATGCGGGGCGAACATGTTCGAGTCGATGTTCGGCTTGGCCAGCACGACCCAGATAATCCCGACGATCACGACGATGTACGCGATCGTCAGCACGATTGCCGCGCCACGGCCGAAGCGGCCGTTCGGCAGATACAGATCGTGCAGCACAAGACCGGCCAGCACGTGCAGCATCGCCATGATGCCGACCAGCACCATCTTCGCGGTGAACCATTCGACGAACGTGGCTTGTAGAAAGATCAACGCGGTGCCGCTTGCAATCGCGACGAAAGCCGCCGGCGAAGTCAGCTCCACATAAACGAGCCGCGTGATCCGGTGCAGGCGGTCGACGTCAGTGCCGGACGTGAGCCCGCGACGCTGCCAGAACAGAAACGGCAAAACGATCAGGCCGCTCGACCACAGCGCAATCGCCGCCAGATGAATGAATTTCAGGAGGATCGTCACAGGGCAGGCTCGCTGACATGCAGGCTGGACCACGCGATCCGGAGTCCTGCCACGAGATAAGGGATCATCGCCAGCACCCACATCAGCAGGCCGGCGAGTTGCTGATCGGCGAGCGGCGTGAGCCCCCACGCGGCGGTGGTCGTGAAGTGCACCGCATAGAGCGGCACCGGTGCGAACACGATCAACGCACCGAGCAGACCCATGTGCCCGATCGTCGCGACGAGTGCGATCAGCGCGGCGCCGGTGGGCAGCGATGGCGAGAAGATGCTGCGCCACATGAGCCAGCCGCTGCCGAGCAATGTCAGTTGCATCGACCAGTAGCCGGCGACGGTGGAAAGTCCCCATGTATAGGGTCCCGGTGCATGCCAGAGCCAGATGAAGACCGCATGCAGGGTAACGATCGGCACGAGCGGCGGATGCTTGACGCGCGGCAGCGGAAACGCGAGTGCGAGCAGCGGCGCGATGGCGGCGATCAGAATGATGTGGTGGGCGACTCGCGCCGAGAACAATGCTGAGGACAACGCGCATAAAGGCGACACGAACACGACGGCCATCAGCGCGACAGCTGCCCAGCCCGCTCGCGCATTAGCCGAGCGGCCGCGCGCTATGACGAACGCGAGAAGCGCGAGCGCCGCAAGCAACAGCGGGTCGGTATTCCAGCGCAACCAGAGGTTCTCTGGAATCGCGGCGGGACCACAATAAGCGACAGGAAAATATGGCATGGCGCAATATCTTCAACGCATCCGGCTCTTCAGTACGCACGTCCTGCATGCGGGAAGAAGCCACCGGAAAATGGTCGGGATAGACATGATCTATTCGATCGCCCACGTACTGTAGCTCAAATATTTTGTTTAGGGACGGCTATCTAAGCGGAGCAGCCTTTTGATTCGAAAAAAAATCAACCGGTTGATTACGACTCCATGTCAATTGTGAACGGCGTTGACGTGATGTCATTTATGGAGGCGCGATGGTGCGCCGCAATAGCTGGGGATTTTTTACGGAGGGCGTAATATGACGAGACCCTGTGGCGGAGGTCCATCATGTTCCATGATCCTATTCGCATTCCGGCGATGATCGAACTGACACTGTTGGCTATCGTGCTGATTGTGGTCAGCATTGTCCGCGCGCGACAGCAAAGGGAGCGGGCGCGTAATCGCGCGAATGCGGCGAATTCAGGGCGCGGATAGCGCGGATGCTGTGCGCGGATCCACACGCTGGCACAGCACGCCGCGGTTTGTGTTGTCGCAATTGTTTCCTGGTTATGGCGCCGTTTACAGCGGCGGCCGATCCAGTTCGATCCACTGGATAACACTGGGTCTTTCCCACTGGTGCGTCGCATAGTTCCTCAGTCTTTGCGGCACAGGATCGCCATTGAGTACGAGGCGATTCAGCATCAACGTGAGTTCCATGTCGGCAATGCACCAGGCGCCGAAAAGATTCGGCGAATCGACGGGTAGTAATGCATCGGCCCCGGCAAACAGTTTTTGCGCGGCTTTTTCGGCAGCGGCTGAAAGCGGCGCGGGGCGTGATCCATAGAAGATGACCTCAGTAGAACGCTCGTCGCGAATCGGCATCAGATCGCTACGAAGCCACGCCTGCACCTGACGCGCCCGCGCCCGAAGATGTCGATCTTGTGGATAGACCGATATTTGCGGAAAAGTCTCTTCGAGGTATTCGGTAATCGCCGACGATTCGGACAAGGCAAAGTCTCCGTGTGTCAGCGTTGGAACGCGTTGAGTCAGTGATCGGGTTGCGTAGTCGGCTTGCTGGTTTTCTCCGCGCGCGAGATCGACAGTGGAAAAGTCGAATGGCAATTGCTTTTCGCGCAGCGTCACGAAAACAGACATTGCATAGGGACTCGCGAATTGAGCGTCTGTGTAGAGATGTAGGTGGTGTGATTGCAAAGTCGTCTCCGGTTCCTGACTCTCAGCAGTTCATATGCGTCCGCGTTTGCGGGAGCAATCCATCAGAACTCGTTCCGATAGGCAAACAGTCCAGGCATTCCGCCGCTCATAAGAAACAGGATCTTCTGTTCCGCCGGGTACTTCCCGGCGCTCACGTTGTCCACGACTCCCGCGAATGCCTTGCCCGTATACACCGGGTCGAGCAGAAGACCTTCCTTCGATGCCATCAGGCGAACGGCGGCACGCATGCCGTCGGTCGGGATGCCATATCCCGGCCCGAGTTGCGCATCATCGATCGAAATCGCATCGCGGTCCACGCGCAGATCAGGGTCGATCAGCCGGACCGTTTGGTTCGCTTTATCGAGCGTGACCGCATGTGCATGACTGGCATTGGCGAGTACGGTGAATGCGGCGATACGCAATGGGTCCAAACCCATTGCGATGAAGCCCGCGACCAGCCCCGCGTGCATGCCGCCGCTGCCGTTGGGCACCACGATTCGATCGAACGACAAACCTTGCGCATGCGACTGAGCGACCAGTTCGGCCGCACAGTCCGCATAGCCGAGGCAACCCGCGGGGCTCGAACCGCCGAGCGGGCACACATAGACGTTGCGGCCCTGCGCGCGTAGTTCGTTCGCGCGGTCTTCGGCGAATTGCAGCGCATTCGCGGAGCCGGGCAGATCGTGCACATGCGCGCCGAACAGCGCATCGAGAACGACATTGCCGTTCTCTATATAGTCGTGATCGAAGCGGGGCACGGTTCTCGTCAACACCAGCTCGCACGCGAGCCCCACGCGCGCGGCCGCAGCCGCGGTGAGCCGTGCGTGATTCGATTGCCGTGCGCCGACGGTGATGATGGTGTCGGCGCCGCCGGCCAATGCTTCTCCAATCAGGAACTCGAGCTTTCTCAACTTGTTGCCGCCGCCACCGAGTCCGGTCAGGTCGTCTCTTTTGACGTAAATGTCCGCGCCGCCGAGATGCGCGCTCAGCCGTGGCAGATGCTGGATCGGCGTCGGGCCTTCGAGCAGCACGCTGCGCGGGAAGGCCGAAAGATCGAGGGTAGGTAGTGAGGCTGAGTTCATGGTCTTACGAAGTCGTTGAATTGCTGAAGCGCGACGAGCAATGTTATCGAAAAGCACGCGACTTACCGCTGCGCTTCGTCACCTCTAAATCTCGCTGCTCGTCCATTCGACATTCGCGCCCACCGAACGCAAGTTCTCCACGAAATTCGGATGCGCGCGCCGGATCGGCAACGCGTTGGTGATTTCCGAACGTCCGTCGATACTGGCCGCCACCATTAGCAGCGCAATTGCCACGCGAATGATGTAAGGGCTTTCGACTTTCGCGGGGCTCAACGCAAGTCCGCCGAACGTGATCAGTCGATGCGGGTCCGACAGAAATACATGCGCGCCGAACTTCGAAAGCTCGACGGACCAGCCCATCGCGCCGTCATACACCTTGTTCCAGAACATCGCACTGCCTTCGGCTTTCACGCCGAGCGCGATGAAGATCGGCAGAAGATCGACGGGCAGGTACGGCCACGGCGCCGCTTCGACCTTGGTCAGAATGTTTTGCGTGAATGGGCGGCGCACGCGCAGTACGCCGTCCCGGATCGCACGCGACCAGCCATCGCGATGCTCGACCTGCACGCCAAATTTGGCAAAGGTCCGATCGATCAGCGGAAACTGCTCGGGCGCGCTGTTCCTGACCGCGATGTCGCCGCCGGTGATCGCACCGAGCGCGAGGAACGTGGTGATTTCGTGGAAATCCTCGCTAAAACGGAATTCTCCGCCGCCGAGGTTCTGGCCGCCTTCGACGCTCAGGCGCGATGTGCCAATGCCGTCGATCGACACGCCGAGCATGCTGAGAAAACGGCAAAACTCCTGCACATGCGGCTCCGACGCCGCATTGACCAACGTCGACGTGCCGTTGGCCGCGACCGCGCATAGCACGAAGTTCTCGGTGGTCGTAACCGACGCGTAATCCAGCCAATGATGATTGGCCGTCATCCGCCCGGACGCGCGCACGATCAGCGAATCGGCCGTTCGTTCGACGCGCGCGCCGAAACGTTCGAACACTTCGACGTGCGGGTCGATTTCGCGCACGCCGAGCGTGCAGCCCTTCACATCGTTCTCGAGGCGTGCGACGCCAAAACGCGCGAGCAACGGCGGCACGAGCATGATAGACGAGCGCATCTCCTCGGGCAGCCGATGCACGGCAGGGTCGAAGCGGGTTGCGTGATGATGCAGATGGAGGATGCCAGTGCCGAAATCCATCGACACGTCGCTGCCGAGCGTGCGGAAGATATCGAGAATCTTTTTGACGTCGGTAATCTCAGGCACGCCGATCAGCCGGAGCGGCTGATCGGTGAGCAGCGTGGCGCAAAGGATGGGTAGAACGGCGTTCTTGTTGGCAGATGGCACGATCTCGCCGCGAAGCGGGAGACCGCCATGTACGATCAGATTGGACATGTTGGGAATGGGCGCGAATGAGGCGAGCCACTATCATGCCACCGGAGAACGCGCGGAAGATAGCGCGAAATTCAGTACCGACGCCGATACTGGTTTTCAAAGCCCGTGGCGCCGCAACGCGACATCCGATTTCCCGTTGTCGATGCGCGGGTTCTTCGCCTGCTCCCGATCGATGCTAGGTCTTCCAGGCTTCTCCTTGCGGAAACGAATACTTGTCCAGCGATTCCGCAAAAATCTCGATGCTATATCCCGGCCGCTGCGGCGGCATATAACGGCCGTTGCGGATGACGACCGGATCGACGAAATGTTCGTGCAAATGGTCGACGTATTCGAGCACGCGGTTCTCGAGCGACTCCGATACGCAGATATAGTCGAACAGCGAAATATGCTGTACGTATTCGCACAAACCGACGCCGCCCGCATGCGGGCACACCGGCACGCCAAACTTCGCCGCCATCAGCAGCACGATCAGCACTTCATTGAGTCCGCCGAGCCGGCAACTATCGACCTGGCAAAAGTCGATGGCCTTTGCCTGCAACAACTGCTTGAACATCACGCGATTGTGACAATGCTCGCCGGTTGCGACGCCGATCGAGCCGAGCCGCTGACGAATGGCCGCGTGACCGAGGATGTCGTCCGGACTGGTCGGCTCCTCGATCCACCACGGGTCGAATTCCGCGAGACGGCGCATGTTGGCGATCGCTTCATCGACGTCCCAAACCTGATTCGCGTCCATCATCAGTTTCCGGTTTTCGCCGATCTCCTCGCGCAGAATGCGTGCGCGCCGTACGTCTTCGTCGAGATTGCCGCCGACCTTCTGCTTGAAATGCGTCCACCCTTGGGCGACGCCTTCGCGCGCGAGACGGCGAATTTTGTCGTCGTCGTAACCGAGCCAGCCGGCCGAAGTCGTATACGCCGGGTAGCCGAGCGCGGTCATTTCCTGTTCGCGCTCGCCTTTAGTGCTCGCGTGGCGGTGCAGTATCGCGAGCGCTTCGTGAGGTGTGAGCGCATCGGTTACGTAGCGAAAGTCCAGGCAGCGCACCAGTTCTTCGGGACTCATGTCGACGAGCAACTTCCACACTGGCTTACCAACAGCTTTCGCCCATAGGTCCCATACGGCATTCACGACCGCCGCCGTGGCCAGATGTATCGCGCCTTTGTCGGGGCCGATCCAGCGCAATTGGCTATCCGATGTGAACGTGCGCCAGAAGGCGCCCATGTTCGCGGCGATATCTTCGAGCTTCCGGCCGACGATGAGCGGTGTCAACGCGTTGACCGCCGTCACGCAGATCTCGTTGCCGCGCCCGATCGTAAACGTGAGGCCGTGGCCCGTCAGGTTCGGCGCATCGGTTTCGAGCGTGACATAAGTGGCGGAGTAGTCCGGCGCCGCATTCATCGCGTCGGAGCCATCCAGTGAACGCGAAGTGGGAAACCGGATGTCCCGAACGGACAGCCTGGTGATCGTAGTCATCTGCGCACCCTCCGGGGCTATGGCTATCGGCTTTTCGCCTGCAAACGCAGACGGATCGGTTTTCGCGTGCGCGTCGAGCGTGCGCATTTTTCGTCGCTGATGCAATCGCTGGCAAATGGGCGGGACATTACCAGGCCATCCCAGGCATTTGTACGCGTTGACAACGCGGAATCCGCTTCCTAGCATGCTAGCATCTCGTCTCAAAATCAAGCACACCGTGAATGCGTCGGTCGATCCGCAGAATGTCGCGACTACTCCGTATGCCGCACTGCAAAAAGTCAGCAGCGGCGAGCGCGGCAGCTTGACGGACGTGGTTGAGGCGGCACTGAGAGAAGCGATTCTGACGCTGGCTTTGGAGCCGGGCTTGATGATCGACAAGATCGCGGTGTGCGAACGGATGGGAGTGTCACGCTTTCCCGTTTCGTCAGCGTTGGCGAGGCTGGCGCATGCGGGCCTCGTCGAGGTGTTGCCGCAGCGCGGCACGCGCGTCAAGCCGATCGCGCTCGACGACATCCGCCAGCATCTGTTTATCCGCAGCGCGCTGGAAGTCGAGACCGTGCGCGTCGTTGCGCTGATGCGCGAGCGGGCGATGCTGGCTGCATTGGCGACCAACCTCGAGCAACAGCGCAGTCTGGCCGAAAGCGGCGACCGTCTTGCCTTTCATGAACTCGATCTGGCTTTCCATGAAATGCTGCTCGACGCGGTGAAATTGCCGCGCGTGAAGGAAATCGTCGCGGTCTCGCGCAATGCGCTGGATCGCGCAAGGCAGTTGCTGGCGAGTCCCGAACGGCTGATGCACACGCTGGAAGAACACGAGCGCATTTTCAACGCGATTAGCGCCGGCAACGGCGACGTGGCCGCGAAAGCGATGCACGAACATCTCGAGCAGGTCGTTGCCGAGTTGCACCGCTCCGCGAAAGCACGGCCGGATCTTTTCGAGCCGTAAATGAAGGCCACCGCGAAAACCACCTCGAAAACCGCAGCGAAGGGCGCAGCGCAGGTCCCTGTGATAGCCGTAACCACAGCCTCAACAAACGCTGGTGACCCAGGCAGCCGTCGGCAGAACCGCACATGAACCCACTCATTTCCGTCAACAAGCTCTGCAAAAGCTTTCCCGGCGTCAGGGCGCTTCATGACGTCCGCTTCGAACTCATGGCCGGCGAGGTCCATGCGCTGATGGGCGAGAACGGCGCGGGCAAGTCGACCTTGATGAAAATTCTCGCTGGCGTCTATACGCGCGATTCGGGCGAGATTCTCTACGACGGCAAGCCGGTCGATTTTCAAAGCCCGGGCGACGCGCAAGCGGTCGGCATCGGCATCATTCATCAGGAACTCCAACTGATGAACCATCTGAGCGTCGCGCAGAACATTTTTATCGGTCGCGAACCGCGCAAGGGTTTTGGGCTCTTTCTCGACGAAGACAAACTGAATGCGCAGGCACGCGAGATCCTCGCGCGCATGCATGTGAAGCTCGATCCGCGCACGATAGTCGGCTCGCTGACGGTGGCCAGCCAGCAGATGGTCGAAATCGCGAAGGCACTGTCTTTCGATTCGCGCGTGCTGATCATGGACGAGCCGACGTCCGCGCTCAACGATGCGGAGATCGCCGAGCTGTTTCGGATCATTCGTCAATTGAAACAGCGTGGCGTCGGCGTCGTCTATATCTCGCACAAGATGGACGAACTCAAGCAGATTACCGATCGCGTCACCGTGATGCGCGATGGCGAATACGTGGCGACCGTGTCGACCGAAGGCACGAGCGTGGAAACGATCATCGGCATGATGGTCGGACGCACGCTGACGGACGCGACCCCTGCGCAGCGCGCGCCGGCGGCAGGCGACATCGCACTCCAGGTGAAGAACCTCGTCGCGGGCCCGCTCGTGCGCGACGTCAGCTTCGAGTTGCGCCAGGGTGAAATACTCGGATTTGCCGGCTTGATGGGCGCGGGCCGCACCGAGGTTGCGCGGGCGGTGTTCGGTGCCGATCCGGTGGAATCGGGCGAAATTCTCGTGAAAGGCGTGAAAGCGTCGATCACGAAGCCGAGCGATGCGGTGAAACGCGGAATCGGATATCTGTCGGAAGATCGCAAGCGTTTCGGCCTCGCGACCGGCATGGATGTCGAATCGAACATCGTGATGTCCGATCTTGGCAAATTCCTGTCGTTCAATATGTTTCTGCGCCGCGCGCGAATCCGCAAACGCGCCCAGCACTTTATCGATCTGCTCGCGATTCGCACGCCGTCCGCGACCCAGCCGGTGCGGCTTCTGTCAGGCGGCAATCAGCAGAAGATCGTGATTGCGAAATGGCTCGAACGCGACTGCGACGTGCTGTTCTTCGACGAACCGACGCGCGGCATCGACGTCGGCGCGAAAAGCGAAATCTACAAGCTGCTGCGCTCGCTGGCGGCGCAGGGTAAGGCGATTGTGATGATTTCATCGGAGCTGCCTGAAATCCTGCGCATGAGCGATCGCATCGTCGTGATGTGCGAGGGCCGCATCACCGGCGAGCTCTCCGCCAGTGAAGCGACGCAGGAGCGCATCATGCATCTCGCGACGCAGCGCGAAACCCAGCAACTGGCGCAAGCCTGAAGAGGTCCTGACATGACATTGCAAACGGATACGGCGGCGCTGGACAACGAAACGCGGCGCTCCAGCCTGAGGGCCCGGATCTTCGCGCCGACCGCGCTGCAAAAAATGCTCGCGTTCGCGAGTCTGATTCTGCTGCTGATCTTTTTCAGTTTCGCGTCGCCGGCTTTCATGCAGATGGACAACATGCTCGGCATTCTGCAAGCGACCGCGGTGAACGGAGTACTCGCGATTGCCAGTACGTTCGTGATCATCACTGGCGGCATCGACCTGTCGGTCGGCACGTTGATGACGTTCACGGCCGTTATTTGCGGCGTGTTTCTGACCTTCTGGCATTTGCCGATGTGGGCGGGCGTGCTTGCCGCGCTTGCAACGGGCGCGGTCTGCGGAACAGTGTCGGGAACGCTCGTCGCCAAGATGAAGATTCCGCCTTTCATCGCGACGCTTGGGATGATGATGCTGCTGAAAGGGCTTTCGCTGGTTGTCTCGTCGGATAAGCCGATCTATTTCACCGATACCGAGAACTTCTACCGGATTTCGCAAGATTCGCTGATTGGCTATCTGCTGCCGGGCGTGCCAATTCCGAATGCGGTGCTGATCCTGTTCTTTCTCGCAATCGTGAGTTCGATCACGCTCAATCGAACGGCACTCGGCCGCTATACGTTCGCACTCGGCAGCAATGAAGAAGCGGTGCGGCTTTCGGGCGTCAACGTCGATCGCTGGAAGATTGCGATTTATGGCGTCGGTGGCGCGATTTGCGGGATCGCGGGATTGCTGATCGCGTCGCGGCTGAATTCGGCGCAACCGGCGCTCGGCCAAGGTTACGAGCTGGATGCGATCGCCGCGGTCGTGATCGGCGGTACGTCGCTGAGCGGCGGCTCGGGCACGATTCTCGGCACCATCATCGGCGCTTTCATCATGAGCGTGCTGACCAACGGACTGCGCATCATGTCGGTCGCGCAGGAATGGCAGATCGTGGTTACGGGCCTCATCATCATTCTGGCGGTTTATGCGGACATCCTGCGGCGCAGCCGAAGAAGCTGACGCGGGACGCTCAGGAGCAAGAAACGGGAGCACTTGCAAGCTCCCTCAATGGCTTGATAGACCATCCTTAGGAGGAGGCCCCATGTTGAAGAGAAAACTAATCGGTGTCGTGGTCGGTGTCGGCGCGCTCGTCGGCGGAAGCTGTCTCGCGTATGCGGACGAGCCGTATATTCCGCTTATTTCGAAGGGCTTTCAGCATCAGTTCTGGCAAGCCGTCAAATCCGGCGCGGAGCAGTCCGCGAAAGCCAACAACGTCAGGATCACGTTCGAGGGACCGGAAACGGAGGCAATGGTCGACAAGCAGATCGATATGCTGTCGGCCGCGCTCGCAAAGAAGCCTCAGGCACTCGGTATCGCGGCGCTCGACAGCAAGGCGGCGATCCCGCTACTCAAACGCGCGCAGAACGACAAGATTCCGGTTATCGCATTCGACTCGGGCGTCGATAGCGACATTCCGCTCACCACCTGCGCGACCGACAACGTCGCGGCCGCCGCGCTCGCCGCGGACAAGATGGCCGAGCTGATCGGCAACTCGGGCGAAGTCGGCGTGATCGTGCACGATCAGACGAGCCGCACCGGCGTCGATCGGCGCGACGGCTTCGTGAATCAGATCAAGTCGAAGCATCCGAACGTCAAGATCGTCTCGGTGCAATACGGCGCTGGCGACCACCTGAAATCGGCGGAAATCGCCAAGGCGATGATTCAGGCGAATCCGAACCTGAAGGGCATCTTCGGTGCGAATGAAGGCTCGGCGGAGGGAGCCGCGATCGGCGTAAGAGAGTCGGGCAAGAAACTCGTGCTGATCGGTTTCGACTCCGGCAAGGAGCAGAAGGACGACATCATGTCGGGCCTGATGGCCGGCGCGATTACGCAAAACCCGGTCGGTATCGGCAAATGCGTGGTCGATTCGGCGGTGAAGGCGCTGCACGGTGAAAAGTTGCCGAAGAAAGTCGACACGGGCTTTTACTGGTACGACAAGACCAATATGAACGATCCGAAGATCGCAGCGGTGCTGTACAACTAAAAAAAGTGCCGTCAAGGAGCCGTGAACGAGGAGGAGCAGCGCTCTTCCTCTTTTATTTGCCGCTAGCCCCTGCCACTTTCCAGATCCCACCCACATGAATCCGCCCAGCGCGCCGGCGTGCGCAGGGTGCGGCACTTCACTCCTGCGCACGCGTTAATCATCGCCGGCCATTGCGCTAATCGGTCCGATATTTTACATTTCTGAAATCTTGTAGCGCATATCCCTTTCGCAGCCGAAGCGGACCCCCTAACCGTCAAATGCGCAGGTCATGGCTTTTACCGAACCAAGGTCTCCATTTTTCAAGTGGGTCGTGTCTTCCGCTCAGAACCTGAGCCCAGACAACCGGCAAATCCTGCTTGCCAATCTGTTCACGCGAACCGCTTCGATCATCTTCGCGTCGATTTGCGAAATCGCCGTTTGCGTCACCGCATACTACCTTTATCCAATTCCGCTTTACGCCGCGTGGGGCATTGCCGTTGTCGCGTTGCTGATCGCGCGGCTCGTGCTGATTGGGCTGTGCCGCACGCGCAGCGCGCAAGGCCGGCCCACGCCGACTTCCGCGTTTCTGTTCGCGAGCCTGCTGTGGAGCGCGCTGTTCGGCATTGGCACGTTGCTGTGCAATATCAGCGGAAGTCCGACGCTTTTGCTGCTGGGCAACGTTTGCGCGGTGGGGGTAATCGGTGGACTGGCCGGACGCAATGCGAGTACGCCAAGACTCGCGTTGTTGCAGATCGTTTTTATTCTCGGCTTCCTGTGTGTCGGCGCCGCGTTGTCGCCGAGCGACGGCAAGCTGGTGCTGCTGGTGCAGGCGCCGTTCTGCGCGGCCGGCTTTTTCACGGTCGCGTTGCGCAGCAATCGCGATACCGTCGCGTTGCTGCTCGCGCGTGAAAACAGCCATCGGCTGGCGCGTCACGACAGCTTGACCGGGTTGCCGAATCGCGCGCGTATCAGCGAATTGCTGGTCGATCGCACCAGCAACGGTTCCTCCGGTCAGGGCCAGCCGTTTGCCGTTTTGCTGATCGATCTGGATGGCTTCAAGCCGATCAACGACAGCCTGGGTCATGCCGCGGGCGACCAGATTCTGCAGGAAACGGCGACCCGTTTGCGCGATCTGCTGCCGGCCGGCGACCAGGTCGGCCGGCTCGCGGGCGACGAATTCGTCGCGATCCTGGACGGCGCCGCGCAAAGCCGCGACGTGCACGTGCTGGCCGAGCGCATCGTCAGAACGCTGGCGCGGCCATTCGTGCTGAGCAACGCGCTCGTCCACATCGGCGCGAGCGTCGGCATTTCGATCTACCCGGACCATGCGAAAACGGGCCCGCAGTTGCTGATCTGCGCCGACCGCGCGTTGTATGCGGTCAAGCGTAGCGGCAAAAGCGCGTTCGCGATCTTCGATTGCGACAAACACGTTTCCGACGAAAGCCTGAGCCTGCTGCGCAGCGATCTGGAAGGCGCGCTGAAGTCGTTCAACGGCTTGCGCATGGAGTACCAGCCGATCATCGATCTCGGCAGCGGCAAGTTGTGCGGGCGCGAGGCGTTGATTCGCTGGACGCATCCGACGCGCGGCGAGTTGCCTCCGTCCGCCTTTATTCCGATCGCCGAGCGCACCGGGATAATCCTCGCATTGGGCGAATGGGTACTGCTGCGATCGTGCGCGGAGGCGGCGACGTGGCGCGACAAAGTGGTGGTCGCGGTCAACGTGTCGCCGGTGCAGTTGCGCGAGGAATCGTTTGCGTCGACAGTCGCGGCGATACTTCGGAAAACCAGGCTGTCGCCGGCGCGGCTGAATATCGAGGTCACCGAGACGATGCTGTTGAACGACGACGAAGTGACTCGCCGCAATATCACGACGCTGCGTGCGTTGGGCATTGGGCTCGTACTCGACGACTTTGGCACCGGCTTTTCGACGATGTCGACGCTGGTGCGCTTCTCGTTTGACGAGTTGAAGATCGATAGCTCGTTCGTCAGGGAGTCCGTGCACGGGCGCGAATCGGCGGCCGTGGTGCGCGGCATCGTCGCGCTCGCGCGTGAGATCGGCATGCCGACCACAGCTGAAGGCGTCGAAACCCAGGAGCAGCTCGACTTCGTGCGTGTGTGCGGCTGCACGCATGCGCAGGGCTATTTATTGGGCAAGCCGATGCGCAGCGATGAAATCGAGCAAAGCGAAGGGATGTTCGACACGTCCATTGCCGCCAAGGCCGAGCGCGCCGGCTCGTGAAATCCGCTAGCGAGGCCACCATGTCTTCTCCGCTGCAATTTCAAGTGAGGATCACCGCGTCGCGCGAACTGGCGCATGCATTGCGCGCGGCCCCGTCCTGTGCGTCGCATGTCGCGCTACGCGAACTGCTGCGCGTGCATCACGCCACGTTGAAATGTCAGTTCGATGCATTCGCCGACTACGTGAGCGAAGCGCAACGAATGGGCGTGCAGAACTATCCGCTCTATGAATGGACGCGGCAAACCATCGAGAACCGAGAGAAGAAAGCGAAGTATCTGCAATCGTTCACGATCTATGTGAATGGTGCCGAGGTTTATGGCGAAGATGTCGCGCATGCGTTGGAAGCCGGCTTGTCGAAGCTCGGCGACGCGCATGGAATCCTGCGTGTTTCGCGCTTCGACACCAATCCTGCGACCAATCCCCAGCCCCCCTTGCGATAGCTGCTTTCAGCTGCTTTACGGTTTCATCGCGCCCAGGAGGCAGACGGTAAGGCAGATGGTAAAAATGTTTGACATTCGACGACACGACAGGAAGTTCGTGAGACGATCCCCTTTCACTTATTTCTTGTTGGAGCGCGACATGGGACTTCTGGACGAAGTGGGCAAGATTGCAGGCGCGGTTGCCGCCGTCGAAGCAGCGGAGAAAGTCGATCCGCAAGCGGGTCTTCTGACGAAAGGCATCGCCGCTATCGCCGGTTTTGAAGGCGCGGGCAAGCTGGAATCGATGCTCGAAAAGAAAGACGAAGACAAGCAGGACGACGCGGACAACGCTCAGGCCGCGGACGACGCGAGCGCGCAAACCTGAACCGACGCGCGCACAGTTGCCGGTGGCATGGGCGGGTTCTAACCGCGCACCGCACCGGCAACTTGTGTTGAACACAGGCGGTTTCCAACCGACGCCCTCGCTATTGCAATATTTTCATGATCGGTTCATTTGCGTCGAAACGCGCCTTCGTTCGTTCCGGTGTCCAGTACTTCCCTTCATCCCCGTCCGATGTTTTCATCGGGCTGTCATCGGCGTCCAGCTACGATCGTCCGTCACTTCCGTCCGCGCTCGCAACGCGGTGCGTTGTTTTGCGCTGGCATCCTTCCGCCTCAACACAACACGGACATGTCGAACAGAAAAATCGTCAATGCAGCGCCGCTCGACGGGCAGGGCGCATCCATCGTTTCGCGCCGAGGTTTCCTGAAGTTCGCCGGCGCATCGAGTCTCGCAACAGCGGCGGGTGCACTGTCGTCGACTGCGCGCGGCGCGAATAGCGATGCACCCGATGGCACGCCGGAACAGATTCACCTGACGTGGGGCAACGACCCGGCGAGCGAAGTCACGGTGTCGTGGTCGTCGCCCGCAGCCGCGGTCAATCCGCAAGTGCGGGTGAGCGGCTTCGATGGTGGCGACCGGAACAGGCACACGGTGCATGCGGTGCAAAGCACTTATACCGACGGCATCAACGGCGAAGTCGTGTTCAACTATCACGCACGGCTGCGCGAGCTGAAGCCTGATACCAACTACCGGTACGAGGTGACGGCCGACAACGACAGCAACGCGTCGCAGCCTCTCACCGCGAGTTTTCGCACCGCACCGCGCGGCCGCACGCCATTTCGCTGGACCAGCTACGGCGATCTCGCCACGCCGAATACCAATTGGGTGCTGTCGTCGCCGCAAAGCCGCTTCGCGGTGCAGGCGGTCGAACGCTTCCAGCCGCTGTTTCATCTGCTCAACGGCGACCTCTGCTACGCGAACCTGAATCCGATGCAGCAGCCGCAAGTGTGGCGCGACTTCGGCAACAACGCGCAGAAGTCCGCCTCGCAACGGCCGTGGATGCCATGTCCCGGCAATCACGAACTCGAATTCAACAACGGCGAGCAGGGTCTTGCATCGTATCTGTCGCGCTATACGCTGCCGGACAATCACACGCGTTTCCAGGGCCGCTGGTACAGCTTCCGCGTCGGCGCGGTGCTGTTCGTTTCGCTCGATGCCGATGACGTCATCTACCAGGATGGCGCCGCGTTCGTTGCCGGCCCCGCGCCATTGACGCCAGTGGCGAGCACCGGCAATCCGCCGATTCCGCCCGGCACGTCGCTGTATGTGCGCGGCTATAGCAATGGCGAGCAGACGCGCTGGCTGGAGAACGTTCTGCAGCACGCGTCGCGCGATGACGACGTGGACTGGATCGTCGTGCAGATGCATCAGGACGCGTTGAGCTCATCGAAGACGGGCAATGGCTCGGATAAGGGCATTCGCGAGGCGTGGCTGCCGCTGTTCGATCGCTATGGCGTGGACCTCGTGCTGTGCGGTCACGATCACGACTATGAGCGCAGCTACCCGGTACGCGGTTGCAATCACCACCACGGCACCGACCTCGCGACGGGCCGCGCCGTCGATACGTTGCAACCGAAACCGGTCCTGTCGGCGGTGTCGTCCGGTGCATCGACGTTCGATACCAGCCACGGCACCATCCACCTGATTCTCGGCGGCGGCGGCACCAGCGCGCCGCTCGATGTGTACGGCGTCGACACGGGCACCGGCTTGCCGCAAGCGCGTATTTTCACGCGGCCCAACCGTCCGGTTCCATCGACGACGGCGGGGACGTTCGTACGCGCCAGTGCCGATGCGGTCGAAGATGCGATCTGGTCCGCGCAACGCGACACCGGCACCGGCTACGGCATCGCGGTATTCGATTACGACCCGGGGCAGCACAACGGTGAGACGACGATCACGATGAGTTACTACCACGCGCCCGGCGCGGATCAGACGCCCACACCTAATTACGAACTGTTCGAAACCATTGAATTGAAAAAGAAGCGGCGCGGGTAAAACGCGCAGACGCGCGGTGCCTGGAGAAGACCTGCATGCAAGCGCGGGCCGCTCGTCACGAGTGGCCCGCGCCTTTTTATACGCGGCGTGTTTACACCGCGACAACGACTTCATTTTGTTACACGTCTTACGGCCGTGGTTCGCGATAGTTACAAATGCCTTTCCGAGGCCCCGCTATACTCGGCGCCATCTCAATAAAAGCAAAGAGCCGTTATGTCGAAGAAGATCATTCGGATGGTTGCCGTGGCTGCACTGGCCGCGGCTTCATTGCAGGCGATGGCAGGCGATATGAACAACATGCTCGGCGGCGCGCTGGGTGGTGTGGCCGGTGCGGCGCTCGGCGGCGCGGTGGGTGGCAGCACCGGCGCGGTTATCGGTGGTGCGGTCGGTGGTGGCGCGGGTGGCGCGGTCACGTCGAATCGCCGCGAACGCACGGGCGCGATCGTCGGCGGCGCGCTGGGCGGCGGTGCGGGCACCGCCGCGGGCAATGCAATGGGCGGCCGCGGTGGTGGCCTGATTGGCGCGGCCCTGGGCGGTGGCGCCGGTTCGGCGCTTGGCGGAAATATCTCGCGCTCGAACTCCTACTCGAACGACTACTCGCGCGGCTACCAGTCGGGCAAGCGCCATCACAAGCATCGTCACTACGATTGAAGCGCGATGCGCGTCTCGACCAGACGCGCATCGAATCTCAGTGCTGTGACGAATTGAAAAGAA
>NZ_DASXHN010000108.1:0-4232 GCF_036488505.1 Paraburkholderia sp. | reverse complement strand
GTGTGATCCACGTTCGATGGCGGCATGTGGGGTCTGGTCAGGCTGCCGGGGACAGGTTGCGCCAGACGTGAAAACTAACCGGGCATTTGCGGCGAGGTACGCCGCACCCGAGCACTGGCTCGCCGTTCGAATATTCGAGTGGTGTGTACCTGTGCGCGGAAAAGCCTTGAGCTGCCTACGCACGTCCGCGTTTTGTCGGGCGGTTGAGGCGGCTCGAACCGTTGACTACACCTCTATGAATTTACGACTAACCCGACATCTCGGGAGTCTTTTGGTCTTTGCGATCCTCACGGGTTGCGCGATGCCGCCAAGCGGCGGCGATCAGGCCAGCGCGCTGAAAACCGGCACGCAGCTAGCCAGCGCGAACCCGGGCCGCGGGTCGGGGCGTCTTGCCGCACCGCTCGCTTACGATTCCCGGCTGAATGCATTGCCCTCGTCGGCCAGCAATTCCTCCGACACATCCTCACTCGCGAACGCCGCGCCCATCACTGCCGGACCGAATATCGGCGACTTCCAGCAGCAGGGCCGCGCCTCCTGGTATGGGCGCGGTTTCCATGGTCACAAGACGGCCAGCGGCGAGCGTTATGACATGCATGCGCTCACCGCAGCGCATCGCACGTTGCCGCTCGCTTCGTGGGTTCGCGTGACCAATCAGGCAAATAACAAATCGGTGGTCGTCAAGATCAACGACCGTGGCCCGTACGTCCGCGGCCGTGTGATTGATCTTTCCTATGCCGCCGCCGCTGTGCTGGGCATGCGTGGCGCGGGTGTCGGAAAGGTGAAGATCGAAGGCTTGACGCAGCAGGAAGCGCGAGCGGCACAAGAGCAAGAGCAATCGCTGGCATCGATCACGCCTGCCGACTGATCATCGTCAGCTTGTTGCGCAGCAAAAAAACGGGCCGTTTTCGACGGCCCGTTTTTTATTGCCCGCGTTATTCGCGCTCCTTTTCTCCGCGCGCCTTATCCATTGCCAGCGCCCTCGTGTACAGCGCATTGCGCGATGTCCCCGTCAACGTTGCGGCCAATCTCGCTGCGCTGCTCACCGATAACTCCTCCAGCAAGGTCGCGAGCAAGGCGTCATGAACGTCGTCGGCGGTTTCTTGCTGCCGCGCGCCTTCCACGACCAGAACGAATTCGCCGCGTTGCCGGTTTGCATCGCCCGCGAGCCACGTTGGCCCTTCGGCCAGGGTGCAGCAATGGATGCTCTCATGTAACTTGGTCAGCTCGCGAGCAATCAGCAATCGCCGCTCGCCACCGAACGCGCGCCCGAGCGCCTGCACCGTTTCCACAATCCGATGCGGCGCTTCGTAGAAAACGAGCGCTGGCGTGTGCGTGAGCAGCGACTGCAACTGCGTGTCGCGCTGCTTCGGCTTGGTGGCAAGAAAGCCAATGAACGAAAACGTGTGAACCCATGCGCCAGCCACGCTGAGCGCGGTGGTGAGCGCGCTCGCGCCCGGCAGCGGGATGACGGGAAAGCCCGCTTCGCGGACTGCATCGACGAGCTTGGCGCCCGGATCCGATATGCCCGGCGTGCCCGCATCCGAGACGCAGGCAATGCGCTCGCCATTACGCAGATGTGCGATCACGTGCTCGGCGGCGCCGCGCTCGTTGTGTTCGTGCACGGCGATGGTCGGTTTCGAAATGCCATAGCGCGACAGCAGTTGGGACGTGTTGCGAGTGTCCTCGGCAGCTACCCGGTCGACGAGTCCGAGCACATGCAGCGCGCGCACCGTGATGTCCGCGACATTGCCGATAGGCG
The DNA here is from genome assembly GCF_036488505.1 of Paraburkholderia sp. Classification (GTDB taxonomy): domain Bacteria; phylum Pseudomonadota; class Gammaproteobacteria; order Burkholderiales; family Burkholderiaceae; genus Paraburkholderia. Next base: position 2,473 of record NZ_DASXHN010000108.1, on the reverse strand, counting down.
TCGCGACTATATAGAGCGCGCCAGCCGGAAACTGCTGGCCAAGGGCCAATTCGGAGAGTGGAGTCATGAGGGCGGGTGACATGCGGGTGACATGCGGAGGACGTCATTGTGCCATGCGAAGAGGGACAACTTTTTGGGGAACCGGGTGTCGAAAACGATCGGAAACGCGTTCGAGCAACGCGCGCTGGAATATCTGCAGCGGCAGCGCCTGCGTTTTGTCGCACGCAATTTCACTTGTCGCGGCGGCGAAATCGATCTGGTGATGCGTGAGATCGCCAGCCAGCGTGCACTGGTATTCGTCGAGGTGCGCGCGCGGCGCAGCCGGCAGTTCGCGGCGGCTGCGGCGAGTATCAGCGCGCATAAGCAACGGCGGCTCGTTCTCGCGGCGCAGCACTATCTGATGACGTGGCGTGGTGCGCTGCCGGTGTGCCGCTTCGACGTGATCGCGTTCGATGCGGGCCGTATCGTATGGTTACGCGATGCTTTTCGCGCAGATACGTCGTGAAAGCGCGCGCATCTTAAGTGACGTGGACAGCGAGTGCGGTAAACTGCGCGGAGCTTGGGCGCCGGGTGAGCCCATGTCTTGAGATGCGCCGGAGCCGAAGTATTGAAGTGGTGAAGCATGGGCTTGGCGACCTATCGAAACAAACCATCGAAGCAGCCTGTCAATAAACTACCGCGCATGGCGCGGCCGATAACCGAGAGTCGATGTCCGTCGAACGTATCCAGCAACATTTCCGCGAAAACGCGGCCGTCCATCGCGAAGCACTCGACACGCTTGCTTTTCCCGTCGCCGCAGCCATCGACGTGCTGTTCGGCGCACTCGCGAACGGCTCGCGAATTCTCACGTGCGGCAACGGCGGGTCGGCCGCCAACTCGCAGTGGCTCGCGTCTACGCTAGTAGGACATTTCGAGCGCGAGCGGCCCGGTTTGCCGGCCATTGCACTGGACGCGAATGTCTTGACGATCACGGGCATTGGCAATAACTCGGCTTTCGAAGAGATCTATTCGAAGCAGATCCGCGCGCTTGGGCAAGCCGGCGACGTTTTGGTCGTCATCTCCACGTCGGGCAACTCGGTCAACCTGCTCGCGGCGATCCAGGCCGCGCATGAGCGCGAGATGTTCGTGATCGCGTTGACGGGCGCGGGCGGCGGCGTGATCAGCGAAGTGCTCGCCGATACCGACATTCATATCTGCGTGCCGTCCGAACGGCCGGCGCGAATCCGGGAAGTCCATCTGTTAACCATTCACTGCCTGTGCGATGGCATCGACGCGATGCTGCTGGGCGACGAATGATTCTTAAGGGGAACGAGTTGATGAACAAGACACGCGTCAGGTCGACGCTAGCCAGAGCTGCGCTGCTGGTGAGCCTGTTGTCGGGTGTTGCGCTGACCCTGCAGGGTTGCCCGCTTGTGGTCATCGGCGCAATGGGCGGTGCAGTGGGCGGCGGCACGCTCGTCGCAACCGATCGGCGTACGCTCGGCGCGCAAACCGAGGACCGCGAGATTCAGGTGAAAGCCAAGTCGCGCATCGACGAAAGTCTGCCCGACCAGGCGCACGTTAGCGTGACCGTGTTCAACCGGCGCGTGCTGCTGACCGGCGAAGTGCCGTCGGACCAATGGAAGCAGAAGGCCGAAGAGGTGGTGCGTAACATCAACAATGTGAACAGCATTGTGAACGAGCTCGCTATTCAAGGTGCGAGTTCGTTGTCGTCGCGTACTAACGATGCCTACCTCGAGAGCCGCGTGAAGGGTGCGATGGTCGGTGAGAAGGATATGCGGGCGAACTACTACAAGGTGGTGAGCGAGCGCGGCACCGTGTATTTGATGGGTCTCGTCACGCGTGAAGAAGGCGCGGCCGGCGCGAATGTCGCGGCGCAGGTGCCGGGCGTCGAGCAGGTGGTCAAGGTGTTCCAGTACATCAAGCCGGAAGAGGCTCAGGCGTTGTCGGCAGCAGCCGCGTCGGGCGCGAGCGCGCCGGCGGCAGCATCGGCAAGTGAGGATGCGACGGTCGGCGCAGTGCCGGATTCGTCCGTGAGTTCGACGCCGCTGGGAGTGCAGGCGCCCGCACCGGTCAAGAACTCCGACGTGCATCCGGGTAATCCTGCGCCCGCCGCGAAATGAAGCGCTGGTTTTCCATGACCGTGACGGTGCTCGCATTGGGGATCACCGCCGCGGCCGGTCAGGGTGCGCTCGCTGCAGACTCGCCCCCCGCTTCTTCTGCCGCCGACGCCATGAGCATCGCGCGCAAGAATGCCTGCATGGGGTGTCACGCGGTGGACCGCAAGCTGGTCGGACCGTCGTTCCAGCAAATCGCGGGAAAGTACAAGGGCGACGCGCAGGCGCCAGCCCGGCTCGAAACGAAGGTGAGGAACGGCGGCAGCGGAGTCTGGGGCGTCTTGCCGATGCCGTCACATCCCTCAATGGATGGGGCGGATATCAGGAAGGTTGTCGGCTGGATTCTTGCTGGCGCG
>NZ_DASXHN010000065.1:0-9988 GCF_036488505.1 Paraburkholderia sp. | reverse complement strand
TACATCCCAGGACGCTTGCGCACGGCCTCCAGACCTTCGAGGATCTGAATGGACGAGGCGCCGTAGCTGTTATCGGGCTGCGTATTGTTCGTTTCAGTCATGGATTTTTTCCGGTTCTGCGTTACTGCAAGGTTGCTGCTCGGGACTTTTCAAAACGCCATAAAAACGCCAAAGGGGCGCTGCGCCCCTTGGTATGTTCGTGGTGTTGGACGTATCAGATGCGCATCGGCATCACTACGTATTTGAATTCGTCGTTCTCGGGAATCGTGATCAACGCGCTGGAGCTGGCGTCGCCCAGGCTCACTTGCAGCATGTCCACCTTCAGGTTCGCGAGCACGTCGAGCAGATACGTGACGTTGAACCCGATATCGACGCTGTCACCGTCGTATGCGATTTCCAGTTCTTCCTGCGCCTCTTCCTGGTCGGCGTTGGTCGACATGATCTTCAACTGGCCCGGCTCGACGATGCAGCGCACGCCCTTGAATTTGTCCGACGTCAGGATCGCGGCGCGCTGCAGCGAACGCTGCAGTTCTTCGCGGCCAATCTCGAACTTGTTCTTGTGCGACTTCGGAATCACGCGCTGGAAGTCGGGGAACTTGCCTTCCACGAGCTTCGACACGAGTTCGACCTGGCCGAACGTGAACTTCACCTGCGTTTGCGCGATGTCGATCTTCAGCGTGTCGTCGATGTCTTCGAGCAGACGCTGGAGTTCGAGAATCGTTTTGCGCGGAATGATCACTTCCTGCCGTGCGAACGAGCCTTCGATCTTCATCGACGAAAACGCGAGACGGTGGCCGTCGGTCGCGACCGCCATCAACTGGTCGCCGTCCACCACCAGCAGCATCCCGTTCAGGTAGTAGCGGATGTCCTGCTGGGCCATCGAGAAATGAACCATGCCGAGCAATTGGCGGAAGGTTTTTTGCGGAACCACGAGGCTCGCGCCGTAGTCTTTAGCCTGAGCGACGGTCGGAAACTCGTCCGCGGCGAGCGTTTGCAGCGCAAAACGGCTCTTGCCGGATTGCACGGTCAGACGCTTGTCGTTCAACGTCAGCGTGACTTGACCGTCGGGCATCGCACGCAGAATGTCGAGGAGCTTGCGCGCCGCCACCGTGGTCGCGACCGAATCGCCGCCCACGCCGAAATCGGCGCGCGTGGTGATCTGCAACTCGAGGTCGGTCGACAGGAACGACACGTCCGGACCGTTCTTGGTGATCAGCAAATTGGCGAGGATCGGCAACGTATGGCGGCGTTCGACGATGCCGCTCACGGTTTGCAGCGGCCTGAGGAGGTTATCGCGTTCGGTCTTGACCAGTTGCATAGGGTTCCTTCGTTGATATGACGGCCTGCACGCCTTACAGGACAAGCTTCTTCAGCGCGCAGCCGCAGCTCCCCGCCGGCGCTACCGCAGCGCCCGACACGGCGTGAAATCCGCCCGCGGCCGCCGGGCGGTTAAACCTGTATTGTGCCTGAAAACGGGACTGCCTCACTAAATTGGGGGCGAGTTCGGGAATAAACAGGTCGATTTTCCCGAGTGTTTTCCCGATCCGCGCGGTTTGTTTGTGCGATCCGCGAGGCAGGCCGTTTGGTGAGAAGTTCGCCGGGCCGGTTTCTGGCGCTTGCTGGTCACGCTTCACCTCCTGTCGCCGCCTCTTTCTGCCTCTGCTCCCCGCGGTTTGCGCGTCGCCCGGTCTCTGCGCGTTCTTCGATCGCTTGCAACTGTCTGCTGTTGCTGTTGCTGTTGCCCGTCTCTGGAGGGTTTCAGCGGTATCGAGCCGCTCCGGCCACCGCACTTAACCCTTCAGCGTTTGCTCGAGCACGTGCAACTCGTGATTCAGTTGCGCGTCCTTACTGCGCTCGTCGGCGATCTTGCGCACCGCGTGCAGCACGGTCGTGTGATCGCGCCCGCCGAACAGCTCGCCGATTTCCGGCAGGCTCTTCTGCGTCAGCTCCTTCGCCAGGTACATCGCGATCTGTCGCGGTCGCGCGATATTCGCCGGACGCTTTTTCGAATACATGTCCGCGACCTTGATGCTGTAGAAATCAGCGACGGTCTTCTGGATGTTTTCGACCGAAATCTGCCGGTTCTGCACCGTCAGCAGGTCTTTCAGCGCTTCTTTCGTCAGCTCGATCGTGATTTCGCGGCCGTGGAACTTCGAATACGCAAGGATCTTGCGCAATGCGCCTTCGAGCTCGCGAACGTTCGAGCGCAAGTGCTTCGCGACGAAGAACGCGACGTCCTCGTTCAGACTCACGAACTCCGATTGCGCCTTGCGCATCAGAATCGCGACCCGCATTTCCAGCTCCGGCGGCTCGATCGCGACGGTGAGGCCGGAATCGAAACGCGAGATCAGCCGATCGTCGATGCCCGAGATCTCTTTCGGGTAGGTATCGCTGGTGATAATGACCTGCGCCTTGTTCGCGACGAGCGCCTCGAACGCGTAGAAGAATTCCTCTTGTGTCCGCGACTTGCCGGAAAAGAATTGAATATCGTCGATCAGCAGCAGGTCGAGCGAGTGGTAGTAACGCTTAAAGTCATCAAACGCCTTGCGCTGGTACGCCTTCACCACGTCGGACACGTATTGTTCCGCGTGGATGTAGCGAATCCGCGCGCCGGCTTTGTCCATCAGCAATTGGTTGCCGATCGCGTGGATCAGATGGGTCTTGCCAAGACCGACGCCGCCATACAGGAACAGCGGGTTATACGAGACGCCAGGGTTGTCCGCGACCTGGATCGCCGCGGCGCGCGCAAGCTGGTTGGCCTTACCGGTCACGAAGTTATCGAAGGTCAGTACGGGGTTCAGCTTCGAGCGCTCGTACATCGAGTCGTTCTCGCCACTGCCCGAGGCGCCCGCGCCTTGGCCCGGACGCCACGTACGGCGGGCGGCCGCGGCTTCGTGTGCGTCGAGGCTCGGCAAATCCAGGTCGGCGGCGTCTTGGGCCGCACTACGGGAATTGCCGTTTTGCGTAGCGGCCGTGGCCGCCGCAGCGGAATTAGCGCGCGCCATGTGCGCCGCCTGCACGGCGCTTACGGCCGCATCGACGGCGGCCCCACCGCCTGCGTTACCGCCTTGTCGCGGCGCTGACGAAGGACGCGCGGGCGCCGTCGGCGCAGCCGCGGCGGGGCCGCGCATGCCAGCCTTCGGATCCAGCACGAACTGCACGTCGATCGGGGCATGCCAGAAATCGCGGGCCATATCCGCGATGCGGCCAGAGAACTGGCTCTTGACCCAGTCAAGCTTGAAGCGGTTCGGCGCGGCGATGGAAAGCGTGTTCGCATCGGCGTCGAAGGCGACCGGGGCCAACGGTTTGATCCACGTCACGTACTGCTGGGGCGTGAGCTCACGCTCCAGCAATGCGGAACAGTGTTGCCAGAATTCGTTCATCAAGTTGCTGTCGTTATGGTGTGCACGGCGGTCGCCGCTGCCCTTGTCGTGCGCGCGCAACAAGGCCCTGAGCAGCCAGGCGTTACGGCCCCGAGCGCTTGTGCCACAAGGGTTTGCGGGACAAATCCGGCCGGAGCGACGTGCAATATTTTTGGGAAAGTAACGTGGGATTCTAACGCCAAAACGGAGCCGCAAGGCAGTTATCCACAGGGACGGATCACCTGGTCGAGCGGCGGGAGGCAGCGCCTGACGGCCGCTAAACTATTGACGGCCAACGGAAACCGGGTTTAAATAGCGGGTTCCGCGAAAACCAATTTCAGTAAACCACCGGCCATTGCGCTTTCAGCGATGATCGCGCGGTTTTTTCGATCAAGTGAGAGCAACATGAAACGTACTTACCAGCCTTCCGTTACCCGCCGCAAGCGCACCCACGGCTTTCGCGTTCGCATGAAGACCGCTGGTGGCCGCAAGGTCATCAACGCACGTCGCGCGAAGGGCCGCAAGCGTCTCGCTATCTAAGGCGAGCGGATTGCGCGCTGTGACCAAAGCCCACGGCGAACTGGGAACGGCCGGGGCGCAGCAACCGGGCTCGGTTCCGTTGCCAGCGCAAGCCGCCTTCCCCAAAGCCGCAAGGCTGCTAAAAACGGATGAGTTTTCATCCGTTTTTCGTTTGCGGCCTTGGCGCCGTAGCGCGCACTTCGTCGTATACGGCCGGCCCACCGGCAACGAGGCGCGCCTTGGCCTCGTGATCGGCAAGAAGTACGCGCCGCGCGCGGCTACACGGAACCTGGTGCGCCGAATCGCGCGCGAGGCTTTCCGGCTGCGTCGCGCGGAATTCGGCGGTTGGGATGTCCTGCTGCGTCTGCATACGCGCTTCGACAGGAAAGCTCTGCCGAGCGCGTCGTCACCGCCACTGAAGGCGCTGTGCCGCAGCGAAATCGAGGCGTTGCTCGATAAGGCAGCGCGCGAAGTTTCCCGTCGTCAGGCGCCGCCCGCGGAAGCGCCCAGGACGGAATGACGCAGTGACAGCCCGTACCAACCTGGCCGCCCCAACGGGCGTTGCGCCGGCAGCTTCAGGTGGCGGGCGTCGCCCGGTACTCCACGTTGCGCGGCGCCGTCTGGCCGCATCTGCCATGCAAACGGTACTCATCGCTTTGTTGCGCTTTTACAAGCTTGCCGTCAGCCCCATGCTCGGCAACCGGTGCCGTTTTTACCCTTCCTGTTCTGATTACGCGCGCGAGGCAATCCAGTATCATGGCGCCGCGCGCGGGACTTATCTCGCCGTGAGGCGTGTTTGCCGCTGTCACCCGTTTTCCGCGGGCGGCATCGATCTCGTCCCGCCACCCACTTCTGAAAAGCGCTGACGCGCCGTTCCATCGACACTGAGACAACGCATGGATATCAAACGCACCGTCCTATGGGTCATCTTTTTCATGTCAGCTGTCATGCTGTTCGACAACTGGCAACGCGACCACGGACGCCCGTCGATGTTCTTCCCGAGCGCCACGCCGACCAAGACGGTCGCCAGTGCCGCGCCGGGAACCACGACGCCGGAAACCCAGCCGGCCGACCTGCCGGCCACCAACGCAGCCGCACCCGTCAATACGCCGGCGGCCACGCAATCGCAGCTCGTGAAGTTCAGCACGGACGTCTATAGCGGCGAAATCGACACCCGCGGCGGCACGCTGTCGCGCCTGTCGCTCGTCAAGCAGGGCGACGGCAAGCAACCGGATCTGGTCATCACGCTGTTCGACAAGACCAACAATCACACCTACCTCGCCCGCACGGGTCTGCTCGGTGGCGATTTCCCGAATCACAACGACGTCTTCACGCTGATGCCGAATCAGCCGACCCAGTTGGCTGACGGACAGAATTCCTTCCAGATGAGCTTCGAATCGCCGGAAAAAGGCGGCGTGAAGGTCATCAAGACGTACACGTTCACGCGCGGCAGCTACGTGATCGGCGTCGAGACGAAGATCCAGAACGTCGGCACGGCGCCGGTGAACCCGCAGCTCTATATGGAACTCGTGCGTGACGACCAGCCGGTCGAGACGCCGCGCTTCTCGCATACGTTCATCGGTCCGGCGGTCTACACCAACGAGCATCACTTCCAGAAGATGACGTTCGGCGACCTGGACAAGAACAAGCAGGACTTCGCGACGTCGGCCGACAACGGCTGGGTTGCGATGGTCCAGCACTACTTCGCGTCGGCGTGGATCCCGAAGCAGGGTGTCAAGCGTGACTTCTACGCGGAGAAGATCGATCCGTCGCTATATCGCGTCGGCGTGAAGGAGCCGCTGCCGACCATCGCCCCAGGCCAGACCATCACCGTGTCGGCGCGCCTGTTCGCCGGTCCGGAAGAAGAGCAAATGCTCGAAGGCATCGCCCCGGGCCTCGAGCTGGTGAAGGACTATGGCTACGTCACGATCATCGCGAAGCCGCTCTTCTGGCTGCTGTCGAAGATCCACAGCTATGTCGGCAACTGGGGCTGGTCGATCGTGCTGCTCACGCTGCTGATCAAGGCGGTGTTCTTCCCGCTGTCGGCCGCGAGCTACAAGTCGATGGCGCGCATGAAGGCGATCACGCCGCGCATGCAGGCGCTGCGCGAGCGCTTCAAGGGCGATCCGCAGAAGATGAACGCGGCGCTGATGGAGCTGTACAAGACCGAGAAGGTGAATCCATTCGGTGGCTGTCTGCCGGTCGTGATCCAAATTCCGGTATTCATCTCGCTGTACTGGGTGCTGCTGTCGTCGGTGGAAATGCGCGGCGCGCCGTGGATTCTGTGGATTCAGGATCTGTCGCAACAGGATCCGTACTTCATCCTGCCGGTGCTGATGGCCGTGTCGATGTTCCTGCAGACCAAGCTGAACCCGACTCCGCCGGACCCGGTTCAGGCCAAGATGATGATGTTCATGCCGATCGCGTTCTCGGTGATGTTCTTCTTCTTCCCGGCGGGTCTCGTGCTGTACTACGTCGTGAACAACGTGCTGTCGATCGCGCAGCAGTACTACATCACGCGGATGATGGGCAAATCGAAGGTGAAGCCGGCCTGACGTCACGCCCCGCGGCGAGCCGACAGCCCGCCGCAAACCCGGCTGCAAAAAAGCCGCCCGGTTGTGAACGGGCGGCTTTTTTTCATCATGCGGCGCAGAGAAAGGCGGCGCTCGACGGCGACTTCACGCCTCGTCGCTTTCGTCGCCTCGGTCGCTTTCGTCGTCGGTATCTTCGCCGTAAAAGCGCACGATCATTTCCTCGACCAGATTGCGGTCTTTAGGCGTCAGCGACGCGATCTTCGACGCGAGTTCAATCGTCTCGGGCGTGGGCGGATACTTTTCGCCGCGAGACATCGGTCTGCTATTGGCGCCGGGCGGTGGTCCGTAATGGAGCCAGTGTTCCTTGGCGTTCAACCATTCGGCGAGCGTGCGCAACTTATCCGGTTTCGGGATCGTCGTACCCGTGAGCCATTTGTGCGCGGTCTGCGGCGTCACGGGACGCTCGCCGCGATAGCGCAGGTTGAATTGCTCGGCAAGCTTGGTCCCGCCGCGAATTTTCAGCGGCTCCAGCAGGTCTCTGAGTCGCCTTGCAAAGGCGGCTTTTTCTTTGGCGGTTGGCATGGGCCAGATTGTGCAATTTGGCGTCCGACCAGTTGACAACCACACAAGATCAGATTTTTCTTATTTGAGATAGTTTTAGCTTGCGCCGCGCGCCCGGCAACGCATTCGGCGAAATGAATTTTTTATCATCTTTTGTTGCCTGGCGTGGCTTTGCCTCCGGCCCCTGTCCTAGCTTGTCTTAATCTTTCCGACAGAGTGCGGTAGCAAACCTAGCTTGCATAGGATAAATCTGATTATCGGAAACGGCGCGCGAGCCAACCGCATTCATGGCGCCGGCGCGACGACCCGCGGACCTTCGGTCATTCGATGCGCCCGCGTTACAATGCCTCGCGCCGCCTCCACCTGCGGCCCTCCCCGTCAGCGTTTTTGCCGAACTCCCGATGCTCACCACCGATTCCGATCCCATCGTCGCCATTGCTACCGCGCCCGGCCGGGGAGGCATTGGCGTCGTGCGGATTTCGTTTGGCCGGGCGGGCGAGGCGGCGGCCCAGCCGCTGATGCACGCACTCACCGGCCAGACACTCGCACCGCGCCACGCGAGCTACGTGCCATTCCTCGATGCGAGCGGCGCCCCGCTCGATCGCGGCATCGCGCTGTATTTCCCGGCGCCCCACTCTTACACCGGCGAGCACGTGCTCGAACTGCAAGGCCACGGCGGGCCGGTCGTGTTGCAACTCGTGCTGCAGCGCTGCATCGATGCGGGCCGCGCATTTGGCCTGCGCCTGGCCGAGCCCGGTGAATTCACGCGTCGCGCGTTCCTGAACGACAAGTTGGATCTGGCGCAGGCCGAAGCCGTCGCCGATCTGATCGAGGCGAGCACCGAAGCCGCCGCGCGATCCGCGGGCCGCTCGCTCGACGGCGCGTTTTCGCGCGACATCCACGCACTCGTCGAAGAGGTGATCACGCTGCGGATGCTCGTCGAAGCGACGCTCGACTTTCCAGAAGAAGAAATCGACTTTCTCGAAGCCGCCGACGCGCGCGGCAAGCTCGCCCGCATCCGCGAGCGCCTAACGCACGTGCTGAGCGAAGCGCGCCAGGGCGCGTTGCTGCGCGAAGGGATGTCGGTCGTGCTCGCGGGGCAGCCCAACGTTGGCAAGTCGTCGCTGCTGAACGCGCTGGCGGGCGCGGAACTCGCGATCGTCACGCCGATCGCCGGCACGACGCGAGACAAGGTCGCACAGACGATCCAGATCGAAGGCATTCCGCTGCATGTGATCGACACCGCCGGCCTGCGCGAGACCGAGGACGAAGTCGAGAAAATCGGCATCGAGCGAACGTGGGGCGAGATCGAGCGTGCGGACGTGGTGCTGCATCTGCTCGACGCGCGCACCGGCATGACGGCCGGCGACGAGACGATCGCCGCACGTTTTCCGCGCGGCGTGCCGGTCGTGCGGGTGCTGAACAAGACGGACTTGACCGGCCTCACGCCGGCCACGCAAGCACTGGACGCCGATCTCAAACTCAGCGAGGTGCGCCTGTCGGCGAAACAGGGCGACGGCGTGGCGCTGCTGCGCGACGAATTGCTGCGAATCGCCGGCTGGCAGGCGGGCGCGGAGAGCGTGTACCTCGCGCGCGAGCGGCATCTGATCGCGTTGCGCGCGGCCGACGAACACCTTGCGACGGCCGCCGCGCATGCGCAGCTGAATGCGCAGGCGCTCGACCTGTTCGCCGAGGAACTGCGGCTCGCGCAGGATCAGCTGAACTCGATTACCGGAGAGTTCAGTTCGGATGACCTGCTTGGAGTGATTTTCAGCAGATTCTGCATTGGCAAGTGATTACTGACGCACGAGCGCCTCAATCCCGCCTCCTGTGAGCCTGATACGTGACGTCTGGCATCGCGCTGCAGGCCAAAAAGGGGCCCATGTCAACCGAAAAACGTGCGAATCTTCGGTACACAACCGGTATAAGGACTAAAATCGCCGCAGTCCGTGCATCGAAGATCCCAGCATGCCCCGCCTCGCCACACCCCTCACCGAATCGCAGGTTCGCGCGCTCGAACCACGCGCCACCCGCTATTGCGTTGCCGACGGCAACGGCCTCGTGATCGAGGTCATGACGACCGGCAGCAAGATCTGGCGCTTCCGCTACACGCTGAACGGCAAGCGCGAGCCGCTCGCGACGATCGGCGATTACCGGATGATCTCGCTGCGCGTCGCGCGCGCCAAGGCACAGAAGTACGCGGCGCTGGTCGCGCTGGGCATCTTGCCGGTTGCCACCGCGCGGCGCGATCGCGGTGCCGAAGGCAAGGCCGACGTGCTGCGCGAAGCCGCCGATCTCTATCTGGCGACGGCGATGGCTGGCAAGTCCGACGAATACCGCCGCACCACGCGGCGTGCGCTCGAAAAGGACGTGCTGCCCGCGATCGGCGGCAAACCGATTGGGGCCGTGAACGCCGACGACATCGTCGCAATCTGCGAGCGAATCAAAAGCCGCGGCTCGCCGAAGATGGCGCTGCACACCCGCAACGTGGTCAAGCGTCTGTACGCATACCTGATCGCCCGCCAGCTCGCGACCAGCAATCCGGCCGAGGTCGTGCCGGCGCGCTCGATCGCGACATTCGACAGCCGCACCCGCGTGCTGTCCGGCGCCGAGATCGGCGTGATGCTGCGCTCGATCGACACCTCGAACATCCGTCGGCCGCTGAAGCTCGCGTTGCATCTGCTGGTACTGACGATGGTGCGCAAGTCCGACCTCATCGAATCGCGGTGGGTCGATTTCGATCTCGACAACGCGCGCTGGACGATCCCGGGCGCCCGCCAGGACCGCATCGTCCTTCTGCCGCGCCAGGCGGTGGCGATGCTGCGCGAACTGCACCACGCGCGCGCCAGCGAGAAGTTCGTGTTCCCGAGCGTCAGGGGCGACGATCGACCAATCGCCAAAAGCACGCTGAATCAGGCGGTCAAGGCGTTGGGGCTGCAGGTGGAGCATTTCGTGCTACATGACTTTCGTCGCACCGCATCGACGCATCTGCGGGACATCGAGCAGCACGTG
>NZ_DASXHN010000041.1:0-19128 GCF_036488505.1 Paraburkholderia sp. | reverse complement strand
CAGTGGTGCGCGAACTCGTCGATACGTTGCCGTCGTTGCTGCTGTCGATGCAGGACCGTCAGGAAGAGGCGTACACGTACGGTTGTCCGTTGCTGGCGGGACTATCCAATGCGCCGTCGTTCACCGGCTCGGTCCTCGTCAACGTGGTTGCCAACGCTGCGACGGTGCTCGGCCGCCACCAGGAAGCGCGCCGTCTGCTCGACGCGGGGCGCCGCGCCCAAGGGTGCGAACCCAGTGCATTCAGCCTGATGTACGCGGAATCCGTCGACGGCATCATCGATCTGCTCGAAGGCCGGCTTCGCCAGGCGACCGCGCGCTTCCGGCTCGCAATCAACCCGGCGAGTGGCGGCGCACCCACTCTTTCGTACGCGGGCGGCAATGCCTGGGCTGGCCTGTTGTACGCCGCGACGGTCTACGAGTCCGGCGAACTCGATCATGCTGTCCAATTGCTCCACGTCTACCTGCCGCTGGTCTGCAATGCGGGCCTGTCCGACCACATGATTCTCGGTCACGTGATGCTGGCACGCATCGCCGCCTTTCGCCGCGATCCCGGTCACGCGCTTCAGATGCTGGCCGAACTGGAGGCGCTGGGACATCGCCGCCACCTCGCCCGCGTCGTGGCCGGTGCACGCATTGAGCGCGCCCGCATGTCACTGCTGCAAGGCGACCTCATCGCGTTTGACACCGAGCTTTCCCGCGCCGACGACGCAATCCTGTGGGAGCGCGTCGCGCGCGAGTGCAACCTGGCGAACGATCTGGAGACGTTGGAACTGGCACGGCTGCGGCGCGCCGTGCTCGTGGGCGGCGCCGATACCGTGCCGCAGATCGAGCATCAGATTGCCGTGGCGACCGCCACCTCCAGTTACCGGCGCGTCCTGTTGCTGCGTCTGCTCGAGGCAATGGCGCTGCTGCGTCAGGGTGAACTCACGACTGCCCTCTCCCGCTTCAGCCTTGTATTGAAAATCTGCACGCGCGAGGGCTTCGTGCGCCTCGTGGTCGACGAAGGCCCGCTAGCCGGCGAACTGGTGCAGCGCTTTCTTGCGCAAGAGAGCGACGCGCGCCAGCGTGACCCGATGGTCGTCGATCACGCTCGCCGCCTGTTGCTGGCATTCGGACCGCTGCCGTCTATGGTCGAGCCAGCGCATCCGGTCGGGAATCTGACGCCTCAGGAATTGCGCATGTTGCAAGGTGTAGCCGAAGGCCTTTCCAACGACACGATGGCCGCGCGGTTCGGGGTCTCGCCGAGCACGGTGCGCACGCATCTGCGCAACATCAGCACCAAGCTTGGCGCACAGAGCCGGACTCAAGCCGTCGCGCTGGCCAGACGTAAGGGATGGCTTGAATGAAATCGCCCTGCACCCGCACGCGAGGCGTCATGCAAACCGGAGCGGCGATGACCCACCGCGTGTTCGGGGTACGCCGATCTTGCATCGCGATCCCGTTTGGAAGCTTTTTGGACCATGGATTCAGGCTCGCTACGCGAGTCGGCAAACGACAAGGAAGCACTCCGTGAACTTCGATTTCTCCGACGAACAAGCCATGTTGCGCGATCAGGCGCGACGCTTTCTCGCCGACGCGAGCAGTCGCGAAAAGGTGCGCCAATGGATGAACGCCGGTGGCGACGCCCTTTCTGAACTCTGGCCCCAGCTCGCAGAAATGGGCTGGCTCGGCGCAGCCATTGATGAGGCCCATGGCGGGCTCGGCCTTGGCACGCTGGAGTTGTGCGTCCTCGCCGAAGAGCTGGGGCGCGCGCTGACGCCGGTGCCATTTTTTAGCACGGTCTGCGTGGCCGCCGAGTTGCTGGGCCGTTGCCCAGCCAGTACGCGGCGCGACGAGCTTTTGCAACGCATCGCGACTGGCGCAGCCGTGGTGATACTCGGGGGTGCCGAAGCGGGAGAGGCCTGGCCGGGCACGTTCGAGCGTAGCGTTCCCAAAACGCGCCTGCACGGCGGCAAGGTCAGTGGCGAAAAGGCCGTGGTGCCAGACCTGCTGCTCGCGACCGACCTCCTCGTGACCGTTCTCGACGCCGACAATCAGCCCGCACTCGTGTGGGTCGATGCCACAGCCGCCGGTGTGCAACGCGACGCGCTGGAAAGTTTCGACCGCCTGCGGGCACATGGCCGTCTGCAATTGCTGGATGCGCCGGCCGAAACACTGCTGGCAGGTCCAGAACTGGCCGCGTTGCTGCGCACACTGCGCGACCGTGCTGCGGTCATCGCCGCGTTCGAGCAACTGGGCACCGCTGAAAGCGCGCTCACAATGGCACGCGACTATACGCTGCAACGCTATGCGTTCGGCCGGCCGCTAGCCGGCAATCAGGCCGTCAAGCACCGACTGGCAGACATGCTGGTCAAGAACGAACTGGCACGCTCGAACGCGTACTTCGGCGCCTGGGCTGCGCAGGTCAATAGCGAGGAGCTGCCGCGCGCGGCTGCGGCGGCGAGGCTTTCCGCCACGGAGGCGCTGACTTTCGCCGCCGAGGAGTCGCTCCATTTACACGGCGGTATCGGCTACACCTGGGAAGCCGACTGTCATCTGTTCCTGCGTCGCGCCCGTCTACTGGCCGTGCAGCTCGGCAGCACAGCGGCCTGGAGTCAGCGGCTGCTCGATGCGAGCGTCGAACCCAGCCTTGCGGCCTGATCCGTCCTGACCTATCGAAGCGAATACCATGGATTTCAACGATACCCCTGACGAAGCCGCATTCCGCACCGAAGTGCGTGACTGGCTGGCCGCCAATGCCAACCCCTATTGCATCGACAGCCAGGCGCTGACGCTCGCTGATTTGGCGCAGCGCGGCCGCGGCTGGCAAAAGCACAAATCCTCCGCGGGCTACGGCGCCCTGTGCCTGCCGCACGCGGTAGGCGGCCAGGATGCAACGCCGATGCAGGAGGTGATCTTCGCCGAAGAAGAGGGCCGCTACGAGTTGCCGGTCGGCGTATTTACAACCATCGGCACGAATCTGGTCATGCCGACGCTGCTGAAGCACGGCACGCCTGAGCAGATCGAACGCTTCGTGCGTCCGACCATCGAGGGCTCGCTGCAATGGTGCCAACTGTTCTCCGAACCGGCAGCAGGTTCCGATCTCGCAGGCATCCGCACGCGCGCCGTGCGCGATGGCGATGAGTGGGTGATCTCGGGCCAGAAAGTGTGGAACTCGTGGGCCCATACAGCGGATTGGGGCGTGCTGATCGCGCGCACCGATTCGTCGGTGGCCAAGCACAAGGGCATCACGTATTTCGTGGTCGAGATGAAGATCCCCGGCGTCGAAGTGCGGCCGATTCGTCAGATCTCCGGCGAGTCAGAATTCAACGAGGTCTTCCTCAACGACGTGCGCATACCCGACTGCAATCGCGTGGATGCAGTAGGCGCCGGCTGGAAGGTCGCGATGACCACCCTGATGAACGAGCGTGCCTCGACCTCGGGCGAATCGCACCAGCTCCCCGATACGCGCAATCTGCTCGCAGCTGCGCGGGCTCATCCCGATGCGGCGGCGTTGACCGTTCCGCTAGCCCGCCTCGTCGCGCAGGAGATGGCGCTGCGCAACTACCGTTTCCGGCAACTAACCCTGCTCTCGCGCGGCAAGCAGCTCGGCGCCGAGGCGGCAATGGGCAAACTGGTGCTCGGCAAGATGCTGCAGGAACTCTCGGCCATGGCACTGGAGCTGCACGGCATCGCGGCGCTCTGCCCGGACGACGCGCTGCGCCGCGAGGCGCACAAGCTGCTGCACGGCTATTGCTGGGGCGCGGCGCTACGCATCGCCGGGGGCGCGGACGAAGTGCTGCGCAACCAGCTCGCGGAACGCGTGCTTGGTTTGCCTGCCGATCTGCGGGTCGACAAGGATTTGCCCTTCAACCAGATTCCCACTGGACGCTGATGGAAACCACCACTTCTACTCAAAATGCGGAAGCGCCAGTTCTGTGCGACCGCGAGGACGGACTCGCGATCGTCACGCTCAATCGCCCGGACCGGCTCAACGCCTTGTCCGGTCCGGTAATGGACGCGCTGCAGAGCACCCTCCAGAGCCTGGCCGACGATCCGAAGGTCCGCGCGGTGCTGCTACGCGGCGCCGGCCGCGCTTTCTGCGCCGGCGGCGACATCAAGGCTGGCGGCATCTCGAAAGAAGAGGCTGCGCAGCTGACGACGGAGGACCGCATTGCACGGCTGCGCCGTCAAATGGACAGCGCAGCGCTACTTCATACCATGCCCAAACCCACTATCAGCGCGTTGCGCGGCGCGATGATGGGCGCTGGCGTCGGCCTCGGTCTGTCGGCGGATCTGCGCATCGCGTCACGTACGCTCAAGCTGGAGACGGCCTTTGCGTCGCTCGGTTTTTCCGGCGATTTCGGCGGTGCTTATTTTCTGACGCAGCTCGCCGGGCCATCGGCCGCGCGCGAGTTGATGATGCGCTCACGGCGCATTGATGGCGACGAGGCACTGCGACTCGGCCTGATCAACGAACTCGTCGAGGACGACGGGCTCGACGCCCACGCGCTCACCCTGGCACGCGAACTGGCGGCGGGCCCGAGCATTGCATTCCGTCACATGAAACGCGCGCTCAATGCAGCCGCGGACGGCGCACCCGCGGCGCAGTTGCTGGACCTCGAAGCGGCCGCGATGGTGCGAACCTCCCAGACAGAGGATCACAAGGAAGCGGTGCGCGCCTTTATCGAAAAGCGCGCACCGCGTTTCACCGGCCGCTGATCCGCGCCCCTCGTGAACGTTGCGGGTTGGCGGCGCACCGCGCGCTGACAGCTTTCACGCCACCGTGCGCTCCATCAGGCGCGCCGGCCACGCACTCTTCCCTGTGCATGGCCGGCCACGTTTCCCCATAGCCGAGCCTCGCATCTCATGACGCATACCCCCATCAAATCGCTACTGATTGCCAACCGCTCGGAGATCGCCATCCGGGTGATGCGCGCCGCTGCCGAGATGAACATCCGCACAGTGGCGATCTACTCGAAGGAAGACCGTCTCGCCCTGCATCGCTTCAAGGCGGACGAAAGTTATCTGGTCGGCGACGGCAAAAAGCCGCTCGCGGCCTATCTCGACATCGACGATATTCTGCGCATTGCCCGGCAGTCCCAGGTCGACGCAATTCACCCCGGGTATGGCTTTCTGTCGGAAAATCCGGATTTCGCGCAGGCCGTCATCGATGCCGGCATCCGCTGGATCGGACCGTCGCCCGAGATCATGCGCACCTTGGGAAACAAGGTTGCGGCGCGCAATGCAGCCATTGCCGCTGGCGTGCCGGTGATGCCCGCCACCGCACCGCTGCCTGACGATCTCGCAGCATGCCGGCGGCTCGCGGCCGATGTCGGTTATCCACTGATGCTCAAGGCAAGCTGGGGTGGTGGCGGACGCGGCATGCGAGTTCTGGAGAGCGAACAGGACCTCGAAAGCGCGCTCGGTGCTGCGCGCCGGGAAGCGCTCGCCGCGTTCGGCAATGACGAAGTGTATGTCGAGAAGCTTGTTCGCCACGCGCGCCATGTCGAGGTCCAGGTGCTGGGCGATACGCATGGCACGCTGGTGCACCTGTACGAGCGCGACTGCACGGTGCAACGGCGCAATCAGAAGGTGGTCGAGCGGGCCCCGGCCCCGTATCTTGACCCCGTCGCTCGTGGGACGCTATGTGAAGCCGCGCTCCGGTTGATGCGCGCGGTCGGCTACAGCCACGCCGGCACCGTGGAATTCCTGATGGATGCCGACACCGGGCAGTTCTATTTCATCGAGGTGAATCCACGCATCCAGGTCGAACACACCGTCACTGAAATGGTCACCGGTGTTGATATCGTCAAGGCGCAGATCCGCATTACGGAAGGCGGCAGGATCGGCATGATCGAAGACGCGTTAGACGAACGCGGCAGCGTCGCTACGCGTGCAGCAGGCGTGCCGGTGCAACCCGACATCCCGCTCAACGGTCATGCGTTGCAATGCCGGATCACTACCGAAGACCCGGAAAACGGCTTCCTGCCCGACTATGGACGGCTCACCGCGTACCGCAGCGCGGCGGGTTTCGGCGTGCGGCTCGATGCGGGGACGGCCTATGGCGGCGCGGTGATCACCCCCTACTACGACTCCCTGCTGGTCAAGGTCACGACGTGGGCGCCCACGGCAGGCGAGTCGATCCGCCGTATGGACCGCGCACTGCGCGAGTTTCGAATCCGCGGTGTGGCGTCGAACCTGCAGTTCCTCGAAAACGTCATCAATCATCCGAGCTTTGCCCGTGGCGATCTCACCACCCGCTTCATCGATATCACTCCCGCGCTGCTCGCATTTACGAAGCGGCGCGATCGCGCCACCAAACTGCTTGGCTATCTCGGCGAGGTGAGCGTCAATGGGCATGCCGAACTGAGCGGTCGAGCGCTACCGCAGTTGCCCTTGCCCAGACCGGTGCTTCCCACGCCCCATGGCGCGACGCCCGTGCCCCCCGGCTCGCGTGATCGCTTGCGCGAGCTAGGGCCGGAAAAATTCGCCAGCTGGATGCTGGAACAGAAACAGGTGCTGCTGACGGACACGACGATGCGCGACGCGCATCAGTCGCTCTTCGCCACCCGCATGCGCACCGCCGACATGTTGCCCATCGCGCCGTTTTACGCGCACCATCTCCCTCAACTGTTCTCACTCGAATGCTGGGGAGGCGCCACCTTCGATGTGGCGCTGCGCTTCCTGAAAGAAGACCCCTGGCAGCGGCTGGCGCAGTTGCGCGAGCGCGTGCCTAACATTCTGTTCCAGATGCTGTTGCGCGGCTCGAATGCGGTCGGCTACACCAACTACGCGGACAACGTCGTGCGCTTTTTCGTGCAGCAGGCAGCCAGCGCGGGGGTCGATCTGTTCCGTGTGTTCGACTCACTCAACTGGGTGCGCAACATGCGCGTGGCGATCGACGCAGTCGGCGAAAGCGGTTCGCTATGCGAAGGCGCGATCTGCTATACGGGCGACCTGTTCGACGGCTCGCGCGCCAAATACGACCTCAAGTATTACGTCGGTATCGCTCGCGAATTGCAGCGCGCCGGCGTACACGTGCTCGGTATCAAAGACATGGCGGGCATTTGCCGTCCGCAGGCCGCCGCTACGCTCGTCAGGGTGCTCAAGCAGGAGACTGGACTGCCCGTGCACTTTCATACCCACGATACGAGTGGCATCTCGGCCGCGTCCGCACTGGCCGCGATCGGCGCGGGCTGTGATGCGGTGGACGGTGCGCTCGATGCGATGAGCGGGCTGACTTCCCAACCCAACCTGTCGAGCATCGCCGCTGCGCTGGCGGGTAGTGAGCGCGATCCGGGACTCGATCTGGAGCGACTGCACGAAGCGTCGATGTACTGGGAAGGCGTGCGCCGCTATTACGCACCGTTCGAATCGGAGATCCGTGCTGGCACCGCCGACGTCTATCGTCACGAAATGCCCGGCGGCCAGTACACCAATCTGCGCGAGCAGGCTCGCTCGCTCGGCATCGAGCATCGCTGGACCGAGGTCTCGCGCGCCTATGCCGACGTCAACCACATGTTCGGCGACATCGTCAAAGTGACTCCGACTTCCAAGGTCGTCGGCGATATGGCGCTGATGATGGTGGCCAACGACCTGAGCGCCGCCGACGTCAGCGACCCAGCCAAAGAAATCGCGTTCCCCGAATCGGTCGTCTCGCTGTTCAAGGGTGAATTAGGCTTTCCACCTGACGGCTTCCCGGCCGAACTTTCGCGCAAGGTACTCCGTAGTGAGCCACCGGCGCCCTACCGCCCCGGCGACCAGCTTGCCGCAGTCGATCTCGAAGCCGCGCGCGTCGCGGGTGCAGCCGCCTGCGAGCACGTGCTTGACGACCGGCAGCTTGCTTCGTATCTGATGTATCCAAAGCAGACCGCCGATTACTTCCAGCACGTGCGTGCCTATAGCGATACGTCCGTCCTGCCAACGCCAGCCTTCTTCTACGGCGTGCAGCCACAGGAAGAGGTGGCGATCGATATTGCCGCAGGCAAAACCCTCCTGGTCACATTGCAGGGCCTGCACGCAGACACCGCGGCAGGAACAGTGAAGGTGCAGTTCGAGTTGAACGGGCAATCACGCACCGCTTCGATCGAGCAGCGCAGCGCCGCCCAGACGGGGCCGATGCGCCGCAGCCGCCCCGTCGCCGAGCCGTCAAATCCGCTGCACGTGGCCGCACCCATGCCGGGGTCGGTGGTAACGGTGGCGGTTCAGGCCGGGCAGCGGGTCACCGCCGGCAGCACGCTGATTGCACTTGAAGCGATGAAAATGGAAACGCACATCGCCGCCGAACACGACTGCGAGATCGCGGAGGTCCACGTGCACCCTGGAGACCGTGTCGCTGCAAAGGACCTGTTAATCACGCTGAAGGAGCGCGGCTAACACCTCCTCGGGCGCCCCACAGGACGATGCCTCGAAGCCGCAGCCTCTCGACAGGCGTAGGAGTGTTACGAATCGTGGCGCCCCTCTGAATCAGCCGTATGAATTTCTGAACTCAATCATGTCTGAGCAACTTTCGGCGCCATCCCCGCTTGCGTCGCTGGCTGGCGCCCATAACTTCCGCAACCTCGCCGGCATGCGTGGCACAGGCGGCCGCCGCGTCGCGGCGAACGTCCTCTACCGTAGTGCGGGACTGCACAGGCTCGGTCCTGAAGGGTGGACCGCGCTGGCAAATCATGGCCTGCGGACGATCTGCGATCTACGCGGTCACCAGGAATCTCAGCATTCACCCACTGCACCGCCACCGGGCCACCGAGTGCGGATTCTTTCTTTCGACATTCGAAACGATATCCGCAGCGATCCGAAACTGATGAGCATGCTCGCCGCAAAACCCGACGCGGCAAGCGCGCACCGCATGATGCTGGAGATCTACCGGCGCTTTCCCGTCGCGTTCGCGCCGCGCCTCCACTGGCTGTTCGATGCCGCGATAGAGGGAGACGCACCCATGCTGCTGCATTGCGCTGCCGGCAAGGATCGTACGGGGTTTGCGGTGGCGCTCGTGTTGTATGCACTGGGGGTATCGATAGACGACATCATGGAGGACTACCTGCAATCGCGTTCTGCTCTGGGCAGCGCTGACCCGCGGATTCCTGGAATCCAGGCGCTTTTCCAAAGCAGCATAGATTTGCAATTGCCTGCGCAGGCGGCATTGCCCATTCTGACAGTCGAGCCCGAATACCTATGCGCCGCGTTTGACGCGCTGGCGAGCGAATACGGCGGCACGGACACCTGGCTGCAGGACGTCTGCGGGCTGACGCCGGCACGCCGCGAATATCTGAAGGCAGCCATGCTCGCTGCATGAGCGCATCCAGGACTCTGAATGTGCCAATCCGGAGTCTCTCGCGCAGCCGCCGCGCCATCCCCGTCCGAACGCTCTCACCTCGCCCTCAGCATTGACCAATCATATATACAATTGATATGATTGGAATCATTAATGTTAAATTGCGCCCGAAGTGGCGCGGCAGCCTTAAGGAGACGCGATGAGTCAAACCCTGGCCCAAGGTATAGAGCAAGCTGCAACGTCAGCGCCGGAAGCCCTGGCCATTGAATTCGAGGGCGAATGGTTCACCTGGGGCCAACTCGCCGCGGTGATGAGCGGATTGGAAGCCTTACTTGCCGGCACGAACCTCGGCAAGGCGACGCCTGTCGCGATGCTGCTGCGTAATGCGCCAGCCATGGTCGCGGCCGCCCTACAGGTACTCAAGACCGAGCGTTGCATCGTGACGGTCAACCCGTTTCAGGGGGCCGACAAGATCGCCGTCGATTTGCGCCAGTTACGCTGCGCCGCCATCGTGGCGTCGGAGCAGGACTGGGCGCTTGCTCCGTTGCGCGAAGTCGCACGTGAAACCGGTGCGTTGGCGGTGCAGGTCAGCCTCAGGCCCGAGCCCCGGGTCAGCGTGCTCGACGGTCGGGACAAAATGGGCCCGGGTCCTTTTCACGAGTTGCTGGATGGAACCGCCGTGCTGATGCTCAGCAGCGGCACCACCGGTCCGGCCAAGCGCATCAAACTGCCCTACAAGCAGCTCGAACAGTCATTCGCGCGGGCTGCGGCCTATGAATCGAAGCGCCCTGGCTCCGCTGCCGGCGCGACGCGCACGCCGGCGGTTCTGGCCGCACCGCTCGTTCATATAGGCGGACTTTATTTCTCACTCGATGCGGTGCTCGCCGGACGCCCGATCGCGCTGCTGGAAAAATTCAGCGTCGCCGAATATTGCCGTGTGCTGAAAGCGCACCGGCCGAAGGCGATTTCGCTGCCGCCGTCGGCGATGCGCATGCTGCTGGACGCCGCGGTGGACCCCGAACTCTTCTCCAGCGTGATCGCGGTACGTGCCGGCAGCGCGCCGCTGCTGCCAGAACTCAAGAGCCTGTTCGAGGCGACCTTCAAGGTCCCGGTGCTCGACGTGTATGGCGCGACCGAATTCGCCGGGGCCGTCGCGGGTTGGTCGCTCGAGGACTATCGGCAGTTCGACAAGCTCAAGGTCGGTTCGGTCGGGCGTGCGCAGCCCGGAATCGAGTTGCGCGTCGTCGACAGTGAAACCGGTGAAGTTCTGCCGGCGGGCACGAAAGGCGTACTGGAGATCAGTTCGCTGCAAAGCGAAACGAAAGGCTGGATTCGCACGACCGATCTGGCGGAACTCGACAGCGATGGCTTTCTCTACATTCGCGGCCGCGTGGACGACGCCATTATCCGCGGCGGCTTCAAGGTGCTGCCGCGCGATATAGAAGCGCTGCTGCGCGAGCACCCGGCCGTTCAGGAAGCCTGTGTCGTCGGGCTGCCGGACCAGCGTCTGGGCGCCGTGCCGGTTGCTGCAGTCGAGTTGCGCGAAGGAGCGGGTGCCGTCAGCGAGGCCGAACTCACGCAGTTTTTGCGCGACAAGGTGGTGGCGTATCAGGTGCCGACCTGCTTGCGCATCGTGCGTGCGTTGCCGCGTACGCCGTCCCTGAAAATCAGTCAACACGAAGTCCGTCAGTTGCTAGCCGCCGAATCGGCCTAAGCCAAGGCAGCTTCCCTTACCGTACCGGAGACACGGATGTCCACTACAAACGTCGAGAAAAAGCCTACCGAAGGCATTAGCGAAGAGTTCAAAAAGGCTACCAACTACGAACTGACCGATCACGACATCGAGCGCGCCAACAAGATTCTGAACATCGATCTTGCCGCGCGCGATCAGGAACAGATCGGCACTGCGAACATCGACAACATCCGCTCGTTCGCCTACGCGTGCGGCAGCGACAACCCACTCTTTTGCGACCCCGATTACGCGGCAGGCACCCGTTGGGGCTCCGTGATTGCGCCGTCAATGATGGCCGGCATCATCAACCGGCCGCTGCTCGGCGATCCGCCGACGGCGGAGTACAAGGCCAACACCAAGAGTCTGTTCCGAGGTATCCACGTATTCATCTCGGGCGGCGAGTGGACCTTCTACCGGCCGATTTTTCCAGGCGACACGCTTTACAGCTTCGGCGGCGAGGACGGCATCGAAGTCACGCCGAGCGAATTTGCCGGCCGCAAGGTCACGCGCTTTCACACCGACGTCAAGGTGAATCAACGCGGTGAAGTCGTGTCGACCTACCGCTATCGTTCGATCCTGACCGAGCGCAAGACCGCGCGCGAGAAGGGCAAATATGCAGCCATCGAGCCCGCGAAATACACCGACGAAGACATCGCGAAGATCGACGCCGTCTACGCGCAGGAAGACGCCCGTGGCGCGCAGAAGCGTTACTGGTCCGACGTCCAGGTCGGCGAAGCGATGACACCCGGCGCGTCCGGTCCGCTGACGGTGACCGACGTGGTCAACTTTCACGGCGCGGGCTACGGCTGGGTGCCCTACGGTCTGCGTAGCGGACGGCTCTGGCACAAGAACCGCAACCGCATTGCGCCGTTCTACGTGAAGGACGCCAACGGCATTCCCGACGTCGCGCAGCGCCTGCACTGGGATAGCTCGTGGGCCCAGGCTATCGGTAACCCAATGGCGTACGACTACGGCGTCATGCGCGAGAACTACCTGTTCCGCTATCTGACCGACTGGGCGGGCGACGACGGCTGGGTGGTACGCCAGTACGACGAAATCCGTAAATTCAACTACATGGGCGACACCCAGTTCATCGCCGGCGAAGTCGTCGGCAAGCGCGAAGAGAACGGCCGCAAGCTGGTCGACCTCAAGGTTACGATGACCAACCAGCGAGGCGAGGAAACCGTCCGCTGCGAAGCCACCGTGGCGCTGCCCGATCACGACGGCGTGCTGCTGTTGCCCGAGCCTAGCGACGACCTCAAGCGCCGCGCCGCGAAGATGATGGCGCGCCATTGGGAACTGCTCGCGCAGAAGCGGCGCGGTTGAACGGAAACGGCACCATGGATCTGAGCTATAGCGAAGAACATCAGCGCTTTCGCGCCGAGGTACAAGCCTTTCTGAAGGCGAACTGGACGCCCGGCTCGTCGAAGCCCACATCGGACGAAATTAAGGCATTCCGCCGCAAGGCGATCGAAGCCGGTTATCTGTACCGTGGCATTCCGCGCGAATACGGCGGCTCGGAGCAGGCGCCGGATGTTCTCAAAGGGCAGATCGTGCGCGAGGCGTTTGCGCGCGTCAAAGCGCCGGGCGAGCTGAGCGGCGTGGGCGTCTCGATGGTCGTGCCGACTTTGCTGGAGCGCGGCACGCCGGAGCAGAAAGCGCGCTTCATCCCGCCCACGATGTCCGGCGAAGTGATCTGGGCGCAAGGCTATAGCGAGCCCGGCGCAGGCAGCGACCTCGCCAGCCTGCGCACCCGCGCCGAACTGGTCGACGGCGAGTGGGTCATCAACGGACAGAAGACGTGGAGTTCGCTCGCGCACAAGGCGAGATACATGTTCGTGCTGTGTCGCACGGAACCGCACGCGCCGAAGCACAAAGGCATCTCCTATCTGCTGGTCGACATCAGGCAGCCTGGCATCACCGTGCGTCCGATGAAGCAGATCACCGGCGAGAGCGAGTTCTGCGAAGTTTTCTTCGACAACGCACGCACGCCGGCGGACTGGATTGTCGGCGCGCGCGGCGACGGCTGGGCGGTATCGAAGACGACGCTTGGCCACGAGCGGGCTGGCTTCATGGGCAACGCCGAAGCATCGGTGGCGCTGTTCGACAAGCTCGTCGATCTGGCGCGTCGCAGCACCTTCCTCGGTCATCCCGCGCTCCAGCATCCGCTCATCCGCGAGCGGCTTGCCGTGCTGCAAGGCACGGTGCTAGCGGCGCGCTACTCGGGCTACCGTCAACTTTCGATGATATCTCACGGCGAAGACCCCGGTATTGCGCCAATGCTAAACAAGATCACGGCCTCCAACATCGCCGCCGAAATCGCCGCCATCGCACGCGACCTGATGGGCGACGCTTTGCTGCTCGCCCCCGATCCGGCCCACGGACCGGTCGGCAACGAACGATGGAGTGGGCAGTTCTTTGGCTCGCTCGGCATGGCGATCGCTGGGGGCACCTCGAATATCCAGCGCAACCTGATCGCCGAACGCGGCCTCGGCTTGCCACGCGACAACGCGGGAGCCAATGAATGAATTTCCTGCTCAGTTCAGAACAGCACGAGATGCAGCGCGCGGTCGAGCGCTATTTCGACGAAAGCCTCGACACCGTCGCGCTGCACAAGCTCTTCGATGACGAAAGCGATAGCGGCGGTCACGACCCGAAACTGTGGTCCGGCCTCGCCGAACTGGGCGTCCTCGGCATCAATCTGCCCGAAGAACAGGGCGGCCTCGGTCTGGAAATGATCGATCTGGCGTTGATCGCCGAGACGCTAGGCAGCCGCGCCGCGCCCGTGCCTTTCATCGGCCACGTACTGGCGACACTGGCCATTGCATGGGCTGGCAGCGACACGCAACGTGCGCGTTGGCTGCCGCCTCTGCTCGACGGCAGCGTGATCGCCGCTGTCGGCTTCGCCGGCAACGAGAACGAAAACGAGAACGACCCGAAAGCGGCGTCATGGACCGTGCCGGGCGCGCCGCACGCGCAGCTATTCGTGCTCGGCCTGAAGGACGGTCAACTGGCCCTCGTCGAACGCGACGACCAGGGGGTTGCCGTGGCCTCACGGGCGTCCACGGACCGCACACGGCGCCTCGGTGTAGTCACGCTGGATCACGCCCCGCACGAGACCCTGCCGGACGCTTCCGCACACGCCGACCGTCTGCGCGATGCCGCGTTGATTCTGCTGGCGGCGGATGCTTTCGGCGGCGCGACGCGCTGTCACGAGATGGCAGTGGCGTATGCCAGAGAACGCGAGCAGTTCGGCCAGCCAATCGGCCAGTTCCAGGCGGTCAAGCACCAACTGGCCGACATGGTCGTTGCGGTCGAGCCAGCGCGCGGCCTGCACTGGTACGCCGCGCACGCATTCGATCACCGCGAGCGCGATGAAGCCGCCCGCATGGCTGCGCTGGCCAAGGCACATCTCGCCGATCTGTATGTGAGCACGGCACGACGCTGCGTCGAGATTCATGGCGGCATGGGTTATACGTGGGAGCTGGATGTCCACATTTTTCTGCGGCGTGCGATGTTCGATCATGCTTGGATGGGATCGCCCGCGCACCATCGGGCGCGTGCCGCCGATCTGGCCGGCTGGTAACGAGAACGGTCAGCGACGCAAAGCTGGCGCAAAAACTAACGGAGACTCTTCGCATGCCGAGCGATTCACGCGACGCACCTGACTTCGGCCTATCTGGCCTTCACGCACTGGTAACGGGTGCGTCCGGTGGCCTGGGCCTGCATATGGCGGGCGCGTTGGCGCACGCGGGGGCCACCGTACATCTTGCGGCGCGCAATGCCAACAAGCTGGATTCGGCGGTGCAGGCGCTGCGCGCCGCCGGCCATCAGGCCGATTCGCTGGCCCTCGATGTGCAGGACGCCGCCCAAGTCGAATACGCGTTACAAGCGCTGCACGAGCGGATCGGCGCCTCGCTCGACATCGTCGTGAACAACGCGGGCGTAACCAATACCCGGCCCCTGCTCGCCCAGAAGCCCGACGAGTGGGATCGCATCATGGACACCAATCTGCGCGGCGGCTGGCTCGTCGCGACCGCCGCCGCCCGCGCGATGGTCGCGGCGCAACGCGGCGGCGCGATCGTCAACGTCGCGTCGATCCTCGGTGAACGGGTGGCCGCCGGCGTGGGTCCGTACAGCGCGTCCAAGGCAGGGCTGATTCAGCTCACCCGCACGATGGCGCTGGAGTGGGCACGCTACGACATCCGCTGCAATGCGCTGCTGCCGGGCTATATCGCGACCGACCTGAACCGCGAATTTCTCGACAGCGAAGCAGGCGAACGACTGCGCCAGCGCGTACCCACCCGCCGCTTCGGCACGGCGCGCGATCTCGACGGGCCACTCCTGCTGCTGTGCTCAGACGCCGGCCGCCACATCACCGGCGCAGCGTTGCCCGTCGATGGCGGGCACCTGAGCAGTTCCCTGTGAGAGGGCCGGCATCGACCGGCTAGCCCCACGCGCACGCGATAGCGTGCCGCGTGAGTTCACCGGGATATCGCGCTTCAGATACGCGTTAGTGCCGCCGCTTCGCGTGCAAACGCCGCCGCCTGCGCCCCCACCTCGGCCGCATCAGCGGACGCCGCATTTCCCGCTCTCGCGCGCGCGGCGACGCCCTCCAGAATGACTGCGAACCGGAACATCGAGAACGCCACATGAAACGGCTCGAGCTCCTGCGTTCGCCCGCAGCGGCTCATATAGCGCGCGACGAATTCGTCCCGTGTGGGCAGCCCCAGCGCCGGCAGATCGAGTTCGCGTACCCCGTCGAATTCATGCGGGCGCATAGACCACGCGATGCTGCAATAGCCGACGTCCGCAAGCGGGTGGCCCAGCGTCGACAGCTCCCAGTCCAGCACCGCAATCACTCTCGGCTCGGTCGGATGAAACATCAGATTGCCGAAGCGGAAGTCGCCGTGAACGATGCTGGTCGTCTGATCCGGCGGAACGTGCCGTGGCAGCCACTCGATCAGGCGGTCGATGTCCGCGCTTTCGCCCGTTTTCGACGCGTGCCACTGACGCGTCCAGCGCGCCACCTGTCGCTCAAAGAAGTTGCCCGGCTTGCCGAAGTCTTCGAGGCCGACCGCCTGCCAGTCCACCGCGTGCAGAGCTGCCAGCGTATCCGCCATGGCTTCGTAACAGGCACGCCGTTCGGCTGACGGCACTTCAGGCAGCGCGTAATGCGGAAACACCCGGCCATGAAGGCGGCGCATCACATAGAAAGGTGTGCCAACCACCTCGCGATCGTCACAGAACACCAGCATCTCGGCCACGGGGACGTCCGTGCCGGCGAGCGCGCGCTGGATGCGAAATTCGCGATCGACGGCGTGCGCGGAAGGCAGGAGCGGCCCCGGCGGCTGCTTGCGCAGAACCAACGACTGATCGTCGAAGTCGACGAAAAAGGTCGGGTTCGACTGGCCGCCGCCGATCCGCGTCAGCCGCATTTCACCTCGAATGTCGGGCAACCGGGCTTGCAGCCACCGGCGCAGGTGTGAGGGTTCGAACTGCAAGCTCGTCAGTTGTGTAGCGTCGGCCATCCGGCTAGGTCTCCATGAGTTGTCGTGCGCTGGCGCAGACGGTTGTTTATGCGGTTGCCAGGGCGGCTGGCGGCGTGAACCCCGCTCGAAACGAGCGCGCCCGATTTTCATCCGGCGCAGGCCAGAGCATGTTCGATGGTTATCGACTCAGCCGCGCAGCGTCTGCCATAGCCTCGTTTCACTCTATCACCCGCAGATCAGGTGGCCTCCCTATTCTCATATATCATTATAATGATTAATATGTCTTCTGATGAGTAGTTGCGGTTCCGGTTTGTGCCTTGCGCACTCACCAGGCGCGACCTTCTTCGACCTGATCGATACGCACATACGCATATGACTACACCGCTGACCATGAAGACCCGCGTCACCGAACTGCTGGGCACCCGCTACCCCATCGTGCAGGGCGGCATGCAGTGGGTCGGCCTCGCCGAGATGGCCGCGGGCGTCGCCAACGCCGGGGGCCTCGGCATGCTCACCGGTCTCTCGCAACCGACCCCCGAAGCGCTCGCTGCCGAGATCGACCGCTGCCGCGACATGACCGACCAGCCCTTCGGCGTGAACATGACCATCTTCCCCACCATCAAGCCGCCCCCTTACGCCGAGTACATCGACGTCATCATCGACAAGGGCGTCAAGGTGGTCGAAACCGCCGGCAACAAGGCCGTCGATTTCATGCCGAAGATGAAGGCCGCCGGCATCAAGATCATCCACAAATGCGTCGCCGTGCGCCATGCGCTCTCCGCCGAAAAGCTCGGCGTCGACGCCATCAGCATTGACGGCTTCGAATGCGCCGGCCACCCCGGCGAGGAAGACATCCCCGGCCTCGTGCTCATCCCTGCCGCCGCGCGCGTGCTCAAGGTGCCCCTGATCGCCTCGGGCGGCATCGGCGACGGCCGCGGCATGGCCGCCGCGCTCGTGCTCGGCGCCGAGGGCATCAACATGGGTACGCGCTTTTGCGCCACCCGGGAAGCGCCGATCCACGAGAACATCAAGCGCGCGCTGCTCGAAGCCAGCGAGCGCGACACCAACCTGATCTTCCGCTCGCTGAAGAACACCGCCCGCGTGCTCAGGAACGCGGTCTCCGACGAAGTGGTCGCCACCGAACGCCGCCCCGGTGGGTGCGACTTCGCCGAGATCCGACCGCTCGTGGCCGGCACCCGCGGCAAGGCCGCGCTCGACGCGGGCGATCCGCACGGCGGCATCATCAGCGCAGGCATGGTGGTCGGGCTCATCGACGACATCCCCTCCTGCGCCGAACTGCTCGAGCGCATGGTCGCCGAGTGCCACCAGCGCCTCGGCACTGCCAGCGGCTATTTCGGCTGAGGAGCGCCGCGCTCCGACCCTAATGCTCACCCAATGCGGCACCTCGGGTTCAGCCAGGGTGCGGGGTCGTGTTTCGCAACCGTTACGCAAGACGCTTCGTCAGCGCTGCGATTGAAAACAACCCTCGTGGCGCCCATCGCACCACGAATATGGAGGAACGACACAATGAAGATTCTGGTCCCGGTCAAACGGGTAATCGACTACAACGTCAAGGTCCGCGTCAAAGCTGACGGCAGCGGCGTCGATCTCAGCAACGTCAAGATGAGCATGAATCCGTTCGACGAAATTGCTGTCGAAGAAGCGGTTCGTCTCAAGGAAAAAGGCGCGGCCAGCGAGGTCGTGGTCGTGTCCTGCGGCACGGCGGCGAGCCAGGAAACGTTGCGCACGGCGCTCGCCATCGGCGCCGACCGTGCCATCCTCGTCGAGAGCGACGCGGACCTGCAGCCTCTGGCCGTCGCGAAGCTGCTCAAGGCGCTGCTCGACAAGGAACAGCCTGGCCTTGTCATCGCCGGCAAGCAGGCAATTGACGACGACTGTAATCAGACCGGCCAGATGCTCGCGGCCCTGGCTGATCTGCCGCAGGCTACCTTTGCGTCGAAGGTCGAGATTGCCGAAGGCGCCGCGATCATCACCCGCGAAGTGGACGGCGGCCTTGAAACGATCAGGCTGACCCTGCCCGCCGTCATCACGACCGACCTGCGCCTGAATGAGCCGCGCTATGTCACGCTACCCAACATCATGAAGGCCAAGAAGAAGCCTCTCGACACCATCGGGCCGGACACACTCGGCGTGGACGTCACACCGCGCCTGAAAACGCTGAAGGTCAACGAACCGCCGAGCCGCAGCGCCGGCGTGAAGGTGCCCGATGTCGCCACCCTGGTGGCAAAGCTCAAGAACGAAGCGAAGGTGATCTGATATGACAGTGCTGGTAATTGCCGAACACGACAACGCGTCTATCAAGGGCGCCACGCTCAATGCAGTGACCGCCGCCGCCCAGTGCGGAGGGGACGTTCACGTGCTGGTAGCCGGGCACAACGCCGGCGCGGCCGCGTCGGCCGCCGCGCGGATCGCCGGTGTCGCCAGGGTGCTTCACGCCGACGATCCGCGCCTTGCGGCCGGGCTAGCCGAATCCGTGGCCTCGCAAGTGCTCTCGATCGCGGACCAATACAGCCACCTTCTTTTTGCCGCTACCGCCAGCGGCAAAAATGTCGCGCCGCGCGTAGCGGCCAAGCTCGACGTGGCCCAGATTAGCGACATCATCCGCGTGGTCGACGCCGCGACCTTCG
>NZ_DASXHN010000519.1:0-36209 GCF_036488505.1 Paraburkholderia sp. | reverse complement strand
CGGCGACAGGCCGAGCGACGCGAAGCTCGGCTGGCCCGCGTCCGTGGGCGCATCGGCCGGCGTGGTGTTCGCAGCGGGGGCAAGACCGAGGGCCTCGTCGGCGATGGCGTCCAACGGGCTGCTGGGAGTGTTGCTCAAAGTCATGTGAATCCTTAAACGATCCTGGGGTTCATCGAATGAAACGTCAACGCCAATCGGCATACCCAAGTCGTCGGATTCAGCGAGCAAAAAAGCAGCGAGCAAATCGAAAAACGGGGGCAACTCGCAACAATGAAGGCGAGCTTTTTGTTAGAAGCTGTATCGAACGCGACATGCCACTATGGCGTGCCGCCAGCCTGGGACTTGAGCCCGTAGGGGGCTAGGCAGAAGGGGACAGGTTCTAAACTGGATTGGAGCAAACGCTATCGGACGCTGCTCCGCGTGGACTGCTCAGGAAAGCAAGCACACACAGTGAAGCGCAGCGGGCATTATATAGAGGTTTGCTGCAGTGCGCCACTTGTTCGGACCTGTCCTGGAGCAAAAAGCGCCCGGATGCAGTAGAGCACGGGCGTCGCGGCCGCGGGCAAGCGGCGCGCGGTGGCGTCCCGGTGGCCGCGAGGCCCGCGGCCGCGTTGCCCGCCAGCCGGCCTGCGCCAGAGGGCGGGCGTAATCATGTCAGGTCGCGGCGCCGCTCTTCAGCGATTCGACGAGCTCGACGTATTGCTGCTTGGCGGCGTCCTGCTCGGTGCCCTTGAGCGCGGCCCACGCGTCGTACTTGTATTTGCCGACGATGTCGGTGAGGCCGGGCTTGTCGCCGCGCACGTCGCCTTCGCTGGCCTGCTTGAAGAGCGCATAGAGCCGCAGCAGCGTGAGATTGCCCGGACGCTCGGGCAGTTGTTTGACGTCTTGCTGCGCTTGCGCGAACTGGGTGTCGATGTCGGTCATGGTCGTTTGGCCCGCGAGGCGGGAGCAGATGAGATCGGCCGAAGATCATAACAACGCAGCGCCCCGATGGGGCTGAGGGCCTATTCCAAAACGGCGCCAAACGGCGTGCCCTCGCGAGCGCGCGCAGGCGCCCGCGCAAACCGCCGTGAACCACCATCCGCGCGCACGGCGCCGATTACAATACGGTCCATGACTGAAACAGTGCTCCTTGCCCTCGATACCTCGACCGAATTCTGTTCGGCGGCGCTGCTGTCCGCGTCCGTCGATGCTACCGGTCAACCATCCGCTGAACCGCGCATCTGGCTGCGCCACGAACAAACAGGCGCCGTTTCCAGCACGCGCCTGCTTCCCGCGATCCGTGAGCTGTTCGACGAAGCCGGTCTCGCACTGGCGGACTGCGATGCGATCGCGTTCGGCTCCGGTCCCGGCTCGTTCACGGGTCTGCGTACCGCAACCGGCGTCGCTCAGGGCCTCGCGTTCGGACTGAATGTGCCGGTGGTGCCGGTCGGCACGCTGCTCGGATGCGCGGAGAGCGCCCGCCTGCGCGATCCGTCGGCCACCCGTGTGCTCGCCGCGCTCGACGCGCGCATGAACGAGATCTATTGGGCCGACTACGCGTGGGATGACGCGCGGCGCGAATGGCGCACCATCCAACCCGCGTCGCTCGACGCACCCGATCGGCTTGTGTTACCCGACGTGCCGTTCACGCTGGCCGGCAATGCGGCTGCCGCGTTCGGCGAGCGGCTGCCGGCGCGCGCCGCTGCGCGAAACGTCGATGGCGAGGCGCTGCCGCATGCGGTGCCGCTCGCTTACGCGGCGCTGCGCGCGTTTCATGCGGGGCGCACGGTGCGCGCCGATCAGGCCGCGCCCGACTATGTGCGCGACAAGGTCGCGCAGACCACGGCCGAGCGCGTCGCCGAAAAAGCGGCACGGGCAGCGCAGGCGCCGCACGATGCACAAGACGGCGCGCGCGGACATACGTCCAGCGATGAGGCGAGTCGATGAGTGGGGTGCTGCTCACGGACCGCTACATGTCGCCGATGACCGAAAGCGACCTGGACGAGGTCGCCGCCATCGAGAAACTCGCGTATGAGTTTCCGTGGAGCCGCGGCAATTTCGGCGACTCGCTGCGCAACGGTTATTTCGGCGTCTGTCTGCGACACGTGACAGGCGCGCTGATCGGCTACTGCGTGTTGATGCCGGTGGTCGACGAAATGCATCTGCTCAATCTGTGCGTGACGCCGCAAGCGCAAGGAGCGGGCGCGGGTCTCGCGCTGTTGCGTGAGGCGGTGCGCATCACGCGCGCCGAAAAGCTCGAAGGTCTGCTGCTCGAAGTGCGGCCGTCGAATCATCGGGCGATCCGGCTATACGAACGGTTCGGCTTCGCGTCGATCGGCCGGCGCAAAAACTACTATCCGGCGCGGCATCGCAGCCGGGAGGACGCTATCGTGATGCGTTTTTCGTTTGCCACGGAGGGCGCAGATGGCGCTGCATGAATCGATGCTGGAAGAATTCGGACTCGCGCCGCTGTGGGTGCGTCGCGCAAGCGCGGCGCGCGACGTAGCGGGAGATGCGGGGGCTGCGCAGGAGGCCGCGGCATCGGCGAGCGGCCACACACGGCCTGACGCGCCTGCCGAAGCGAGCGACGCCGTTGCCCGCATCGAGCGTATGGAAACCGCGATGCCGGCCGCGCGCGAATCGATGCGCGCGCCCGCCGACACACGCGAGCCGCAGCTGCAACGCGAACCGGCGCGGTCATACGAAGACGACGCGCGGCCGCAACACGCATCGCCACAACCGCAGCCATCCTCCGAATCGCCAGATTTCGAGGTTTCGCCCGACGACGGCTTCGCGTGGTTCGACGACCCGGCTGCGAGCGCGCCAGCGCCCGCCGAAGCGCGCGACGATGCGCCCGCGCTGCCGGCGATCCATACGCTCGACTGGGACGCGCTCGGCGAGCGCGTCGCCTCGTGCGAGTTGTGCCGGCTGTGCGAGAAACGCACGAACACGGTATTCGGCGTCGGCGATCGCGACGCCGACTGGATGCTCATCGGCGAGGCGCCCGGCGAGAACGAGGACCGCCAGGGCGAGCCGTTCGTCGGGCCGGCCGGCAAGCTGCTCGACAACATGCTGCATTCGCTCGCGCTTGCACGCGGCACGAATGTCTATATTGCGAACGTGCTCAAGTGCCGGCCGCCTGGCAACCGCAATCCGCAGCCGGACGAGGTCGCGCGCTGCGAGCCGTACCTGCAGCGCCAGGTGGCGCTCGTCAAGCCGAAGCTGATCGTCGCGCTCGGCCGGTTTGCCGCGCAAAGTCTGTTGAAGACCGAGGCCAGCATTTCATCGCTGCGCGCTCGCGTGCATTCGTACGAGGGGGTGCCCGTGATCGTCACCTATCACCCGGCGTATCTGCTGCGCAGCCTGCCCGACAAGGCGAAGGCCTGGGCGGACCTGTGTCTCGCACGCGATACGTGGCTGGCGGCGTGCGGTACGCCGTCGAGCGAATCGGAGTGACCACGTTCAACGACGCGCCGGCGGCGGATGATGCTGCTGTGTCGGCCAGCCGCGCCGAGCTTTTCGCTGTACTGCTCGCCGCGCCGTCAGGCGCGCAGCTCGATGAGCAATCCAGCGTTGCGCCGCGTGCCCGACTCAACGTCGCGCGCGAGCCATTGCGCGACACCGCCGTTCGCGATCTCGCGTGGCTGCTGTTGAGCCCCGATCTGTTGCGCCCGCAACTCCCGCTGGGCGCGCTGGCCAATCCGTTCGAAACAGCACAGGAGTTGCAGGCCACGATCGACTGGCTATACGCGCTCGATGCCACGCCCGGCCCGCTTCATCGCGATCTCGCGGCGACCCGCATCACACGTGTTGGCCGCTACGCCGAACGGTTGCTCGGCTGGTTCCTGCAGCACGGTCCGGCGGCCCGGCTGATCGCGGCCGGTGTCGCGCTTCGGCGCGCTGGCGTCACGCTCGGCGAATGTGATTTTCTCGTGCAGAGCCGACAGGGCGTGCGGCTGCATTGGGAGCTTGCGGTGAAGTGCTATCTGCACGCGGGCAGGGGAGGCGATACGCGCAACGCGGAAGACTCACCGCCCGCGCGTCTCGCCGATTACGTCGGTCCCAATCTGAAAGACCGCTTCGATCTCAAGCTCGCGCATCTGCTCGATCATCAGTTGCCGCTGAGCGCGCGCGAAGAATTTGCGTCGACCGGCTATGCGGGGCCGTGGACGCCGCGGATGTTCGTCAAAGGCTGGCTGTTCTATCGGGCTGGCGCGCCGCGGGCGGATGCGCTCGAACTCGACCCGGCACATGGCCGCGGCTGGTGGGTGACGCGTCGCGAGTGGCCGGCTTTCGCGCTTGCGCATGCGCGCAGGTGGCGCGCGTTGCCGCGGCTCGAATGGCTTGCGCCGCGACTGACGACGCGGCGCGAGCAATCCGCGGCAGCGGAGGCATCGTACGTCGACGCACTCGCGTTGGCCGCACAGACGTCAAACCAGCCTGGACCGGTGATGGTTGCCGCGTTCGTCGAAGACAACGCGGGCGATCTGATCGAGCGCTCGCGGGGCTTTATCGTCCCTGACGAATGGCCCGAGCAGGCAACGCGCTACGCGAAGCAATAACGCGGTGCCGGAACGCCGGCGAAGCCGGCAGTGATTCCAGCGGCGAAGCGCCGGTCTTGCCGTCACCACCAGCGATAAAAATGATGCACGGGGCCCACCCCACTGCCGACCTGGAGCCGCTCGCTTGCCTGCAGCGCGCCGGTCAGATAGACCTTCGCATCCGCGACCGCGCTCGCCAGATCGTCGCGCTGGGGCAGCAGCGCCGCAATCGCCGACGACAGCGAGCAGCCCGTGCCGTGCGTATTTTTCACGGGCACACGCGGCCCGCCCAGACGCAGCGTGCCGTTGTCCCGCACGAGCCAGTCGGGGCTGTCGACCGCGCTCAGATGACCGCCTTTCATCAGCACCGCGCGTGCGCCGAGCGCGCGCAGCGCCTCGCCCTGTTCGACCATGGCCGCTTCGTCGGTCGCCGGCTGCATGCCGAGCAGCGCCGCTGCTTCTGGCAGATTCGGCGTCAGCAGATCGGCTAGCGGCAGCAATTCGTCGCGCACCGCGGCGACCGCATCGGGTAGCAGCAGCGCGTGATTGCTCTTCGAGATCATCACGGTGTCGAGCACGATGTGCTTCGGCTTATGGCGGCGCAACGCATCGGCGACCGCGCGTGCGATCGGCGCATTGGCGAGCATGCCGATCTTCACCGCGTCGATGCGGATATCGTCGAACACCGCGTCGAGCTGCGCGGTGATGAAGCCCGCGTCCGGCGCGTGAATCGCCGTTACGCCGCGCGTGTTCTGCGCGGTCAGCGCGGTGATCACGCTCGCGCCATAGGCGCCGAGCGCGGAGAAAACCTTCAGGTCGGCCTGAATGCCGGCGCCGCCGCCGGAATCGGAACCGGCGATCGTTAGCACATTGGGAATCGGTTGGGTCATGGTCAAGCGAAGAAGAAGGGCGCGCGCGAGTTGATCGCGCGCTGGCGTGTGAGTGACGCGGCCCGCCGGTTCACTGCGGCTCAGTGCCTGGCTTCGCCGATCAGCGAGACCGAGTCGAACGCACGCTGGTTCGCCTGATGGCGCCGAATCACGAGCCACATCATCAGGCACACGAAGGTCCCGAACAGCACGATTACCGCGGTGACCGGCACGTCGAGCCACACGAGCACCGCGTACAGGCAGAGCATCACGAGCACCGACAGATTTTCGTTGAAGTTCTGCACGGCGATCGAATGTCCCGCCGAGAGCAGCACGTGCCCGCGATGCTGCAGCAGCGCGTTCATCGGCACGACGAAAAACCCCGACAGTCCGCCCACGACCATCAGGAAGAGATACGCGAACACCAGATAACCGGACACGTGCATGCGGCCGAAATAGAGGCCCCAGTGCGCGGGGAACAGGTCGCGTGTGTAGAACGCCATCAGCATCACCGCGATGCCCATCATGATGCCGACCGGCAGCACCGATAACGACTTTTTCAGCGGCACGCGCGAGGCCGCTAAGATCGCGCCGCCCGCTACGCCGACGGCGACCACCGCCTGCAGGATCGCCGCCTCGGAGAGCGACATGCCGAGCGACACCTCGGCCCATTTCAACACGATGAATTGCAGCGTCGCGCCCGCGCCCCAAAACAGCGTTGTCACCGCGAGCGAAATCTGGCCGAGCTTGTCGCGCCACAGGACGAGAAAGCAGTCGGCAAAATCGGTGATCAGGCGGATCGGCCCGTGCTCCTGTCTCGGATAGCGCGCGCCGGTGTCCGGAATGCGCAGATTGAACAGCGCGGCGATCACGTAGATAGCCATGATCACGAGCATCGCGGCTTCGGCCGGTGTATTGACGGTGGGGATATGCAGCTTGAGGATCGGCGCGGCGATATGCGGGCTGATCAGCGCGCCGCCGAGCACGGTGCCGAGAATGATCGAGCCGACCGTGGTGCCCTCGATCCAGCCGTTCGCGGCGACGAGCCGGTCAGGCGGCAGCAGTTCGGTCAGAATGCCGTACTTGGCGGGCGAGTAGGCCGCCGCGCCAAAGCCGACGATGCCATACGCGAGCAGCGGGTGCGCGCCGACCAGCATCGTCAGACAGCCGGCGACCTTGATGGTATTGGTGATGAACATCACGCGTCCTTTCGGACGGGAGTCGGCGAAGGCGCCGACGAAGGCGGCAAGAACGACGTACGACAGCACAAAGAACAGCTTGAGCAGCGGCGTCATCCAGTTTGGAGCGTGGAGATCTTTCAGCAGTGCGATAGCAGCGATCAGAAGCGCATTGTCGGCCAGCGACGAAAAAAACTGCGCGGCCATGATGGTGTAAAAACCTTTTTTCATCTGATGCGATGCTGTCCTCGCTGCGGTCCGTCCGCCCCGGCCGTTTGTCATCAGTCCGGGCTTATGCCGATCGAAATGGGTTGTGCGCACGGCTTTATATCATGAAAATAGCTGCATTCGGACTAGCAGAATCCTTGATCGCACCGCCCAGTGGGCCGCACAGCGCTGAAAACGCCCTGTAAGCCGCTGATTCGCAAGTGTCTTTACGAAAAACTCTCATGCCTCGCCCCCTCTCAGCCACGATTCATACCGCCGCTCTCGCCAATAATCTTGCCGTCGCCCGGCGTTATGCACCGAAGTCCAAAATCTGGGCCGTCGTCAAGGCCAACGCGTACGGGCATGGGCTCGCGCGAGCGTTTCCTGGTCTGCGCGCAACCGACGGCTTTGGGTTGCTGGACCTGGAAGAAGCGGTGAAGTTGCGTGAATTGGGCTGGGCGGGTCCGATTCTTCTGCTGGAAGGCTTTTTTCGTCCGACCGATATCGACGTGATCGACCGCTACAGCCTGACCACCGCGCTGCATTCGGACGAGCAGTTGCGCATGCTCGAAATGGCGCGCCTGTCCAAACCGGTCAATATCCAGTTGAAGATGAACTCCGGCATGAACCGGCTCGGCTATACGGCCGAGAAATTCCGCGCCGCATGGGAGCGCGCGCGCGCGTGCCAGGGCGTTGGCCAGATCACCTTGATGACCCATTTCTCCGATGCCGACGGCGAACGCGGGATCGCCTACCAGATGGAAGCGTTCGAGCGTGGCGCGCACGGCATTGCCGGTGCGCGCAGTCTCGCCAATTCGGCGGCGACGCTATGGCATCCTGACGCGCACTTCGACTGGGTGCGCCCCGGCATCATGCTGTACGGGGCGTCGCCGTCAGGCGTCACCGCCGCGATCGACGGCACGGGCCTGCAACCGGCGATGACGCTCGCGTCCGAGCTGATCGCGGTGCAAACGCTCAACGAAGGCAGCACGGTCGGCTACGGTTCGTCGTTTACCGCGCGCGGGCCGATGCGCAGCGGCGTGGTCGCGTGCGGTTACGCGGACGGCTATCCGCGCAACGCGCCGGAGGGCACGCCGGTGATCGTCGACGGCGTATGCGCGCGGATCGTCGGACGCGTGTCGATGGACATGCTGACCGTCGACCTCACGCCGGTGCCCACCGCCAATGTCGGCTCGCGCGTCGAACTGTGGGGCAACACGCTACCCATCGACGACGTCGCGCAGGCCTGCGGCACGATCGGCTACGAGCTGATGTGCGCGGTCGCGCAGCGCGTGCCGGTCCGCGCGGAGTAACGCGTGGCGAAAGCGAAGACGATGTACGTTTGCAGCGAATGCGGCGGGCAGTCGCCGAAGTGGTCCGGTCAATGCCCGTCGTGCCAGGCGTGGAATACGCTGGTCGAATCGGTTGCCGAGGGACCGTCCACCCATCGTTTCCAGTCGCTCGCGAAGAGCACGCCGGTGCTGCGCCTCGCCGAGATCGAAGCGTCGGATGTGCCGCGCTTTTCCACCGGCGTCAGCGAATTCGATCGGGTGCTCGGGGGCGGTCTCGTGCCGGGCGGCGTGGTGCTGATCGGCGGCGATCCGGGTATCGGCAAATCGACGCTGCTATTGCAATCGCTCGCGGAAATTGCCGCGGACAAACGCGCGCTCTATATCAGCGGCGAGGAGTCGGGCGCGCAGATCGCGTTGCGCGCGCAACGGCTGTCGTTGCTCGAACCCGGTTCGAAGGCGAGCGAGCTGCAATTGCTCGCGGAAATCCAGCTCGAAAAAATCCAGGCGACGCTCGCCGAGCAGCGCCCCGACGTCGCGGTGATCGACTCGATCCAGACCGTCTATTCCGACGCGCTCACTTCGGCGCCCGGCTCGGTCGCGCAGGTACGCGAGTGCGCGGCGCAGTTGACACGCATCGCTAAGCAATCGGGCACGACGATCATCATGGTCGGTCACGTGACGAAAGAAGGCGCGCTTGCCGGTCCGCGCGTGCTCGAACATATCGTCGATACGGTGCTGTACTTCGAGGGCGACACGCACTCGTCGTATCGCCTCGTGCGTGCGATCAAGAACCGCTTCGGCGCGGTCAACGAACTCGGCGTATTCGCGATGACCGAGCGCGGATTGCGCGGCGTCGCGAATCCGTCGGCACTGTTTCTGTCGCAGCACGAGCAGTCGGTGCCGGGGTCGTGCGTGCTGGTCACGCAGGAGGGCACGCGTCCGCTGCTGGTCGAGGTGCAGGCGCTCGTCGACTCGGCCAATGCGCCGAATCCGCGGCGCCTCGCGGTCGGTCTCGAACAGAACCGGCTCGCGATGCTGCTCGCGGTGCTGCACCGGCACGCAGGCATCGCCTGTTTCGATCAGGACGTGTTCCTGAACGCGGTGGGCGGGGTGAAAATCTCGGAGCCCGCCGCCGACCTCGCGGTGTTGCTCGCGATCCATTCGTCGATGCGCAACAAGCCGCTGCCGAAGGGGCTCGTCGTGTTCGGCGAAGTCGGACTCGCCGGCGAGATCCGGCCGTCGCCGCGCGGTCAGGAGCGTCTGAAGGAAGCAGCCAAGCTTGGCTTTTCGGTCGCGGTGATTCCGAAGGCCAATGCACCGAAACAGCCGATCGAAGGCTTACAGGTGATTGCGGTCGAACGGATCGAACAGGCGATCGACCGGGTTCGCACACTCGACTAGACGGGTCTGAGCGGGGCGTTCGGCTGATGTGCACCGAGCGTGCACGTCGCCCGCCTTGCACGCCGTAATGTGCTGTAAATAACTCCATATTGTCTGTAACCTGGCCGCCAACCCTTTTTCCTAAGCTCCGGGGGATTGCATCCCTTCTGATGCCCGAAAAAGGATCGCGCTTTGAAACAAGCCCATGAAACCGCAGCCGAGCGTCCCATCCACGTGCGCGGCTGCCGGGTCTCCGCACCGATTCGCCAGCCTTGGGGCGGCGCCTGCCGGATCGTCGAATGGATCGACACGGCCGGGCAGATATCGCGGCGGGTGGTAGCAGAAGATGTGACCGCCGCCGAGGTGCGCGCCACGATCAGCCGCCATGTGGAAGGCCGCAAG
Organism: Paraburkholderia sp.; assembly: GCF_036488505.1. GTDB lineage: Bacteria > Pseudomonadota > Gammaproteobacteria > Burkholderiales > Burkholderiaceae > Paraburkholderia. The sequence continues at coordinate 26,358 of NZ_DASXHN010000519.1, read as the reverse complement.
CATCTGCTGTACGACGACGAAACATCGCCGCGCCAGACTCTGCCAAGACAGACGGTGGCGCGGCGTTAAGCCCGGCAGCGGTCGGCTGTTTGCTGTTGCGCCGCGCCTGCTGTGATTCGTGTTCATCCGTTGGCGGCCGGTGTTTGGCCCTTGTCTTATTCGCCGGCTTTTCTGCCTGGCGACGGCGGCCCGATGTCGCCGTATTTCTCCCGCCGTTTTTAATCAATCGCGCGTGAAGCGACGGCGAGCCTCGTTCGTGGCTCGCGTTCGGCTTCGCGTTGGCTTCCGCTTCGCCTCCGGCGTGGCTACGGCTTCGCCGTTCGCGTCAATCGACCTGGCGTTTGATGCTGCTGCTGTTCATACCGTCGTGAGTTTCGTCCGCGCGCTCATTCGCCGCCGCAGAGGCGTGCGGATCGAACAGCGGATGCCGCGCGGCCTCGGCCGGCGTCAGCACTGGCGACACGCAGCAGTCGAGCGACTCGAGCGCCTGCAGCCATTCGTCGAGCGTACGTGTGCCGATCACGCTGGCCAGCTCCTGAATCAACGCCACCGCGTCCGGGCCGCCGATCGCCTGACCGAGACTCCAATGACGCGTCGCCCACTCGGGCCGATCGAGCGCCATGCACAGCGTTTCCCAGAATTTCAGTTCGAGCGCCCCGACCGCGAGCCAGCGGCCGTCGCTCGTGCGATACAGGTTGTAGCAGGGCACGCCGCCATTGAGCAGGCCGGCGCCGGCGGCCGGCGCGGCGCCGTCGTTGGCGAGCGCGACCTGCGCGACGACGTTGTGCGCGTAGCTGGCGTGCGTCATCGATACGTCGACGAAGCGGCCTTCGCCGCCGCGCGCGACGTGCCACAGCGCGGCAAGGATCTGCGTGACGGCGGTGAGCGCGCCACCGAGCAGATCGGCGATCTGGAAGTTGGGCAGAATCGGCGCGCCATCGCGACCCGCCAGTTGGTCGAGCACACCCGCGTAGCCGATGTAGTTCAGATCGTGGCCGGCATGATCCGCGAATGGGCCGCTCGCGCCATAGCCGCTGATCGCACAATAGACGAGCCGCGGATTCGCGTCGCGCAACGAGTCGTAGCCGAGGCCGAGCCGCTCCATCACGCCGGGCCGGAAGCTCTCGATCAGCACGTCCGCTTCGGCCGCGAGCGCGCGCAGCACGTTGCGTCCCGCGTGCGATTTGAGGTCGAGGCGCGTCTCGCGCTTGCCGCGATTGACCATCCGGTAGAACGCGCCGGGCCGGCCCGCGACGCGGTCGCTCGACGACTGCATCATCGTGCGCGTCGGGTCGCCCGCGCCGGGCGCTTCGATTTTCAGCACGTCGGCGCCGAGCTCGGCGAGGCGCAGCGCGGCGACCGGGCCTGGCAGCAGACGCGTGAGGTCGAGCACGCGCAACCCTTGCAATGGGGGCGGCGCGGGCGTGGCAGCGAGCGCCTGCGCCGCCGATGTCTCGGACGATGAGTTCGCAAATGACAAAGCCAAGCTCCCGTGGATGCCGGCGCGGCCCGCCCATAGCGTGTCGCCAGGTGCCGCTACCCGATCTGTTCCAGTTCCTCGTGCGTTTCGAGCCATTCGGCTTCGAGCGTGTCGAGGCGCGCGTGCACGTCTGCCTGACGGCGGATCGCCTCCGTCAGTTTGCTCTTCTGCTCGGGTTCGTAACTGGCCGGATCGGCGACGAACGCATCGAGCGTCGCTTTTTCCGCGTTGAGCCCGTCCATTTCCTTTTCGATCTTCGCGATGCGGCTTTGCAGCGGTTTTTTCAGATGCGCGAGCTTCTGACGCGTTTCCGCTTCGAGGCGGCGCTGCTCCTTGCGATTGACGCCGTTGTCGGCGTTGCCCGCGCCATTAGCGGCCCCTGCCGCGGCCGACGCGCCGGCCTTCAGCGCCGCGCGCTGCTCGGCCGCGTGCTGTAGCAGCCAGTCGCGGTAGTCGTCGAGATCGCCGTCGAACTCCTGCAGACGATGCTTCGCGACGAGCATGAACTGATCGGTCGTCGCGCGCAGCAGATGGCGGTCGTGCGACACGAGGATCAGCGTGCCTTCGAATTGGGCGAGCGCCATCGTCAGCGCGTGACGGGTTTCGAGGTCGAGGTGATTGGTCGGTTCGTCGAGCAGTAGCAGGTTCGGCTTTTGCCAGATGATCAGCGCGAGCGCGAGGCGCGCTTTTTCGCCGCCGGAGAACGGCGCGATCTTGGCGGTCGCCATGTCGCCGGAGAAGTTGAAGCTGCCGAGGAAGTCGCGCAGCTCCTGCTCGCGTGTATCCGGAGCGAGGCGCGCGAGATGCTGCAGCGGCGTGTCGTCCGCGCGCAGCGTTTCGAGCTGGTGCTGCGCGAAGTAGCCGATACGCAGACCCTTGCCCTCGCGCACGTGGCCGCTCAGCGCTTGCAGTGTGCCGGCGAGCGTCTTGATCAGCGTCGACTTGCCCTGACCGTTCGCGCCGAGCAGACCGATGCGCTGGCCGTTCTGGATCGATAGCATCACGCGTTCGACGATCGGAATCTCGCTGCCGTCTTCCGCGCGATAGCCGCAGCGCACGTCCTCCATCACCATCATCGGATTGGGCGCCGAATCGGGCGTGCGGAACTCGAACGTGAACGGCGACGCCGCGTGCGCGGGCGCGATCAGCTCCATCTTTTCGAGCGCCTTGACGCGGCTTTGCGCCTGGCGCGCCTTGGTGGCTTGGGCCTTGAAGCGGTTGATATAGCTTTGCAGATGCGCGACCGTGCGCTGCTGCTTCTCGTACGCGCTTTGCTGTAGCGCGATCTGCTGCGCGCGCAGCACTTCGAATTGCGAGTAGTTGCCGCCGTAGCGCTTGATCTGCTGCTGTTCGAGATGCAGCGTGACGTTGCAGACCGAATCGAGAAATTCGCGATCGTGCGAGATCACGATCAGCGTGCCTGCGTAGCGATGCAGCCAGTCCTCGAGCCAGACGATCGCGTCGAGGTCGAGGTGGTTGGTCGGTTCGTCGAGCAGCAGCAGATCGGAGCGGCACATCAGCGCCTGCGCGAGATTCAGGCGCATGCGCCAGCCGCCGGAGAAGCTGCTGACCGGCTCGCGGGTCTGTTCGAGCGTGAAGCCCAAGCCAAGCAGCAGCGCCTCGGCGCGCGCCGGCGCGGTATAGCCGTCGGCGTCCGCGAACGCCGCGTGTGCTTCGGCTTCGGCGGCGCCGTCGTGCGCGGCCGAGGCGGCGGCGATGCGCGCTTCGATGTCGCGCAGCGCGGCATCGCCGTCGAGCGTATAGGCGAGGGCGGTTTTGTCGACGGCTGGAGTTTCCTGCGCGACGTGGGCGATGCGCCAGGTCGGTGGAATCGAGAAATCGCCGCCGTCGGCGTGCAGCTCACCGAGCAGCACGGCGAACAGCGTCGACTTGCCCGCGCCGTTGGCGCCGACGAGGCCGGCTTTTTCACCGGGGTTCAGGCTGAACGTGGCGTTGTCGAAAAGCGGCTTGGTGCCGCGCGCGAGGCTGAACTGATTGAAGCGGATCACGACCGGCCCGGCTGAAGAAAAGCGCTATTTTAGACTGCCGTGCGCGCCGCCGCGTGGAACACTCCGGTTACCGCTGATCTCATCTCGCGCCGGCCCGCGATCGGCCATCCGGCCGACTGTATCGGCGAGGCTTTTGGCATAGACTGATGGCTTTGACGGGGAGGGTACATGACATCGATCTATTCGTATTCGGCGCGCACGCTCGGCGGCGAGGAAGCGAGTCTCGCGCAGTATCAAGGGAAGGTTTTGCTGATCGTCAACACCGCGAGCGAATGCGGATTCACGCCGCAGTACGCGGGCCTGCAGAAGCTCTACGAGTCGTACGCGGCGCGCGGACTGGAGGTGCTCGGTTTTCCGTGCAACCAGTTCGGCAAGCAGGAGCCGGGCGACGCCGCGCAGATCGGCGCGTTCTGCGAAAAGAACTATGGCGTGAGCTTCCCGATGTTCGACAAGGTCGATGTGAACGGCCCGAACGCGCATCCGCTGTTTCGCTATCTGACCGGCGAGGCGCCGGGCTTGCTCGGCCTGGAGGCGATCAAGTGGAACTTCACGAAGTTCCTGATCGGCCGCGACGGCAACGTCGTCAAACGCTACGCGCCGCTGACCAAGCCGGAGGCGATCAACGCGGACATCGAAGCGTTGCTGTAAGCCGGCGTATGCGCCGGCCGACCTCGCGCAACGCTGCTGTCGCGCTCACAGGATCGGTGAGAAAAGCCGCGCGACATGCATCAGCACGCGTCGCCACGCGCGCGCATTGCGATACTCGCGACGGTCTATCTCACGTGACTCGGCGAAATCGTTGAGCAGCATCGCTTCCACTTCGAGCGCAAAGCCGTGGTCCACGGTCAGCACCATGATTTCGAAGTTGAGCCGAAACGAGCGGTTGTCGAGATTGGCGCTGCCGATGGCCGCCGCCGCGCTGTCGATCAGCACCACCTTCTGATGCAAAAAGCCGGGCTGGTAGCGGAAGACACGGATACCCGCGCGCAGCGAGTCGTACGCATACAGCTTCGACGCGGCGAACACGACCACGTGATCGCGCCGGCTCGGAATCAGGATCCGCACATCGACGCCGCGCAGCACCGCGAGCCGTAGCGCGGCGAACACCGCTTCATCGGGCACCAGGTACGGCGTCGTGATCCAGATGCGCTCGCGCGCCGCGTTGATCGCTTCGACGAAGAACAACGAGCAGGTTTCCTGCTTGTCGGCCGGGCCGCTCGGCACGACGAGGCAGTGCATGGTGCCCGCGGCGCCGGTCTCGTCAGTCGGCTCGGGCGGAGCAGCGGCCAGATCGGGCAGACCCGGCAGACTCCGCAGATCGGGCAGGTCGGGCAGACCGGCCGGGTCAGCCTGCTCGGCTGGGCCGGCCTGGTCGGCCGCCGGGGCGGGCGCCATATCGAACTCGGGCAACTGCTGGGTCGCCCAGTACCAGTCCTCGATAAACACGAACTGGATGCTTTCGACCGCCGGGCCGCGCACTTCGATATGGGTATCGCGCCATGGCGACAGCGGTGGCTTCGCGCCAAGATATTCGATGCCGACGTTATGGCCGCCGACAAACGCACGCTCTCCATCGACGGACACGATCTTGCGGTGATTGCGGAAATTCAGTTGCAGACGGTTGACGAAGCGGCGGTTGGTCGCGAAAGGATGCACTTCGACGCCGGCCGCGCGCAGTGCCGCGACGTAGCGATGCGGCAGATCGAAGCAGCCGATGCTGTCGTACAGGAAGTAGACCCGCACACCCTGCTGCGCCTTGGCGACTAGCAGATCCTTCAGCATGTCACCGAGCGCATCGTCGCGCACGATAAAGAACTGCACGATCACGTAGCGCCGCGCTTTCTGGATCGCGTCGAAGATCGCCGTGAAGGTGGCCGTGCCGTTCACCAGCGTGCGCACGGCGTTGCCCGGCAGGAACGGCATGCCGCCCAGACGCGTGAGCGACTGCACGAGCCGTGCGCCGAGCTGCTGCGTGGGCAGGCCCGCCGACGACGCGTGGGTGTCCCAGATCTGCGGATGCGCGCGTGTGCGCAGCAGTTCATTTTCGACGCGGCGTGCGTCCGCATAGCCGGCGAACTTGCTGCGGCCGAGGAACAGATAAGGGATCACCGTCAGATAGGGCATCGCGACCAGCGACACCGCCCACGCAACCGCGCCTTGCGAGGTGCGGGTATGCAGGATCGCGTGGGCGGCCGCGATAATGCCCACGATATGCGCAAGGGCAACCAGCGTGCCCACGTGAAGCAGGTCGAATTGCATAAGCTCGCAAACAGTTGGCGAAGCCGTTGCATGAGGAACGGTCGCGGGCGCGGGACGGGCGTGCTGGTCTGAGGCGAACGCGTCGCGCAACGGTGTCGGGCTAGCGCTTGCGCTCGCGCCGCGCGCGGTTGCGGTCGCGACCCGCACGACCTGTCCGCTGGACTCAGACCGGCAAGTCGCTCGCCTGGATCAGGAACACGTTGTCGTCGCCGGCGCTGGTCGGCAGCCACACCAGATCGAGGCCGCCGAAAGCCGCTTCCACGTGCTCGCGCTCGTTGCCGATTTCGACAACGAGCACGCCGTCGTCGGTCAGCCAGTTGCGCGCGTCGGCGACGATCCGGCGCACGATGTCCATGCCGTCCGGGCCGCCCGCGAGCGCCATCGCCGGTTCGTGTTTGTACTCGGCCGGCAGTTCCTGCATCGAGGCGGCGTTCACGTACGGCGGATTGCTGATGATCACGTCGTAGCGGCGCTCGGCGAGCGGCGCGTACAGATCGCCCTCGAACAGCGCGACGCGCTCGTCGAGGTGATAGTCCGCCACGTTGCGTGTCGCGACTTGCAGCGCGGGCGCTGACAGATCGACCGCGTCGATGTCCGCGTTCGGGAACGCCTGGGCGGCGAGAATCGCGAGGCAGCCAGAGCCGGTGCACAACTCGAGCACCGCGCCGACCTGTTCGGGATCGTCGACGTACGGTTGCAGGCCGTCCTGCAGCAGCTCGCCGATGAACGAACGCGGCACGATTGCGCGTTCGTCGACATAAAAGCGATAGCCGTGCATCCACGCTTCCTGCGTGATGTACGCGGCCGGCACGCGTTCGGCGGCGCGCCGCTCGATCACCCGCAGCACCGCGTCGATTTCGGCGGAGGTGAGGCGCGCGTCGAGAAACGGCTCAAGCAAATCGAGTGGCAGATGCAGCGTGTGCAGCACCAGATAGGCCGCTTCGTCGTACGCATTGGCCGAACCGTGGCCGAACGACAGCTTGGCCTCGTTAAAGCGCGACACCGCGAAACGCAGCAGGTCGCGAACGGTGGAAAACGGAAGCGTCATCGCAAATAGTCCCCGCTCAGGCAATCAGTTGTTCGAGCACACGGCGATACACGTTCTTCAACGGCTCGATGTGTGCGACTTCGATATGTTCGTCGATCTTGTGGATGCTCGCGTTCAGCGGGCCAAACTCGATCACCTGCTCGCAGATGCGCGCGATGAAACGGCCGTCCGACGTGCCACCGGTGGTCGACAGTTCGGTGTCGACGCCGGTTTCGTCCTTGATCGCGTTCGCGAGCGCGTTCGACAGTTCGCCGCGTGGCGTCAGGAACGGCAGGCCGCTCACGGTCCATTGCAGATCGTATTCGAGACCGTGCTTGTCGAGGATCGCATGCACCCGTTGTTGTAGACCGTCGACCGTGCTTGCCGTCGAGAAACGGAAATTGAACATCACCTCCGCGTGGCCGGGGATGACATTGGTCGCACCGGCGCCACTGTGAAGGTTCGATACCTGCCAGGTGGTCGGCGGGAAGTAGTCGTTGCCGTCGTCCCAGCGTTCGGTGACGAGCTCGGCCAGCGCCGGCGCGAGCAGATGCACCGGATTGCTTGCCAGATGCGGATAGGCGATATGCCCCTGCACACCCCTGACGATCAGCTTGCCCGACATCGAGCCGCGCCGGCCGTTCTTGACCATGTCGCCGAAACGCTGGCTCGAAGTCGGCTCGCCGACGATGCAGTAGTCGAGCCGCTCGTTGCGCCCCCGCAGCAGGTCCACCACCTTGACGGTGCCGTCGGTCGCCGGGCCTTCCTCGTCGCTCGTAATCAGAAACGCGATCGAGCCGCGGTGCGCCGGGTGCGCGGCGACGAATTCCTCGCTGGCGACGACGAAGCCGGCGATCGACGCCTTCATGTCGGCCGCGCCGCGGCCGTACAGCTTGCCGTCGCGGTGAGTCGGCACGAACGGCGCGGAACGCCACTGTTCGAGCGGGCCGGTCGGCACCACGTCGGTGTGGCCGGCGAACGCGAGCAGCTTGCCGTGCGTGCCGTCGACGCCGCGCTTGACGGCCCACAGGTTGGTCACGCCGTTGGATTCGATCGTCTCGTGCTCGAAGCCGAGCGCGGCCAGGCGTTCGATCAGCAGACGCTGGCAATGCTGGTCGTCGGGCGTGACGGAAGCACGCGCGATCAGTTGTTCGGTAAGGGCGAGGGTGCCGGACATGGATTCAGTGCAAGCCACTTTGAAATGAAAAAAATGCCGGCTAGCGGTGACGCACCGCAGCCGGCAACAGCCGTTGATGCACGCGGCGAGCCCGCGTCGATTGCTTACTCTCGTTACGTGGGGCGAAGCACGCTGCTTTCGGTCACTCGCTTCACGGTACGTGAATAAATCTACGCAAACAACGCCGCGTATTCGTCCGCGGAAAAACCGAGCGACTTCACGCGGCCGTTCACGACGAGCACAGGCCGCTTGATCACCGACGGCTTGTGGATCATCAGCGCGATCGCGCCGGGCTGCGTTTCGGCGGCCGCCTTCATGTCATCGGACAGACCGCGCCACGTGGTGCCGCGACGGTTCAGCAGCGCGTCGAGCTTCACGTCCTTCAGCCAGTCCTGCACGAGCGGCTCGGTCACGCCGGCTTTTTTGAAGTCGTGAAACTCGAACTCGACGCCGTGCTCTTCGAGCCAGACGCGGGCTTTCTTCACCGTGTCGCAATTCGGAATGCCGTAGACGACGGTTTTGGTGCCGCGCGCCATCAGTCGCCTCGCAGCAGCTCGTTCAGACCGACCTTCGCGCGCGTCTTCGCATCGACCTTCTTGACGATCACCGCGCAGTAAAGACTATGCGTGCCGTCCTTCGACGGCAGGTTGCCCGCGACCACCACTGAGCCGGCCGGAATGCGGCCATAGGTGACCTCGCCGGTTTCGCGATCGTAGATCTTCGTGCTCTGGCCGAGGTACACGCCCATCGAGATCACCGAGTTCTCTTCGACGATCACGCCTTCGACGACTTCCGAGCGCGCGCCGATGAAGCAGTTGTCCTCGATGATGACCGGGTTGGCCTGCAGCGGCTCCAGCACGCCGCCGATGCCCACGCCGCCCGACAGGTGCACGTTCTTGCCGATCTGCGCGCACGAGCCGACGGTGGCCCACGTGTCGACCATCGTGCCTTCGTCGACGTACGCGCCGATGTTGGTGTACGACGGCATCAGCACGACGTTCTTCGCGATGAACGAGCCGCGGCGCGCAATCGCGGGCGGCACCACGCGGAAGCCGCCGGCGGCAAAGTCTTCGGCACTGTAGTTCGCGAACTTCGACGGCACCTTGTCGTAGAACTGCGAGTAGCCGCCAGCGGGCATCGGCGCGTTGTCTTCGAGGCGGAACGACAGCAGCACGGCCTTCTTCAGCCATTGATTGACGACCCAGTCGCCACCCTTCTTTTCGGCCACGCGCAGCGCGCCTTTATCGAGTTGCTCGATCGCGTGGGCAACGGCCTCGCGCACTTCGGCCGGCGCGGCCTTCGGCGACAGCCCGGCGCGGTTCTCCCACGCGGTGTCGATGATGCTCTGAAGTTGTTGCGACATATGCTTGATTTTCTGAGGAGTTGAAGTCTGAAGAAGGGGAAGCGGTGCGCATGCGGCCCGGCGCGGCGTGCCCCATGCGCGGGACTGTGCGGCTCATGCGTGATGCTTTAGCGCCCCAGCGAGCGGCAGAAATCGACGATCCGCAGCGCGCCTTGCGTGCATTCGTCGACGTCGGCGACCAGCGCGAGACGCACGAAATCGCGGCCGGGGTTCACGCCGTGCGCGGTGCGCGCGAGGAACGAGCCCGGCAGAACCGTCACATTATAGTCGGCGTACAGACGCTGGGCGAACTCGGTGTCGCTCAGGCCGGTGCGCGCGACGTTCGCCCACAGGTAGAACGCGGCGTCCGGCAGACGCACGTCGAGCACCTCGGCGAGCATCGGCGTGACGGTGGTGAATTTTTGCAGATACTTCGCGCGGTTCTCGCGCACGTGCGTTTCGTCGCCCCAGGCGACGGCGCTCGCGCTCTGGAACACCGTCGAAAGCGCGGTGCCATGATACGTGCGGTACAGCAGGAACGCCTTGAGGATGGCGGCGTCGCCGGCGACGAAGCCCGAGCGCATGCCGGGCACGTTCGAGCGCTTCGACAGGCTGGACAGCATCACGAGCCGGTCGAAGCCGCGCCCGAGCTTGTGCGCCGCTTCTAGCCCGCCGAGCGGCGGATTTGCTTCCTCGAAATAGATCTCCGAATAGCACTCGTCCGACGCGATCACGAAACCATAGCGATCCGACAGCGCGAACAGTTCGCGCCAGTCGTCGAGCGTCAGCACCGCGCCGGTGGGGTTGCCGGGCGAGCACACGTAGAGCAGCTGGGTGCGCGCCCACACGTCGGCGGGCACCGCCGAGTAATCGCATGCGAAGTTGCGTGCCGGGTCGCTATTGACGAAGTACGGTTGCGCGCCGCCGAGCAGCGCCGCGCCTTCGTAGATTTGGTAGAACGGGTTGGGACAGAGTACGATCGCAGGCGCGTTGTCAGCATTGCCGTTAGCACTGTTGCCGGCACCGCGGCGCGGATTCAGCACGGTCTGTGCAAGCGCAAACAGCGCCTCGCGCGAGCCCGCCACCGGCAGCACCTGGGTGAGCGGATCGAGCGGCGGCAGGTTGTAGCGTTGCGCGGCCCACTTCGCGATTGACTCGCGTAGCGGCGCCGAGCCGAGTGTGGCCGGATACGCGGCGAGACCGCCGAGCGAATTGACGACGGCGTCGCGGATCAGCGGCGGCGTCGGATGTTTAGGCTCGCCGATACCGAAGCTGATGTGCGCAAGGCCGGCCGGCGGCGTAACGTCCTTGAAAAGCACGCGCAGCTTTTCGAACGGATAGGGCTGGAGGGAGTCGAGTAGCGGATTCACGGACGAAATGGCCTATCGGATAGACGCGGACTGGACGGAAACCGGCTGCGCGCGTCGGCGGGCGCGAGGCGCATGCAACGGCGCCTCACGCGCGCGGCGGGCCTGCCGCAGCGGCGGCGAACGGACGATTATAGCGTGGCACGTTTGACGCGCGGCGACCCGGCGGCGAGCGAGCGCCGGCGGCTGGCGGCGCATCCGCATGCGCCGCAGTGGGAACAGACGAACCGCACGCGGCTCGCGCGACAGAACAGGCAGGAGCAGGCATGGACGCAGCACTTCCGCAGAGACCCGGACGAAAATCTGGACGAAACCGGCGCCGGCGCGCGGTGCTCGCTGGCCCCCACGCGAGGGAAGCGAGCCCGCTAGGCGCACTCGCAATGGCCGAGCCAAGCAGATCCGCGACGAGTCCAACCGCGCTGGGCCTGTCCCAATGAGCAACTGGCTGCGCAACGGCTGGCCGACGCTTGCGATCATGCTGGGCGCGTCGGTATGGGGGATGGTCTGGTATCCGCTGCGGATGCTGGCCGCGCTCGGCGTGACCGGCACGGCGGCCAGCGCGCTGACCAGTGGCACCGGCTGCCTGTTCGTGTTGCTGGTGCGGCGCCACGCGCTGAAGACCGTGCGCTGGCACTGGCTGCTGCCGGCGCTCGCGCTCGCCGCGGGCATCACGAATCTCGGCTTCGTGTGGGGCGCGATCCACGGCCAGGTGATGCGCGTGTTGCTGCTGTTCTATCTGACGCCCGCGTGGACCGCGCTGTTCGCGCATTTCATCCTGCGCGAACGGCTCACATGGTCGGGCGCGGCGCTCGCCGCGCTGTCGCTCGCCGGCGCGGTGACGATGCTGTGGTCGCCGCGGCTCGGCATTCCAATGCCGGGCAGTCTCGCCGAATGGGCGGGCCTCGCGGGCGGCATGGGCTTCGCAATGAGCAACGTGCTGATCCTGAAAACGAGCCGCGTGCTACCGGATATGAAACCCGAAATGCGCACCGCGACGATCTTCGGCGGCGCGGCGCTGTTCAGCGCGCTTGCGGCGCTGCTGGAGCCGATGCCCATGCCGCCCACCGGCGCGCATCTCGGCACCGCGGCATTGCTCGTGCTCGGCCTCGGGCTGCTGCTTGCGTCGAACAATATGCTGGTGCAGTACGGGCTCGCGCGGGTGCCGGCCAATCGCGCGTCGATCATCATGCTGTTCGAGCTTGTCGTGACGGCGCTGTCCGCGTGGTTGTTCGCGGGCGAAATGCCCGGGCCGCGCGAATGGGCCGGCGGCGCGTGCATCGTGCTTGCGTCGGCCTTATCGAGCTGGGTGCATCGGACGAAGACGGTGCCGCCCGATCCGGCGATCGACGGCTCGCAGGCGCGCAGCGACCCCGCTGACGACGATGATGGACACCCACGCGACAACGATCATGGCGAGCACCGCAAGGGCGGTAAGAATCGCTCACGTGCGATGGTATGATTCCCCCTCATTAGCCGGCGCGTGCACGTAACTGCGTGCTCGATCGATACCTGAACGGTAACCGGGCACCACCCGAGCGCGTGCGGCTGGCACCGAATTGCGAAGGCTCGTGAGGTTGCGTGGGGCCATCCCGCCACGGCGGTGAACGGCTGGCGTCACCTCGCGAGCCACCTATCATTCTTTCTCCAACAGCGAAATCGCCGTGCGTCTGACCTCGATCAAACTCGCTGGCTTCAAATCCTTCGTCGATCCCACGCATTTCCAGGTCCCCGGCCAACTGGTCGGCGTCGTCGGGCCAAACGGGTGCGGCAAATCCAACATCATCGATGCCGTGCGTTGGGTGCTCGGCGAATCGCGCGCGTCCGAGCTGCGCGGCGAGTCGATGCAGGACGTGATCTTCAACGGCTCGACCTCCCGCAAGCCCGGTAGCCGCGCGAGCGTCGAACTCGTGTTCGACAACGCCGATGGCCGCGCCGCCGGCCAGTGGGGCCAGTATGCGGAAATCGCCGTGAAGCGCGTGCTCACGCGCGACGGCACCTCGAGCTACTACATCAATAATCTGCCGGCGCGGCGCCGCGACATCCAGGACATCTTCCTCGGTACCGGCCTCGGGCCGCGCGCGTACGCGATCATCGGGCAGGGCATGATCTCGCGCCTGATCGAGGCGAAGCCGGAAGAGCTGCGGGTGTTTCTCGAGGAAGCCGCTGGCGTGTCGAAGTACAAGGAACGCCGCCGCGAGACGGAGAACCGTCTGCACGACACCCGCGAGAACCTGACGCGGGTCGAGGACATCGTCCGCGAACTCGGTGCGAACCTGGAAAAGCTCGAAGCGCAGGCGGTGGTCGCGACGCGCTATCGCGAGTTGCAGAGCGACGGCGAAGAAAAGCAGCGTTTGTTGTGGCTGCTGCGCAAGAACGAAGCGGGCGGCGAGCAGCAGCGCCAGCAGCGCGCGATCGAACAGGCGCAGATCGACCTCGACGCGCAGACCGCGAAGCTGCGCGAAGTCGAAGCGGAGCTCGAAACGCTGCGCGTCGCGCATTACTCGGCGAGCGACGCGATGCAGGGCGCGCAGGGCGCGCTGTATGAAGCGAATGCGGAAGTGAGCCGGCTCGAGGCGGAAATCCGCTTCATCGTCGAATCGCGTAACCGCGTGCAGGCGCAGATCGCCGCGCTCACCGCGCAGCGCGAGCAGTGGCAGTCGCAGGCCGGCAAGGCGCAGGACGATATCGCCGACGCCGAGGAACAGCTGGCAGTCGCGGAAGGAAAGGCCGCGCTTGCCGAACACGATGCGGCCGCGAAGCACGACGCGTTGCCCGCACTTGAAGCGTGCTGGCGCGACGCGCAGGCGGAGCTGAACACCGAGCGCGGCGGCATCGCGCAGACCGAGCAGGCGCTCAAGCTCGAAGCCGCGCATCAGCGCAACGCCGATCAGCAATTGCAGCAATTGCAGCAGCGTCAGGAGCGGCTGAAATCGGAACAGGGCGGGCTCGACGCGCCCGACGAAGCGCAGCTCGAAGAGTTGCGCATGCAGTTGGCCGAGCACGAGGAAATCCTGCACGACGCTCAGGCGCGCCTTGCCGAGGCGCAGGAAACGCTGCCGCGTCTCGACGGCGAGCGCCGCGCCGCGCAGGAGCGCGTGCAGGCGGAAAGCGCGCAAGTCCATCAACTGGACGCGCGCCTGGCCGCATTGAAGCAGTTGCAGGAAAACGTGCAGACCGAGGGCAAGATCCAGCCGTGGCTCGACAAGCACGAACTGGGCAGCCTGCCGCGCCTGTGGAAGAAGCTGCACGTCGAGGCCGGTTGGGAGACCGCGCTCGAAGCCGTGCTGCGCGAGCGTCTTGCCGCGCTCGAAGTATCGAATCTCGATTGGGTCAAGGCGTTCGCGACCGACGCGCCGCCGGCCAAGCTGGCGTTTTACGCGCCGCCGTCGGCGGGCCAGCCGGCCGCCGCGCCGGGCGCGCTGCGCTCGCTGCTGTCGCTCGTGCGCATCGAAGACGCGGGCATTCGCGCGGTGCTGAACGATTGGCTCGGTCTTTCGTACGTCGCCGACGATCTGCAGCAGGCGCTGGCGATGCGCTCGCAGTTGCCCGAAGGCGGCGCGTTCGTCGTCAAGCCGGGCCACGTGGTTACGCGCGTCGGCGTGCAGTTATACGCAGCCGATTCCGAACAGGCTGGCATGCTGGCCCGTCAGCAGGAAATCGAAAATCTCGGCCGCCAGGTGCGCGCGCAGGCGTTGCTCGCCGACGAGGCGAAGGCCGCGGCGATCCGCGCGGAAGCCGCGCACACGCAAGCCGCGCAGGCGCTGGCCGACGTGCGTCAGCAGGCCGAACGCGCGACGCAGCGCGTCCACGCATTGCAGATGGATGTGCTCAAGCTGACCCAGGCGCATGAGCGCTACACGCAGCGCAGCACGCAGATTCACGAAGAACTCGACGAAATCGCCGCGCAGATCGACGAGCAGCGCGCGCTGCGCGCCGAGTCGGAAGCGAACTTCGAGCGCCACGACGGCGAGCTGGCTGAGTTGCAGGCACGTTTCGAAGATCATCAGCTGGCATTCGAAGCGCTCGACGAACAACTCACTATCGCGCGCGGCGAAGCGCGCGAGCTCGACCGCGCCGCCACCGACGCGCGTTTTGCGGCGCGCAACATGGCGAACCGCATCGACGAACTGAAGCGCAGCATCCAGGTCGCGCACGAGCAGAGCGAGCGGGTCGCGGGGGCGCTCGAAGACGCGCGCGCCGAACTCGAAACGATCAACGAGCAGACCGCGCACACGGGTCTGCAGGACGCGCTCGATATCCGCGCGGTCAAGGAAGAGGCGCTGCGCGCGGCGCGCGTCGAGCTCGACGATCTGACTGCGAAGCTGCGTTCGGCCGACGAAACGCGCCTCACCGCCGAGCGCGCGCTGCAGCCGCTGCGCGACCGCATCAACGAATTGCAGCTTAAGGAGCAGGCCGCGCGCCTGAGCGGCGAGCAGTTCATCGAGCAGCTCGCGGCGGCGGGCGTGGACGAGGCCGAATTGCAGGCCAAGCTGACGCCAGACATGAAGCCGTCGTATCTGCAGGGCGAAGTCACGCGCATCAACAACGCGATCGTAGCGCTCGGCCCGGTCAACATGGCCGCGCTCGACGAACTCAAGGCGGCGACCGAGCGCAAGAGCTTCCTCGACGCCCAATCGGCCGACCTCGTCAGGGCGATCGAAACACTCGAAGACGCGATCCGCAAGATCGACGCGGAAACGCGCACGCTGCTGCAAAGCACCTTCGACGAAGTGAACCGTCATTTCGGCGAGCTGTTCCCGCGTCTGTTTGGCGGCGGTCAGGCGAAGCTGATCATGACCGGCGACGAAATTCTCGACGCCGGCGTGCAGGTGATGGCGCAGCCGCCTGGCAAGAAGAATTCGACGATTCACCTGCTGTCGGGCGGCGAAAAGGCGCTGACGGCGACCGCGCTCGTGTTTGCGATGTTCCAGCTGAATCCCGCGCCGTTCTGTCTGCTCGACGAGGTCGACGCGCCACTCGATGACGCCAACACCGAGCGTTTCGCGAATCTGGTGCGGGCGATGTCGGACAAAACCCAGTTCCTGTTTATCTCGCACAACAAGATCGCGATGGAAATGGCGCAGCAACTGATCGGCGTGACGATGCAGGAGCAGGGCGTGTCGCGGATCGTCGCGGTCGACATGGAAACGGCCACCGGTTTCGCCCAGAATATCGTTTAAGTTAAAGCCTTCGCGGGCGTCCGCGTTCAGCGCAGCGGCTTCGCATGAGGATCGCGCGACACCTGAACCGGACGCAACGCCGCGCGGATAGAAGAATTGCTGATGGAGCATGCATGGACGAGTTGACACTCGGTTTGATCGGCGCGGGTGCCGTGGTGGTCGGCGGCGTGGTCGTGTACAACGCGTGGCAGGGCGCGAAGGTGCGCCGCAAGATGCCGCGGCCAATGCCGGCCGAGACCGCCGAGAGCTTTGCGCGGGACGAGCACGACGAGCAGAGCCCGTTCATCGAGCCGGCCCGGCCCACCACGCGGCGCGAGCCTGCTGTGAGCGGCAATCCCGATCCCGGCGCCGACCTCACCGCCGCGCGCGTCGAGCCGACCTTTGGCGCGAGCGCCGCGCCGCTCGATACGCCAGCCGATATCCAGGCTGAAATGACGACGCCGAACGGCTATCCGGCGGCCGACGCCGCGGCTCAGGCCGAAGGCGGGCACAGCCACGCCGCCGACGCGGAGCGCTCTGCCGACGCAAGCGCGGCTAACCAGGCACTGGCCGGACAGGAACGCGCGGAGCCGATTGTGCCCGCGGCCACGACGATTTCGGCGGCGCCGCCCGCGATCGTCGACCGTCGTATCGACTGCATCGTGCCGATCCGGCTCAACGGCGCCGTGGCCGGTGACAAGGTGATTCCGCTTGCGCAGCGTCTGCGCCGGGCGGGCAGCAAGCCGGTGCATATCGAGGGCAAGCCCGAAGGCGGCGCGTGGGAGTTGCTGCAGAACGGCGCGCGCTACGAGGAACTGCGCGCGGCCGCGCAACTGGCCAACCGCAGCGGCGCGTTGAACGAACTCGAGTTCTCCGAGTTCGTCACCGGCGTGCAGCAGCTTGCCGATGCGCTCGACGCGGCGCCGGAATTCCCCGACATGCTGGAAACGGTCGCGATGGCGCGCGAGCTCGACGGCTTCGCCGCGCAGTGCGACGCGCAACTGTCGATCAACGTGCTGTCCGATGGCGCGCCGTGGTCGGCCAACTACGTGCAGGCGGTTGCGTCGCAGGACGGGCTGCTGCTGTCGCGCGACGGCACGCGCTTCGTCAAACTCGACTCGCGGCAAAGCCCGGTATTCATGCTGCAATTCGGCGACACCAATTTTCTGCGCGACGACCTGACGTACAAGGGCGGCGAAATGATCACGCTGGTACTCGACGTTCCGGTTGCGGACGAAGACATTCTGCCGTTCCGGCTGATGTGCGACTACGCGAAGTCGCTTGCCGAGCGCATCGGCGGGCGCGTGGTCGACGATGGCCGCCGGCCGCTGCCGGAAAGCGCGCTGCTGGCAATCGAAAAGCAGTTGATGACGCTCTACGCGAAGCTCGAACAGGCGGGGATTCCGGCGGGTTCCCCGGCCACGCGGCGCTTGTTCAGCCAGTAACGCTTCAACGCTTTCGTGTTTTCGTGTTCCGAAGACGGCCGCCCATCGCGCGGCCGTCTTCATTTCGGGTGGCGCATTGATGCGCTGCGCTGCTCCATTCGCTGTATCGCTCGGCGGCGACGCGAAGCCGTGTTCCGCGGCGCAGCGTAGGGTCGATCAGACAGGGGCAGCGCAAATAGCACGCCTCGCGAACGCGACCGGCTCGCGCTCCGCAATAGCCCCAGGTCGTCCATTCGGCCGATGTAAAGGGGCACGCTTCCTGCGATAATCGCCTGTCCGAATTTCACCTTCCGAAGCTGCCGACAGCATGGCCCGAACTCCCGTCCCTTCTTCCGAAACCAGCGCTCCGGGCGAGCGGGCCGCGTGGCTGCGCGCGGAGCTCGAACGCGCGAACTACGCGTACTACGTGCTCGATCAGCCCGACCTGCCGGACGCCGAGTACGACAAGCTGTTCAAGGAACTCGATCGCATCGAAACCGAGCATCCGGACCTGATCGTGCCGGACTCGCCGACCCAGCGCGTCGGCGGCCAGGCGGCGAGCGGCTTCAAGCCGGTCGTGCACGACCAGCCGATGCTGTCGCTGAACAACGGGTTCGCCGATGAAGACATCGTCGCGTTCGACAAGCGCGTCGGCGAGGCGCTCGGCAAGAATGCGAGCGAGCCGCCGGTGCCGGTCGATTACGCGGCCGAGCTGAAATTCGACGGTCTCGCGATTTCCCTGCGTTACGTCGACGGTGTGTTCGTGCAGGCGTCGACTCGCGGCGACGGCACGACCGGCGAGAACGTCACCGAAAACGTCCGTACGATCCGTTCCATTCCACTGAAGCTCAAAGGCAAGCGCGTGCCGCGCGTGCTCGACGTGCGCGGCGAAGCGCTGATGTTCAAGCGCGATTTCGAACGCCTGAACGAGCGCCAGCGCGCCGCCGGGCAACGCGAATTCGCAAACCCGCGCAACGCGGCGGCGGGCAGTCTGCGCCAGCTCGACTCGAAGATCACCGCGCATCGGCCGCTGTCGTTTTTCGCTTACGGAATCGGCGTGCTCGAAGGCATCGAGATGCCGGCCACTCATAGCGAACTGCTCGACTGGTACAAGGAAATGGGCTTGCCCGTGAACGGCGAGCGCGCGCTCGTGCAGGGCGCCGAAGGCATGCTCGGTTTTTTCCGCGCGGTCGGCGAGAAGCGCGACAAGCTGCCGTACGACATCGACGGCGTGGTCTACAAGGTCAACCGCCGCGACGAGCAGGATGCGCTCGGCTTCGTGTCACGCGCGCCGCGTTTTGCACTCGCGCACAAATTCCCCGCGCAGGAAGCGCTGACGAAACTCGTCGCGATCGACGTGCAGGTCGGCCGCACCGGTGCGATCACCCCGGTCGCGCGACTGGAGCCGGTCTTCGTCGGCGGCGCGACGGTCACCAACGCGACGCTGCACAACGAGGACGAGGTGCGCCGCAAGGACATCCGCATCGGCGACACCGTGATCGTGCGGCGCGCCGGCGATGTGATTCCCGAGGTAGTGAGCGCGCTGCTCGAGCGCCGTCCGGCCGACGCCCACGAGTTCGTGATGCCGACCCAATGCCCGGTGTGCGGCTCGTCGATCGAGCGGCTGCCCGACGAGGCGATTGCGCGCTGCACCGGCGGGCTGTTCTGCCCGGCGCAGCGCAAGCAGGCGCTATGGCATTTCGCGCAGCGGCGCGCGCTGGATATCGACGGCCTCGGCGAAAAGATCATCGATCAGCTGGTCGAGCAGAACCTGGTGCGTACGCCAGCCGATCTCTTCAACCTCGGTTTTGCGACGCTCGCGGAGCTCGATCGCTTCGCCGACAAATCGGCGCAGAACCTGCTCGACTCGCTCGAAAAAGCCAAGCACACGACGCTCGCCCGTTTCATCTACGCGCTCGGAATTCGCCATGTCGGCGAATCGACCGCGAAAGATCTCGCGAAGCACTTCGGCTCGTTGACGCCGATCATGGATGCTTCGCTCGAAGAATTGCTCGAAGTCAATGACGTGGGTCCGGTGGTGGCCGAATCCCTGCACCAGTTCTTTGCCGAAGAGCACAACCGCACGGTGATCGAGCAGTTGCGCGCGCCGGGCAAGGTGACGTGGCCGGAGGGGCCGCCCGCGCCGAAGGCGCCGCAGGGCGTGCTGGCCGGCCAGACGGTGGTGCTGACCGGCACATTGCCGAAGCTGTCGCGCGAGGACGCGAAGGCCATGCTCGAAGCGGCCGGCGCGAAGGTGGCCGGGTCGGTGTCAAAGAAAACCAGTTACGTGGTGGCGGGCGCCGACGCGGGCAGCAAGCTCGCGAAGGCCGAGGAACTCGGCATCCCCGTACTCGACGAAGATGGTATGCGCAAGCTCCTGGAGGGGCATTCATGATCCACGACATTCTCAAGATGGGCGATCCGCGCCTGCTGCGTATTGCCGATCCGGTCGATCGCTTCGACACGCCCGAACTGCATACGCTCGTGAAGGACCTGTTCGAGACCATGCACGCCGCGAACGGCGCGGGCCTCGCGGCGCCCCAGATCGGCGTGAATCTGCAGGTGGTGATTTTCGGTTTCGGCAAGAACGAACGCTATCCGGACGCGCCGCCGGTGCCGGAGACGGTGCTGATTAACCCGACCGTCACGCCGGTCTCACAGGACATGGAAGAGAGCTGGGAGGGCTGCCTGTCGGTGCCGGGGCTGCGCGGCGTGGTGAGCCGCTTTTCGATGATCCGGTATCACGGCTTCGATCAGTTCGGCAATCCGATCGACCGGGTGGCCGACGGCTTTCATGCCCGGGTCGTGCAGCACGAATGCGATCACCTGATTGGCAAGCTGTACCCGATGCGGATCCACGATTTCTCGAAATTCGGTTTCACCGAGGTGCTGTTTCCGGACCTCGATCCGAATAGCGACGATTGATTGCCGAGTCTGCCGTTTCGCCACGGCAGGCCGCCCGTGCCGCCAGCAAAAAACCCACGCACAGACGTGGGTTTTTTGCTGGCTCGGCGCGCCGCCGCGCAAACGGCAGGACGGGAGCGGCGTCAGAACGCTTCGTCTTCCGACAGATAACGCCATTGGCCCGGCGGCAGCGCGCCGAGCATCACGCGGCCCACGCGCACGCGCTTCAGACCGACGACTTCGAGGCCGACCAGTTCGCACATCCGGCGAATCTGGCGCTTCTTGCCCTCTCGCAGCACGAAGCGCAACTGCTCGCCGTTCTGCCAGCTTACTTCGGCCGGCCGCAGCGGCACGTCGTCGAGCGACAGCCCGTGACGCAGCAGTTCGAGGCTGTCAGCCGGGAAGCGGCTTTCGATGTCGACGGTGTGCTCGCCATACGCGACGCGCACCAGATACTCCTTGTCGACCTCCGAATGCCCGCCGATCAGCTGTTTGGCGATGCGGCCGTCCTGCGTCAGCACGAGCAGGCCGGTCGAATCGATGTCCAGCCGTCCGGCCGGCGCCAGCTGGCGCAGATGCGAAACCGCGAAGGGGATGCCCGAGTGGTCGCCTTCCCAGCGGTTCTCCGGCGTGACGAGCGTGATGGCGGGCTGATAACCGTCCTCGGCCTGACCCGATACGAGACCGACCGGCTTATGGATCAGCACCGTCACCTGACTCGACTGCGCGGCTTGGGCCGCGGGATCGATGTCGATGCGCTGGTCCGGAAAGACCTTGGCGCCGAGCGTATCGACGCGTTCGCCGTCGACCATGACCCAGCCTTTTTCGATCCATTCATCGGCCTCGCGGCGCGAGCAGATGCCGAGCTTCGACATCAGCTTCGACAGCCGCAACATGCCGGGCGCGTCTTCCCGGTCACGTCGCGGCGGGCGCGGGGTGTCGTGTGACATGTGGTGCGCCGTGTCGATTTCCGCAGCGCGGCGCGAGGTCGCCGATGCGGCTGCGGGCGGTTTGCCGGCGCGGGCGGGGCGCGCGTCGGGAGCGCGGCGCGCGGCGGCCGGTGAGATTTTGTCGAAGCCGCGAGCAGTGCGTTCGGCAGCTTCGCCACGGCGCGCGGGGCGCTCGCCGAACTCGCGTTTGGCGGGCGTCGAGTCGCCGCGTTCGCTACGCTCGCCGCGCTTGTTACGGTCATCGCGGTCAGTGCGGTTGTCACGCGGTGCGCGCGATGGACGCTCCGAGCGGTCTGAACGCTCGCTCTCGCTGGCTTTTACGGGTTTCGCGAAGCTGCGCTCGCCGCGCTCGCCTTCGAAGCGGCGCGGGGCGCCGGCGCTGCGCTCGCCACGCTCACCGCGATCGAGGCCGCTGCGCTGCTGCGCTGCGCCGCGATCACTGCCGAAGCGCGGGCGGTCGGCGGCATCGCGCTCGCTGCGCACCGGCCGGTCGCCCCGCGTGCCGTGTTCCGACGGACGCCCTGCGCTCGTGCGCGCACCGCTGAACGGGCGACGTTCGCCGTCGTCGCGGCGGGGAGGACGGTCACCGAAACTGCGCGGCGCGCGCTCGCCGCGATCCGCACTGCCTTCGAAACGGCGTGGTGCGCGTTCGGCGCGTTCGCTGGTGCCTTTGAAACTGCGCGGCGCGCGTTCGGCGCGCTCGCTGGTGCCTTCTGAACGGCGCGGGGCGCGTTCACCACGTTCACCCGCGCCTTCGAAACGGCGCGGGGCGCGTTCACCACGTTCACCCGCGCCTTCGAAACGACGCGGCGCGCGTTCGCCACGTTCTCCTGCGCCTTCGAAACGACGCGGCGCGCGCTCGCCACGTTCGCCTGCGCCTTCGAAACGACGCGGCGCGCGTTCACCGCGTTCGCCTGCGCCTTCCAAACGGCGCGGCGCGCGTTCGCCCCGCTCGCCACCGCCAGCCGGGCGCCGTGGCGCGCCTGCGGCACCAGCGCTCCGCTCACGCGTGAACGACCCTTCGGCACGCTCACCACGCGCGCCGCTGGCCGCTGGCCTGGCGTTCGTGGATCGCTTCGCCGCACCGTCGCGTGTCGTGGCTGACTCCGCGAGCGGCGGCTTCGGCCGCGCCGGACGGGTCGGCTTACGCGCGGCCGCGCTGCCGAAACGGACAGGGGCGCGTTCGGTCGATGCCGGCCGCGGATGCTTGGCTGTTAATTTGACTCGCATGAAATCTCACACTGCGATCGCGCGCAGCAATTCGGTTTCGACCTGGATTTGCAGGCGGCTGTCCGACAGGCTGTGTCCTTCGAGCAGGAACACGTCTTCGACGCGTTCGCCGAGCGTATTGATCCGCGCCGACGCGACGCCGACCCGGTGCTCGGCCAGCACGCGCGCGATCGAATAAAGGAGGCCCGGCCGGTCGTTAGCCGACACGGACAGGATGTAGTATTGGCCGCGCTCGTCGGCTCGCAGGTCGACGCGCGGGGTAATCGGAAAAGTGCGCGACAGGCGCGACAACCGGCCCTTCGACGGTCCCGGCAGCAGCGTGCCGTGGCCGGTGAGGCGCGCGCTCAGCTCCTGTTCGACCAGATTGGCGATGTCGCGGTAATGCACGTCCCGCTCGGCGTGCGCGACGAGGAAGTTATCGAGGGCGTAGCCGTGGCGCGTGGTGCTCACGCGAGCATCGAGTACGGACAGCCCTTTGCGGTCGAAGTACGCGCAGATGCCGGCGAACAGGTCCGGCTGGTCCTTCACGTAGACGAGCACCTGCAACGCTTCGCCGATCGGCGACGGGCGGGCGCGTACGAGCGGCGTCGGCGTGTCGACGTGGCGATAGAGCACGCGTGTTTGCCACGCGATATCGGCCGCATCGTGGCGCAGGAAATAACCGACGTCGAGCTCGCTCCACAGCGCCCGTTGCGCACCTTCCGGCACAGTCTCCAGCCGCAGCAGCGCGAGCGCTTCTTCCTGGCGCGACTTCAGCTCTGAATGCGTGTCGGGCCGCGCGCCGCCGAGCACGGCCAGCGTGCTGCGGTACAGATCCTCGAGCAGCTTGCCTTTCCACGTGTTCCAGACCTTCGGACTGGTGCCGCGGATGTCGGCCACCGTCAGCAGGTAAAGCGCGCTCAGGCGGCGCTCGGTGCCGACCAGTTCGGCAAAGCGCTTGATCACTTCAGGGTCGCTCGTGTCCTGCTTCTGCGCGACCTGGCTCATCGTCAGATGCTGCTGCACCAGCCACACGATCAGATCGCCGTCCTCGTCGTCGATGCCGTGCTGCCGGCAAAAGCGCTGGGCGTCGGCCATACCCAGCGTAGAGTGGTCGCCACCGCGGCCTTTCGCGATGTCGTGAAACAGCGCCGCTACATACAGTACCCATTCCCGGTCGAAGCTGACCATCAACTGGCTGCAGAATGGATATTCGTGCGCATGTTCGGCCACCGCGAAGCGGCGCAGATTGCGCAGCACCATCAGGATGTGCTGATCGACCGTGTAGACGTGATACAGGTCGTGCTGCATCTGGCCGACGATGCGCCGGAAATTCAGCAGATAGCGACCGAGCACGCTGGTCTGGTTCATCAGCCGGAAAGCATGCGTGATGCCGGCCGGCTGCTTCAGGATCTCCATGAACAGGCGCCGGTTTTCAGGGTCGCGCCGCCAATGCTGGTTCATCATGTCGCGAGCGTTGTAGATCGCGCGTAGCGTGCGCGCCGACAGGCCCTTCACGCCGGGCGTGCGTTCGTACAGCAGGAAGGCTTCGAGAATCGCGTTCGGCTCGCGCAGGAACACGTCGTCGGAAGCGATCTCGAGCATGCCCTGCTTTTCGACGAAGCGGTCCGACAGCACTCGCGTGATACCGCTCGTGTTCGGGAAAAGCTGCGCCTCGATGTTCTGGATCAGGATCGTCGCGAGCTGTGTGACGGCTTTGGCGGCCCAGTAGTAGCGGCGCATCAGCTGTTCGCTCGCGCGTTTCGGGGCGGTCGGCTGGTAGCCGAGGCTTTCGGCGACCGGTGTCTGCAGGTCGAACACCAGGATGTCCTGGCGCCGGCCTGCGATGACGTGCAGCCGCGCGCGCAGCGACTTCAGGAAGCCCTCGTTGCGGCGCAACTCGCGCGCCTCGCGCTCGGTGATGAGACCGCGCGCTTCGAGCTCGCGCCAACTGCTGCCGAAACCGGCCGCCTGGGTGACCCACAGGATCAGTTGCAAATCGCGTAGCCCGCCCGGACTTTCCTTGATGTTCGGTTCGAGCGCGTAAGGCGTGTCCTGAAACTTCGCGTGGCGCTGGCGCATTTCCAGCACCTTCGCCTGGAAGAACGCCTTCGGATCGAGCGCGGCGCGGTAACGCCGCGCGAAATCGTCGAACAGTGCAGCGCTGCCGGTGATGCGCCGAGCCTCGAGCAGCGAGGTGCGCACCGTCACGTCGTTGGCCGCTTCCACGATGCATTGCGACACGCTGCGCACACTGCTGCCGAGCTCGAGGCCGAGATCCCACGCGAGGCCGATGAAGCGCTCGATACGCGCGTCGAGGTGCGGGCACGGCGCATCGGGCAGTAGCACGAGAATGTCGATGTCGGAGTGAGGCGCGAGTTCGCCGCGCCCGTAGCCGCCGACCGCGACGAGCGCGAGCTCGCCGGGCAGCTCGCAGGTGTCCCAGGCGGCGCGCAACGAGTTGTCGGTGGCGCGCGCGAGCGCGCCCATCAACGCGTCGACGTTGGTCGCGCTGCGAAAGCGTTCCAGCAACTGGGCTTTGGCCACTTTGTAGTCCGCTTTGAGCGAGCTGGCGTGGGCTGGGGCGACGGCTGGAGCGCTACTCATTGGCAGGCGGGTGGTCAGGTCGGGGCGTGCTCAGGCGGTGGCCACAACGGGCGGACGCGCGGACGGACGCGCGGGCGTGCCGGCCGACACGGTCAGCACGTCGTGGCCGCTCTCCGTGACGAGCACCGTATGCTCCCATTGGGCGGACAGGCTACGGTCCTTGGTCTTGACGGTCCACTGATCCGGCATCGTGCGGATGTCGCGGCGGCCGGCATTGATCATCGGCTCGATCGTGAAGATCATCCCCGGCTGCAGTTCGAGCCCGGTGCCGGGACGCCCGTAGTGCAGGATCTGCGGATCTTCGTGAAACACGGTGCCGATGCCGTGGCCGCAGTATTCGCGCACCACGCTGTAGCCGAGGCCTTCGGCGTGCTTCTGGATCGCGTAACCGATATCGCCGAGATGCGCGCCGGGGCGTACCTGGTCGATGCCGAGCCACATGCATTCGAAGGTGGCCTGCACGAGCCGTTTCGCCATGATCGAGCCTTCACCGACGATGAACATACGGCTCGTATCGCCGAAGTAGCCTTCCTTGATGACGGTGATGTCAATATTCAACGCGTCGCCGTTCTTCAGCGCCTTGTCGCCGGGGATGCCGTGGCAGATCACGTCGTTGACGGAAATGCAGGTGGCTTTCGGATAGGGCGGGTAGCCGGGCGGCTGGTAATTGAGTGGTGCCGGAACGGTGCCCTGTTCCTTGAGCATGTATTCGTGGCATAAGCGGTCGAGTTCACCGGTGGTGACGCCGACTTTCACGAACGGCGTAATGTAGTCGAGCACTTCGCTGGCGAGTCGGCAGGCGACGCGCATCTGCGCGATATCGTGATCGTTTTTGAGGGTAATAGCCATGAGTCGGGCCTGAAATGCGATTTATCGCGAGATTATCTCACCATATGTCTGCCGCCGCAGGCTTTTACAAGCGGGTTCCGGCATTTTGGCGAGGGCGCCGGTGGCGTCATTTCAGGAATGTTGCCCGGAGCGGCTTTCGCCGGCTGGATACGAATTGTCCAAATACAAACCGCGGTTCGGGTCTCTTTCGGAAGGGTGACGATGGCGTCGCGCCGACTCTGTCGGAAGCTTGCGGGCATTACCCGCACGGCTTGAGGGAGCCAGTAGTCACGTGCTATAATCTTCGGCTAAGTCGATCCAAGTCCAGTTTTTATTGCGGTGTGATTGCACTGCAAGCATTGCAAGGCGGCTGGTCGGGAAAGGCTTATCGTGACGCACGGTTTTTCTCGTGCGTCACGAGTCATGTAGCAGTAAGGCAGTTCACTCGCAAGCCGGCGCACCCAGGGTGTCGTCGCGTTCCAGCCGGAAGGCGGACGCGGCCGATGCGGCAGCCGGCTTAAGACCCAACCCTCGCGGAGATTTTCATGGCAGTCACGATGCGTCAAATGCTGGAAGCCGGTGTCCACTTCGGTCACCAAACGCGCTTCTGGAACCC